>NZ_JBSHCV010000003.1:0-397199 GCF_053615975.1 Dietzia sp. NPDC055877 | reverse complement strand
TAGACAGCTCCACTTCACAACCGGAGGCCTTCACCTGTCAGCCGAACTCACCAACGCGAGTCGGGACAACCTCCCTGGACATCACATCTAGCCGCTCACCGGCGGCGGAACACCGAGCGCAGGCGCTCACGGTTGACGGCCCCGATCGCGCGTAGCGGGATCCCGGCGGGGCACACCCTCGAACACTCGCCGTAGAGCGAGCAGGGACCGAATTCGCGGTCCGCCTCCCGGACCATCTCCCGGGCCCGCGGGGCGCGGTCGAGCGCGGACACCGGCATGAGCGCCAGGTGCCCGAGCTTGGCACCGACGAACAAGTTCGCCGACCCGTTGGGGCACGCCGCGACGCAGGCGCCGCAGCCGATGCAGGCCGCGAAGTCCAGGGCGGTGTTGGCCGTGTCGTGGTCCTGCAACGTGCTGTCGGCGTCGGGCGCGGCCCCCGCGGGAATGCGCACGTACGCACCGGCCTCGATCACGCCGTCGAGAGCGGAGCGGTCCACCACCAGGTCCCGCACCACCGGGAAGGCGGCCGCACGCAGTGGTTCGATGCGCAGGGTGTCTCCGTCGGAGTACGCGGTGAGCCGCTGGTGGCACGACGGGGTGTTCGCCGCGGGACCGTGGGGGCGACCGTCGACCGTCACCCCGCACGCGCCGCAGATCCCCTCGCGGCAGTCGGAGTCGAACGCCACGGGCTCCCGACCGGAGTCCACCAACCGTTCATTGAGCACGTCGAGCAGTTCCAGCACGCTCATCTCCGGCCGGGCGCCGGACACGTCGTGATGCTCGTACCGTCCCGTGTCCTCCGGCCCGTCCTGGCGCCAGATGCGCAGTGTCAGATCCATGGTGTCCGCCTCCCGGTCTGAGACCGCATCGGTTGCCCCTCGTCGGTGGCTCTCATCGGTAGTCCCTCGTGGTCACACCGACCGTCTGGAATCCGAGAGGCTCGGCGTGCCGGGTGAAGGCGCGCGGGCCGCCCCGGTCGTCTCCCGTGGACTCCCACGCCGAGGCGAAGCACCACGACGCGTCGTCGCGCAGCGCCTCCCCGTCCGGTGTCTGGTGTTCGTCGCGGAAATGGGCGCCGCAGGATTCGTCCCGGTCCAGGGCGTCGACGCACATCAGCTCGGCCAGCTCCAGATAGTCGGCCACCCGGCCGGCCAGTTCGAGGACCTGGTTGAGGTGCTCTCCGGACCCGGTGACCCGGAGATCCGCCCAGAAACGGGCGCGCAGCTCACGGACACGGTCGATCGCCTCGGTGAGCCCCTCCGCGGTCCGCGTGACCCCGCACCCGGCGTAGAGGATCTGCCCGAGTTCGCGGTGGAAGTGGCCCGGCCCGGTCGTCCCGCCCACCGAGAGGAGGGCGTCCACACGCCGGCGGGCGCGGTTCACGGCGGACGCGACCACCTCGTCGTCGTCCGCCGGTAGTTCCCGTCCGAGACGGGTGGCCAGGTGCGCAGGTACCGAGAAGGGCAGGGTGAACCACCCGTCGACACTTGCGCTGAGCAGTGAGTTCGCGCCGAGCCGGTTGGCCCCGTGGTAGCCCCAGCCGCACTCTCCGCCCACGAACAGTCCGGGGACCGAGGTCTGGAGATCGTAGTTGCTCCACAGCCCACCCATCGTGAAGTGACAGGTCGGGGCGATCCGCATCGGGACCGTGTACGGGTCCTCGCCGGTGGCGTGGGTGTACATGTCGAACAGGTTGCCGTAGCGTTCGGCGATCACCTCGCGCCCCACGCGTACCAGCGCGTCCCGGAAGTCCAGGTTCACCGAGTTGCACCGGGGGCCGACGCCCCGGCCGGCCCGGATCTCGGTGGTGATCGCGCGCGAGGCCACGTCACGGGGCACCAGGTTGCCGAACGCGGGGTACCGGCGCTCGAGGAAGTAGTCCCGCTCGGCGTCGGGGATATCCCCCGGGGCCCGCGTGTCGTCGGCACGCAGCGGGACCCAGATCCGCCCGTCGTTGCGCAACGACTCGCTCATGAGGATGGTCTTGGCCTGCCAGTCGGTGTCCTTGGGCAGGGCGGTGGGGTGGAACTGGACGAACGAGGGCGAGGCGAACAGAGCACCCCGCTGGTGGGCGCGCCACACGGCCGAGGCATTGGAGTGCACGGCGAGCGTGGAGTCGCGGAAGACGGTGCCGTACCCGCCCGTGGCCAGTACGACCGCGTGCGCGGTCTCGGCCCGGATCCGGCCGGTGACCAGGTCGCGCACCACAACCCCGTGGCAGCCGGAGTCGTCGACGACGAGGTCGAGCATCTCGTGGCGGGTGTGCAGTTCCACCGCGCCCGCCCCGACCTGCCGCAGTAGGGCCTGTGTCCCGGCGATCTGGAGCTGCTGCCCGGTCTGGCCCCGGGAGTAGTACGTGCGGGAGACCTGCACCCCGCCGAAGGAACGGGTGGCCAGGACGCCGCCGTACTCACGGGCGAACGGGGCGCCGATGGCGGAGAAGTGGTCGATCACCCGCACCGACTCCTCGCCCAGTCGGAACGCCTCGGCCTCCCGACCACGGAAGTCACCACCCTTGACGGTGTCGGTGACGAAGCGGGCGACCGAGTCGCCGTCCACCCGGCGGCCCCGGGCCGCATTGATGCCGCCCTGGGCGGCGACGGAGTGCGCGCGGCGCGGCGCGTCGTGGTAGGTGAACGCCGTGACCCGGTAGCCGAGTTCGGCGAGCGCGGCGGCCGCCCCCGCGCCCGCCAGCCCCGTACCCACCACGACCACGTGGAAGTGCCGGCGGTTCCCGGGGGCGACCAGGGGGTAGGCGTCGCGACGCCGCGCCCATGCCGTGGCGGGGTCGCCGTCCGGCACGCCGCTCAACAGTGCCCGGCCGAGCGAGACGCCCGGGATCGACACCGGAGGCGGCGTGAACGTCATGTCAGCCACCCCATCTGGACAGCCACGGGGATCGCGGCATTACCGAGAAGGACCGCCACGGCGGCGATCCCGCCGATGACCGCGATACCGGCACGGCTCCGGACCCCGGTCACGCCGAGATCGCCGGCCGCTGTGCGGACACCGTGCGCGATGTGCACGGCCAGCAGCAGCATCGTGAACCCGTAGAAGGTGGCCACCCACGGCCGCGCGAGGCTCCCCACGAGGTTGGCGTGGGCCGAGCCCGGGACGAAGGAGGACGGCGCGACCGGCGGGGTGCCGGTGGTCATGTCCAGGATGTGGAAGACGACGAACAGCAGCAGCACCACGCCGGTCACCAGCATCGACCGCGCCCCGAACGATCCTGCGGACAGCCGCCGCCGATGCGGGCCCGCCGACGACCGTGAGCGGCGAACCAACACCACGGAGCACCACAGGTGGGCGACCAGGCACAGCGCGAGCACCACGCGGAGTGCCCACAGGACGCCCTCGTGCGGGACGAGGGGCTCGAGCAACGAACGCAGCCACGCGGCGTAACCGTTGAACGTGGCCGCACCGCTGAACACCTTGAGATTGCCGACCATGTGCACCACGACGAAGGCGGTGAAGACCAGCCCGGTCACCGCCATGACGGCCTTGGCGACCCAGGTGGGCACGACCGGGGCGCGGCGGATAGGGGCTCTGCGTGCACGGGGAGGGGTCGGTGGACCGGCGTGCGGTGGGGCGTGGACATCGGTCACGGCACGAGCACCTCCTTCCGGTGACGAGCGTCAGTCTAGGGCCGCTCCGGACCCCCGGGATCGAGATGACGAAGGGGGCGTTCGGCCATACTGGGCACCGTGAACACCACTACCTGGATCATCGTGGCCGTCGCCGTCGTGCTGTTGCTGGCAGTCATCGCGCTCGTCGTGGGACTGCAGCTCCGCAAAAACCGGCAGATCACCCTCAGCAAACCCGAGGAGAACAAGGAGCTCACCCAACAGGAGCGCTCCGGCAACTACCAGGCTGGAACGGGCTTCTCGTTCACCCAGGCCGGAGGGGCTGCCACCGCCGCGCCACCGAAGGAGCCGCTGCCGCGCGAGACGCCCGCCCCCGTGGAGCCCACGCAGCCCGTCGAGCCCTCGGCCCCGTCGGCCGATCCGGCGCCCGCCGCGCCGGTTGCCGAGCCCGCGCCGCCGGCTCCGACTGCCGTGCCCCCGGCGCCGTCGACGGAGCCGGAGCCGGCGCCCGAGCCGGACATCGAGCCCGGACCGAGCGCGGAGACCGTGGTCGTGGAGCCGACCCCTGTCGAGCCTGTGGTGGTCCCACCCGAGGTCCCCGACGACGAGGTGCCCGTCCACTCGCCGGACGTCATCACCGGCACCCCCGAGCCGGTCGCCCCCATCGAGCGCATCGATCCGTCCGCCGGACGCCTGGATCGACTCCGCGGCCGCCTGTCGCGGTCGCAGAACTCGGTCGGTCAGGGCCTGCTGGGACTGCTCGGTGCGGGCGATCTCGACGAGGACGCATGGGAGGAGATCGAGGACACCCTGATCATGGCCGACCTCGGCGCCGCCATGACCGAGCGCGTGGTCGACACCTTGCGCGAGGAGATCGCCACCCGCCAGGTCCGCACCGAGGCGCAGGTGCGCGACCTGCTGCGGCAGACGCTCATCGACAACCTCCACCCCGAGTACGACCGTTCTTTGCGGGCGCTGCCGAACGACGGGACGCCGGCCGTCCTCCTCGTCGTCGGCGTCAACGGCACGGGTAAGACCACCACCACCGGCAAGCTCGCCCGCGTGCTGGTCGCTGACGGCCGCGCCATCCTCCTCGGCGCCGCGGACACGTTCCGTGCCGCGGCCGCTGACCAGCTCCAGACCTGGGCCGAGCGTGTCGGCGCCGAGGTCGTGCGCGGCAAGGAGGGCGCCGACCCGGCTTCCGTGGCCTTCGACGCCGTCGCGCGGGGGGTGGAGACCGGAGTCGACGCCGTGCTGGTCGACACCGCGGGCCGCCTGCACACCAAGACGGGCCTCATGGATGAGCTCGGCAAGGTCAAGCGCGTCGTGGAGAAGAAGACCCCTGTGGACGAGGTCCTGCTCGTGATCGACGCGACCACCGGTCAGAACGGCCTCATGCAGGCGCGCGTGTTCAAGGACGTCGTGGACATCTCCGGCGTCGTGCTGACCAAGCTCGACGGCACCGCCAAGGGCGGAATCGTATTCCAGGTGCAGCACGAACTCGGCGTGCCGGTGAAGCTCGTCGGACTCGGGGAGGGCGCTGACGACCTGGCACCGTTCACCCCGGAGGCGTTCGTCGACGCGCTGCTCGGGACCTGACCCGGTCGGGGGCTGCCGTGTAGGTACCGGGACGCAGGACACAGGAACGGAACGAAAGGCGCCCGCGCGTAACCGACCGGAAACGTGCGCGCGCACCGGCCGCAACACGACGGCGGAAATCTCTTATCTCGGACGGGGTGGCGACAAGACGCCTCCCCGCGAGACGAGGAGGACCGCATCGTGACAGGTGAGTTCGATACGGGAGACACGGCCTGGATGCTCATGGCGGCATCCCTGGTGCTGCTCATGACACCCGCGCTGGCACTGTTCTACGGCGGGATGTCCCGGCAGAAGTCCGTGCTCAACATGATGATGATGTCGTTCGGGTCGATGGGCCTGGTCGGCATCATCTACCTGCTGTGGGGCTGGTCGATGTCCTACGGCGGACAGTCCGTCGGCGGCGTGTTCGCCAACCCCTTCGAGATGTTCGGGCTCTCCGGGGTGATCGGCGACGCCTCCGGCTGGGTGGCCTCGGGTTCCGGCGCCTACCCGCAGGTCGTCGACGTCGCCTTCCAGGTGACCTTCGCGATCATCACGGTGGCACTCATCTCGGGGGCGCTCGCCGAGCGGGTGAGGTTCGGGACCTGGCTGGCCTTCGCGGGCGTCTGGGTGACCCTGGCGTACTTCCCGCTCGCACACATGGTGTGGGGAGGCGGCCTGCTCTCGCACTCGGAGAACGGGATTGCCGCGAGGATCTTCGGCACCGTCGACGACGGTGAGGGCGGTTTGACCGCCGCGGTCGCCCCGATCGACTTCGCCGGCGGCACGGTCGTCCACATCAACGCGGGTATCGCCGCGCTCGTGCTGGTCCTGCTCATCGGCAGACGCCTGGAGTTCGGGCGCACCGCCTACCGTCCGCACAACCTGCCGTTGGTCATGCTCGGTGCCGCACTGCTGTGGTTCGGCTGGTTCGGCTTCAACGCCGGCTCCGCCTTCGGTGCCGACGGCGCGGCCGGGCTCGCATGGGTCAACACCACCGCGGCCGCCGCCGCCGCCATGCTCGGCTGGCTGCTCGCCGAACGGATCCGGGACGGTCACGCCACCAGCCTCGGGGCCGCCTCGGGTGTGGTCGCCGGTCTCGTGGCCATCACGCCGGCTGCGGGCTCGGTCAGTCCGCTCGGTGCTGTCGCGCTCGGAGCGGTCGCCGGCATCCTGTCCGCGCTCGCGGTGGGGCTGAAGTACCGGTTCGGATACGACGACTCTCTCGACGTGGTGGGCGTCCACCTCGTCGCCGGGCTCTGGGGCACCGTGGCGATCGGCCTGTTCGCCACCGGCACCTTCGACACCGCCGCCGGGCTGTTCTACTCCGCCGATGGTTGGAAACTGCTCGTCATCCAGGCGGTGATCGCGATGGCGGCGCTGGTGTTCACCGCGGTGATGACCACGATCGCCTGGGCGATCTGCAGGCCCCTCGGGTGGCGGATCGATGCGACCGACGAACAGTCGGGCATCGACGGCGCCCAGCACGCGGAGACGGCGTACGAACCCTCCACCACCGCGCTCATCCGCTGAGCCGGACCCACGAAAGGACATCACGACATGAAACTCGTCACCGCGATCATCAAGCCGTTCACCCTCGACGACGTCAAGGCGGCGCTGGAGCAGGCCGGAATCCACGGACTGACCATCAGCGAGGTGCAGGGTTACGGCCGCCAGAAGGGCCACACAGAGGTCTATCGCGGCGCGGAGTACGCCGTGGATTTCGTCCCCAAGATCAGGGTGGAGGTGGTGGTCGACGACGAGGCTGTCGACGCGGTCATCGCCCTGGTCGTCGACTCGGCCCGCACCGGCAAGATCGGCGACGGCAAGGTCTGGGTCACCCCGGTCGAGTCCATCGTCCGCGTCCGCACCGGCGAAGAGGGCCCGGCCGCCATCTGAGCGGCCCGCCGAGGCCCGGGTGTCGCCGCAAGGCGGAGAGGAGTCCCCATGAGCGGGACGTTCGGTATCCAGCGTGCCCGGGCGCTCCGCGAGGGACGCGCGGAACTCCTGGGTGTGTCTCCCGAGCACCTACCCGCGGACGCCCTGAGGGGCGCCCTGTGCGAGTTGTACGAGCGGGAACTCGCCCTCCTGGCCCAGGAGGCCGGCATCGGGGACCGGAGCGGGTTCGTGCTCGTCGCACTCGGCGGCCTCGGGCGCCGCGAAGTGCTCCCGTTCTCGGATCTCGACCTGGTCCTCGTGCACGAGCGGCGCCCGGACCGGGAGCTCGCGAGAATCGCCGAGTCGCTGTGGTACCCGTTGTGGGATTCCGGGATCGAGCTCGACCACAGTGTCCGGACCGTCGACCAGTGTCTGACCGTCGCCGCCTCGGACGTGTGTGCCGGGCTGAGTCTGCT
Source organism: Dietzia sp. NPDC055877 (assembly GCF_053615975.1). Lineage (NCBI taxonomy): Bacteria > Bacillati > Actinomycetota > Actinomycetes > Mycobacteriales > Dietziaceae > Dietzia > Dietzia sp. NPDC055877. Next base: position 389,683 of record NZ_JBSHCV010000003.1, on the reverse strand, counting down.
GGACGCCCGCGTCGTGGCCGGCGACGCCGACCTGGGAGCGCTCGTGATCGACGGCGCGCGCCGTCAGTGGCGGAGCCAGATCGCCTCCCGATACGACGACCTGGTCGACGCGGCCGCGGCCCGCCGCCGGCGCGCCGGCGTGATCGCCCATCTCACCGAGCCCGACCTCAAGAACGGGGCGGGAGGCCTGCGGGACCGCCAACTCGTGTCGGCGCTGACGTTGGCGCACCTGTGTGACGGTCGGTCGGCCAGGCCCGAGGATCTGGCGACAGCGCATGCCAGGGTCCTCGATGCGCGGACCGAACTGCACCGCATCAGCGGCCGCCCGCGCGAGGTCCTGCACGCCCAGTACGGCGACGAGGTCGGCCGTGCGCTCGGCGTGGGTGACCGGTTCGAGTTGGCCCGGGCCCTCGGCGACGCCTCCCGCACGATCGCCTTCACCACAGACCAGGCGCTGCGGGTGTCGTGCGCGGCGCTGTCCACACGCGGGCTCACCGGATTACTGCGGCGGTCACCGGTGCGCCGTCCGTTGGCGGACGGGGTGGTGGAGCACGCCGGGGAGGTGGCACTGGCCCGGGGCGCGCGGGTCGAGACCGATCCGTGGCTGCCGCTGCGCGTCGCCTCCGCCGCGGCACGCGCGGGGCTTCCCATCGCTCCCGCGACTCTCGGGGTGCTCGCGGAGCGCTGCCCTCAGCCGGAGGGGCGGTGGCCCGCGGCCGCGCTGTCCGATCTGCTGGTGTTGTTGGGTTCCGGTGACACCCTGCCGCCGGTGTTCGAGGCGCTGGACCGCAGCGGGCTGTGGGAGCGGCTGCTGCCCGAGTGGTCCGGGATCCGCGACCTACCGGCCCGGGAGCGCACCCATGTCTTCCCGGTGGACCGCCACCTCATCCAGACGGTGGTGGCCGCCTCGCGACTCACCACCTCTGTGCGCCGGGCCGATCTGTTGTTACTCGGGGCGTTGCTCCACGACATCGGCAAGTGTCGCGCCGGGGATCACAGCGTGAACGGTGCGGAGATGGTGTGGCCGGTGGCGGTACGGCTCGGGTTGGATGATGACGACGACGAGACACTCGTGCGAATCGTTCGTCACCACCTGTTGTTCGCCAGGTCGGCAGTTCGTCACGACCCACGGGACCCGGCCACGCCCGCCATGCTCATGGCGGTGCTGGAACACGACACGGTGGCGATGGACGTCCTGGCCGCCCTGACCGAAGCGGACTCGATCGCCACCGGACCGACGGTGTGGACCGAGGGGCGGGCGGCCGCTCACGCAGCCCTGGTGGCCGCGTGCCGGGCGACACCGTCCGGTCGCCCCGGTGATCTCGAACCGCCCGCGGTGGACGCGGCCCGCCCGCACGGGCCACCCGACGTCGTCGTCGACCTCCGGACCCGGGGCGCCGGGACCCGCCACGACGTCACCCTCGTCGTGCCCGGTGGGGGACGCTCGCTCGAGGTTGCGGCACAGGTCCTGGCATTCCACCGGCTGGAGGTCGTGGACGCACGGATCGACCTGCGGCCGCCCGGCGGCATGCGGGCGACGATGACGGTGTCCACAGGATTCGGGGCGCCGGTCGACCCCCGGCTGCTCGCCAAGGACCTGCGGCGGTCGATCGATTCGGGATTACCGAGCACGATGCGCAACGCGCTGGGTCGGGCACCCGCGCACCGGCCCCCGGACGTCCCGGCGTCGGTCATCGTCAGCCCGCGCTCCGACGGGGACGGAATCATCCTGGAGGTGCGGGCCCGGGATCGGCCGGGGCTGCTCGCCACGATCGTCTCGTCGCTCCTGGGTGCCGGTGCGAGAATCGACTGGGTTCTGGTGAGAACCCGCGGCTCGGCGGTCGAGGACGCCTTCGCGCTGTCCGGGCGGGGAGCGGTTCTCGGTACGGCGGCGGTCGTCGAGACCGCCCTGTCCTGATACGGACTCGACGACCTCAGCGTGTGCTGACACGGTGTGTCCCGATACCCTGTGTGGAGTCGTCGCCGACGACACCGGGGTTCTCCGTCCCGGGCCGCGAACCAGGGAGCTGTTGCCGTGTTCGAATCCTTGTCCGACCGCCTCACAGGTGCGCTCAAGGACCTCCGTGGCAAAGGCCGGCTCAGTGACGCGGACATCGACGCCACGGCGCGCGAGATCAGGCTGGCGCTACTCGAGGCGGACGTCGCCCTGCCGGTCGTCCGCGCCTTCATCTCGCGGGTCAAGGAGCGGGCCAAGGGCGCAGAGGTGTCCGAGGCGCTCAACCCGGCGCAGCAGGTCGTCAAGATCGTCGATGCCGAGCTCACGGCGATCCTCGGCGGTGAGGCGCGGCGGATCGAGTTCGCCAAGCAGCCCCCGACCGTGATCATGCTGGCCGGCCTCCAGGGCGCGGGTAAGACCACCCTCGCCGGAAAGCTCGCACACTGGCTCAAGGGCCAGGGCCACACCCCGCTGCTCGTGGCGTGCGACCTGCAGCGCCCCGGCGCGGTGGATCAGCTGCAGATCGTCGGTGAGCGGGCCGGGGTCCAGGTGTTCGCGCCGCACCCCGGCACCTCCGTCGGTGGTGACGGCGAGGTCGTGGGGGTCCAGGAACCCGTCTCCGTGGCCCAGCGCGGACTCGCACACGCCCGCGCCAAGATGCACGACGTCGTGATCGTCGACACCGCCGGTCGACTCGGTATCGACGACGAGTTGATGGCCCAGGCGCGGGGGATCCGTGACGCCGTCCAGCCGGACGAGACCTTCTTCGTCCTGGACGCCATGATCGGTCAGGACGCCGTCATCACCGCCGAGGCGTTCCGTGAGGGAGTCGGCTTCACCGGCGTCGTCCTCACCAAGCTCGACGGCGATGCCCGAGGCGGTGCGGCGCTCAGCGTCCGCGAGCTGACCGGCACCCCGATCATGTTCGCCTCCGACGGCGAGAAGCTCGAGGACTTCGACGTCTTCCACCCGGAGCGGATGTCGAGCCGCATCCTCGGAATGGGCGACGTGCTCTCGCTGATCGAGCAGGCCGAGACCGTCTTCGACGCCACGGAGGCCGAGAAGACCGCCGCGAAGATCGGCTCGGGCGAGCTCACCCTCGAGGACTTCCTCGACCAGATGCTGATGATCCGGAAGATGGGGCCCATCGGGAACCTGCTCGGCATGCTCCCGGGCGGCAAGGAGATGAAGGCCGCCGTCGGCGACATCGACGAGAAATACCTGGACCGCATCCAGGCCATCATCCGCGGTATGACCCCGGAGGAGCGGGCCAACCCGAAGGTCATCAACGGGTCCCGCCGCCAGCGCATCGCCAAGGGTTCCGGCGTGACCGTGACCGACGTCAATCAACTCGTGGACCGCTTCTTCGAGGCCCGCAAGATGATGAGCCGGATGGCCGGCCAGATGGGCATGCCGGGCGCTGGCCGCAAGAACCAGCGCAAGGGCAAGAAGGGCAAGAAGGGGCGTGGCCCCACACCGCCCAAGAACCGCGGGATGATGCCGGGCGGCATGCCAGGTATGCCGCCCGGTATGCCCGGTATGCCTCAGGGCATGCCCGACCTGTCGCAGATGCCGCCGGGACTGGATCAGCTCCCGCCCGGCCTCGAGGGGATCGACATCAACGACCTGAAGTTCCCCAAGCGTTGACACACGCTGCTGCGCCGGGCGGGGCGATTGGTGCCCCGGCGGCACGGCGGTCTAGACTGGTCCGCCGGACGCCGTCACCGGTGGAACCACGCGCCCAAGCGCGGGTTCCGTGCCGACCGGCGGTCACCCGCAAGGCGAAACCGGGCCCCGCAACCAGTGCGGGCGTCGCTGAATCGCCACGTGACCTGCAACAGAAAGTGAGACGCCCACATGGCCGTCAAGATCAAGCTCACCCGCCTCGGCAAGATCCGCAACCCGCAGTACCGCGTGATCGTGGCCGACGCCCGCACCCGTCGTGACGGCCGGTCGATCGAGACCATCGGTCTCTACCGTCCCAAGGAGGAGCCCAGCTTCGTCCAGATCGACTCCGAGCGCGCCCAGTACTGGCTCGGCGTCGGCGCCCAGCCGACCGAGGCCGTCGAGCAGCTGCTCAAGCTGACCGGTGACTGGCAGAAGTTCAAGGGCATCGAGGGCGCCGAGGGCACCCTGAAGGTCGCCGAGCCCAAGCCCAGCAAGCTGGACCTGTTCAACAAGGCGCTCGAGGAGGCCCAGGGCGAGCCGTCCGCCGAGGCCATCACCACCAAGCGCAAGGCCGAGAAGGCCAAGAAGGCCGAAGAGGCCAAGAAGGCGGAGGAGGCCGCTGCGGCCGAGTCCACCGAGGGCGAGGCCGCCGAGGCCGAGTCCGCAGAGGCCTGAGTCTGATGAACGACATGGTTGTCGACGCCGTCGACCATCTCGTCCGCGGCATCGTGTCGGATCCCGACGCGGTGGCCGTGCGGTCGAGTGGTGGCCGGCGCGGCGCCGTGATCCGGGTGACGGTCGCCCCGTCCGATCTCGGTCGGGTGATCGGCCGTGGTGGTCGCACCGCTTCGGCGATCCGGACCATCGTCACCGCTGTGGGTGGCCCGGGAATCCGTGTCGACGTCGTCGACACCGACCGTTGACCCGCCAGTAGCCCGAGGACAAGGACACCATGGAGCTCGTCGTCGGACGCGTCGTCAAATCGCACGGCGTCCGAGGCGAGCTCGTGGTCGAGGTGCGGACCGACTCCCCCGAGGAGCGGTTCGCCCCCGCGAGCCGTCTCGTCGGCCGCACCGGCCGTGGCAACAACACGGCGGATCGTGACGTGACGATCGAAGCCGCCCGGAGTCACTCCGGGCGGCTTCTCGTGCGTCTCGAAGGGGTGGGGGACCGGGACACCGCCGACGCGCTGCGCGGCATGCTGCTGCTCGTCGACTCCGGGGCGCTTCCTGACCCACAGGACCCGGACGAGTTCCACGACCACCAGTTGCTCGGACTCCGTGTGCTCGATACCTCGGGCGACCGCCTCGGTGAGGTCGTCGAGGTCGTGCACACCGCCGCGGGCGAACTGCTGGGCATCCGTCTCGCCGACGGGTCCGACGCGCTGGTGCCATTCGTGACGGAGATGGTCCCGGAAGTGGATCTCGCCGGGGGCACGTGTGTGATCGATCCGCCGGAAGGACTGCTCGAACTGGGCAGCTCATGACCGCCGCCGACGAACGTGGTGGGGCCGGCCCGGCGCTGCGACTCGACGTCGTCACCGTCTTTCCCGAGTACCTCGCCCCGCTCCGGCTGGCCCTGCTGGGCCGCGCCGTCGACCGCGGGATCGTCGAAGTGGGGATACACGACCTGCGTGACTGGACGCATGACGTCCACCGATCCGTGGACGACACCCCGTTCGGCGGTGGCCCCGGCATGGTCATGCGCCCCACCGTGTGGGGCGAGGCACTGGACGATCTCGTCCCCGTGCCGCACCCGGACACCCGAGGGGACGACCGGCCGCTGCTGATCGTGCCCACCCCCGCTGGCCGACCATTCACCCAGTCCGACGCCCATCGCTACGCGCGCCGGCGACACCTGTTGTTCGCGTGTGGGCGCTACGAGGGGATCGACCAGCGTGTGGTCGACGAGGCATCCGAGACGATGGACGTCGACGAGGTCAGCATCGGCGACTACGTCCTCATCGGGGGAGAGGTGGCCGTACTCGTGATCGCCGAGGCGGTCGTCCGCCTCCTGCCCGGGGTTCTGGGCAATCGCCGCAGCCACGAGGAGGACTCCTTCTCCGACGGCCTGCTCGAGGGGCCCTCGTACACCAGGCCCGAGGTCTGGCGGGACCGCGCGGTTCCGGAGGTGCTCAAGTCAGGAAACCACGCCAGGATAGACCGCTGGCGTCGGGACCAGTCGCTGCGCCGGACCGCCGAGCGGCGACCGGAGCTGCTGGCCCGCGCCGAACTGGACACACCGGATCTGGCCCTGCTCGCCGAGCTCGGATGGGCGCCACCGCAGCCCTGATTTGGGGCGTGCGCACCAGTGATGGCACACTAGCGAGGTTGACCTTCCGGGCGTCCTGCACGCCCGTCGTCGGTCGCGCTGATCCGGGGCACGAACCGGTTGTCCCACCTACACGGTGGGCGCCAGGGTCCTCTGTCCTCATTCCTGACATGCAAGGAACATCAATGAACACTCTCGATTTCATCGACAACAAGTCCCTGCGGGACGACATCCCCGAGTTCCGGGCCGGCGACACGCTCGACGTGCACGTCAAGGTCATCGAGGGCACGAAGGAGCGTATCCAGGTCTTCAAGGGCGTCGTGATCCGTCGCCAGGGCGGCGGCGTCCGCGAGACCTTCACCATCCGCAAGGTCTCGTTCGGCGTCGGCGTCGAGCGCACCTTCCCGGTGCACTCGCCGAACATCGACCGGATCGATGTGCTGGTGCGCGGTGACGTCCGTCGCGCCAAGCTGTACTACCTGCGTGCTCTCCGCGGCAAGGCCGCGAAGATCAAGGAGAAGCGCTGATCGCGTAGAGCGAGTCCTACTCGGCCGCCGACGGTGGCAGGGAATCGACTACGCTCGTCCGGGTGAGCAGCACCGAATCGCCTGGACATGACCCCGCCGAGCCGGGGCCCCGTGAAGACGGGGCCCCGGCTCGCGGCGTCGAGAAGAAGGGCCAGCCCTGGTACATAGAGATCCCCCTGCTGGTGGTGATCGCGCTCGTCCTGGTCTTCGTGTTCCAGACCTTCGTGGGGCGGGTGTACCAGATCCCCTCCGAGTCGATGGAGCCCACGCTCCACGGCTGCGTGGGATGCACCGGGGACCGGATCTTCGTCGACAAGATCAGTTATCGGTTCGGTGACCCGGAGCCCGGCGATGTGGTGGTGTTCAAGGGGCCGGATTCCTGGAACCAGGGCTACCAGTCGATCCGATCGGACAATCCCGTCATCCGCACCCTGGAGAACATCGGCGGCGTCATCGGCGTCGTCCCGCCCGACCAGAACGACCTCGTGAAGCGCGTCGTCGCCGTGGGCGGCCAGACGGTGGGCGGATGTTCCCCGGACGGCCGGCTGCTGGTAGACGGTCAGCCGCTGGACGAGCCGTACCTCAACGAGGATCCGACGGTGAACCGCAATCCCATGAACTGTGCGTTCGGGCCCATCACGGTGCCCGAGGGCAACTACTGGGTGATGGGTGACAACCGGAACAACTCGGCCGACTCGCGTTTCCACATGGGCGACGAGTTCCAGGGGACGGTGCCGGGCGAGAACATCATCGGCAAGGTCCAGGCGATCATCCTGCCCTTCAACCGGATCGGGACGGTCTCCTCCCCGGACATCAGCGTCGGGTGAGGCCGGTCGGTCTCAGGCCGGCCCTGCCGGACCGCGCGCGGGTGACCCGCAGGGCTGGTCGTCTGGCTCTCGAGGCGGCCGTCTCACGTCGCGGTCTGGGTCCCGCCGCCGGGGTCGATGAGGCGGGCCGGGGTTGTTGCGCCGGCCCTCTCGTCGTCGCGGCGTGTGTTCTCGGAGACCGGTTACACCCCGAACTCGCGGACCTCGATGATTCGAAGAAGCTCTCGCCCGCCACCCGTGAACGACTCCACGACGCGGTCATGCGCCGTGCGGTGGCGATGTCTGTGGTGGTGATCGACCCGGAGCACATCGATGCGCGGGGGATCCACCGCTGCAACCTCGAGGGGATGCGTCGCGCGGTGGCCGGGCTGGATCCGTCTCCGGGTTTCGTGTTCACGGACGGGTTCGCCGTCGACGGGCTCGGGTGCCAGTCCACGGCGGTCATCGGGGGTGATGCGGTGGTCGCATCCATCGCCGCCGCGAGTGTCCTCGCGAAGGTGACGCGTGATCGGATTATGGTGGACCTCGACTCGCGGTACCCGGGCTACGGGTTCGCCTCCCACAAGGGATACGGGACCGCACGTCACGCCAGGGCGATCGAGGAACTCGGTCCCAGCGACATCCATCGCATGTCGTACGCCAACGTCCGTCGCGCCGCGCAGGCGCATTCGAGGAGCACGAGATGAGCGCCGAGGATCTGGAGAACTACGAGACCGAGATGGAGCTCTCGCTTTATCGCGAGTACCGCGACATCGTCGGGCAGTTCACCTATGTCGTCGAGACGGAGCGCCGCTTCTACCTCGCCAACGCCGTTGAACTCATCCCGAGGTCCGCTGACGGCGAGGTGTACTTCGACGTCCGCATGTCCGATGCCTGGGTGTGGGACATGTACCGACCTGCGCGTTTCGTCAAGTACGTGCGCGTGTTGACGTTCAAGGACGTCAATATCGAGGAGCTGGACAAGCCCGAGCTCCGCCTTCCCGAGTAGGCATCCGGGGCGATTGTCCACAGGCCCCGGACTCTCCACAGACCGTCTCCGACCCGGCCCGCATCCGGCGGGCCGGGTCGTCTGCGTCCGGCAGGGTGATCCCCGGCGGACCCGGGTGGGCCGGGTCGCCGGGAGGGGCGGGCGATGGCGGGTCACGAGGGGGACGGGAGCCGGAGGGCGGGGACGTCCGGGCGACGCAGGCCGGACCGGCGGCAACAGATCGGGAGGGCGGGGGAGAAGCACGCGGAATCGCTCCTGAGGTCCAGGGGCGCCGAGGTCCTGGCACGCAACTGGCGGTGTGCGGCCGGGGAGCTCGATCTGGTGGTGCTCGACGCCGCGGGTCGTCTCCGGTTCGTCGAGGTGCGCACCCGTACGGGCCCGGGCTTCGGCACCCCCGCCGAGTCGGTCACACCGGCCAAGCAGCACCAGGTTCGCATGGTGGCGAAGTACTGGCTCGCAGCCAACCCGGGCGGGTGGCGTCAGGTGTGCTTCGACGTCGTCGGGGTGGACCTGTCCGAGTCCGATCGTCCGCGGCTGGAGCTGTTCGAGGACGTGATGTGACAGTGGCGCTCGGACGCACGTGGGCGGTCACCCTCCAGGGGGTCGGTGGACAGTTGGTCGAGGTCGAGGCGGATGTGGGCCGTGGGCTGCCGGCGGTGAGCATCGTGGGTCTTCCGGACAAGGCGGTATTGCAGGCCAGGGACAGGGTCCGGGCCGCGGTCGTCAACTCCGGCCTCACCTGGCCGCCGGGCAGGGTCGTGCTCTCACTGTCGCCTGCGGCGGTCCCCAAACGGGGCTCAGGCTTCGATCTCCCGCTCGCGATCGGGGTCCTCACCGCGTCGGGCGAACTCCCGGCCGGGGCGTTCGAGGGGACGCTGCTGGTGGGGGAGCTCGCACTGGACGGGCGCATCAGGCCCGTGAGAGGCGTCCTTCCCGCGGTCCTCGCTGCGCGGGAGGCCGGGTTGGAACGGGCGATCGTGCCGGGGGCGAACCTGGCAGAGGCTCGTCTCGTTAGGGGAATCGCCACGGCCGGGGCGGACTCGCTCGCGATGATCGCCGTCTGGTGCCGCGGCTCAGGGGATCTGGTCTCGGAGGCGGCAGCGCCGCGGGGCGTCGCGGACGGTGATGACTCCGACCTGGCCGAGGTGGTGGGCCAGGACGATTGCCGGCGTTCCATCGAGGTCGCGGCGGCCGGCGGCCACGCGGTTCTTCTTCGCGGGGCCCCCGGGACGGGCAAGACGATGTTGGCGCGCAGGCTCCCCGGGTTGCTGCCCGATCTGGACGAGCAGGCGGCGCTCGAGGCCACCGCGATCCATTCGGTCATGGGCAAGCTCTCCTCCCGGGACCCGCTGCTGCGCCGTCCGCCGTTCGTCGCCCCACACCACGACGCGTCGACGGCGGCGCTCGTCGGCGGCGGGTCCACCACACCGCGCCCCGGGGCGGTCTCGCTGGCGCACAGGGGAGTGCTGTTCCTCGATGAATGTGCGGAGTTCTCCGGCCGCGTGCTCGACAGCCTCAGGACACCGCTGGAGGAGGGCGAGATACGGATCGCCCGGAGCGACGGGATCATGGTCTTTCCCGCGAGGTTCCAACTCGTCATGGCCGCGAACGACTGCCCCTGTGGCGCCGCGAGGCCGGACGACTGCACCTGCTCGCCTGACGCGCGCCGCCGCTACGGGCGGGCTCTGACCGGTCCGCTGCGGGACCGGATCGATATCGCCGCGCGGACTCTGCCGGTCGGTTCGGGATTGTTCGCGGTGGGGGAGATCGAGGACACCGCGGTCGTGCGGGCCAGGGTGACGACGGCGAGGGCCGCCGCCGCCGATCGGTGGGCGGGGTGCGCGGAGGCGAACGGCGCCGCGGCCAACGCCGGCGTGCCCGGGCGGGTCCTGCGATCACTGAAGGCGCTGGACAGGCGTGCCCTCCGCCCGCTTGACCGTGCGCTGGCCCACGGTGTCCTGTCTCCACGTGGTGTGGATCGGTGTCTCCGTCTGGCGTGGACGGTCGCGGACCTGGAGGGGGCCGTCGTGCCCACCGAATCGCATGTCGCCGAGGCGATGGTGCTGAGAGGAGAGGACTGATGGCAGGGCTGTTCGAGACGGCGGTCCCGGCGACGGATGAGGTCCGCGCGGCGTACGCCTATTTGGGTGCAGTGACGGAGAGGCCCACCGCACAACTCTGGGACCTGGTGGACACGGTCGGGCCGGTCGAGGCCCGCGACCGGATCCGGAGGAAGCAGGTGCCCGAGGGGCTGGCCGATCAGACCGAGGCACGACGAGACGTGGTCGACGGGGCCGGACTTCTGGATGACGCCCACAGGTCGGGGGCACGGCTGCTGGTGCCGGGCGATCCCGGCTGGCCGGACTGGCTGCTCGCGCCCCTCGATCGACCACGGGGGAGACGGCGCGATGGCACGGGCGGGGTGCCCACGGCGTTACGGCCGCTGGGGCTGTGGTGGCGTGGTCCCGCCGATCCGGCCACGGCGCTGGGTCGGTCGGTGGCGGTGGTCGGAACCCGCGCACCCACCGCGTACGGGCGGGCGGTGACCGCGGACCTGTCCGCCGGGGTATCGGCCGAGGACTTCACCGTGGTCTCCGGGGGAGCGTTCGGGATCGACGCCGCCGCGCACCGTGCCGTGTTGGGGGCGGGAGGGGTGACCATCGCGGTTCTGGCAGGAGGCGTGGACCGGCTGTACCCCCGGGGGAACGACTCCATGCTCCGGCAGATCGCGGAAACCGGGGCGGTGATCTCGGAACAGCCCCCGGGGACCGGCGTGACCCGGTACAGGTTCCTGGACCGGAACAGGATCATCGCGGCCCTGACATCCGCGACCATCGTGGTGGAGGCGGCCGCACGGAGCGGGGCCCTGAGCACCGCGGCGTGGGCGGCGGCGCTGGAGCGGCCGGTCGGCGCGATACCGGGTCCTGTGACGTCGGTGGCATCGGTCGGGACCCATCTGCTGATCCGCGATCGCGGAGCCGTGTTGATCGGACGGACGGCCGACGTGGTGGAGTTGGCCGGCGATATGGGGGAGACGGCGGCGCCACCGTCCGGGGGCACCTCGACCTGGGACGGACTGGATGACGTGACCCGGCGGGTGCTGGAGGCCCTACCGACCACCGGTGGTGTGGCACCGGCCGAGGTCGCGGCGTCGGCGGGGATCCCGCCGAGTACGACCCGGGCGGTACTGGGTCGACTGATGTCGACGGGAGCGGCGGTCCGGGGGCCGCAGGGGTGGCGACGATCCGGTGGGGGCGGCGTGCAGATGAGCCTGTCGGTGGGCTGACCGGGCGCCAGCGGGGCCGGCCGGTGATGGCTGCGCGAAGCCCGCGGCGTTCTTCTTGCGTGCGATCGCGGGTGGGGTGATGATGGGACTCATGGGACGCATGGGTTCACAAGGGGCGGTCGGTCGCGAAGTGCCTCCCGCGCTCGAACCCGTCCTGGACGACTTCGCCGACCATCTCCGCGCCGGCCGGTCCCGCTCCGAGGCGACGGTCCGCGCCTACCGTTCCGACGCGCGAGCGCTGCTGTCCCGGCTCTCGACCGAGCCGGGGGGCCCGGCCTGCGCAGCCGATCTCGCCGGGGCGTTCACCCTGCCCGCCCTCCGGGGGTGGCTCGCCGAACAGGTCTCCGCCGGGGCGGCGCGCTCGAGCGTCGCGCGGCGGGTGGCGGCGGCGCGATCATTCAGCACCTGGGCGAGCCGGACGGGACTCGTCCCGACGGATGTCGCCGCCCGCCTCGAAGCACCGAAGGCGCAGCGCCACCTTCCGGAGGTGCTGCAGACCGCCCAGGCCGCCGAGGTGCTCCGGACGACTGAACTCGGGGCGGCGGAGGGCGACCCGATCGCCCTACGGGACCAGCTCGTCGTGGAACTCCTGTACTCCTGCGGGATCCGGGTGGCCGAGCTGTGCGGACTGGACGTGGACGACCTCGACCGGGAACGACGCCTGCTGCGGGTACTCGGCAAGGGTGGCCGTGAACGTTCTGTTCCCTACGGCCGCCCGGCCGAGGCCGCATTGCGGCTCTGGCTCGACGCGGGGCGACGAGCTCTTGCCACCGACCGTTCCGGACCAGCTCTGCTGTTGGGGGCCCGGGGCGGCAGGCTCGACCCGCGGGCCGCACGTCGGATCGTCAACGAGGTGACGGCGGTGACCCCGGGATCGCCCAGGGTCTCGCCGCACGCCCTGCGGCACAGTTCGGCGACACACCTCCTCGAGGGCGGCGCCGACCTGCGCCATGTCCAGGAACTGTTGGGGCATTCGACGCCGGCGACCACGCAGATCTACACCCATGTCTCGGCCGATCGCCTCCGCGCCGCGTACCGCGGAGCCCACCCGCGGGCATGAGACCGGGGCGGGGGAAAGGGCGAGTAAGGCAGGCGCGGCCCGGCGCAGTGATCAGGCTTCGCCGTCCCCGGGACGGGTGGGCTTGAGTCGGATCGGCCGGTCCGAGACGAGTGTCAGCGACAGTGGGTCGACGTAGTCGTCGTCGTCACCTCCCGGGTTCCCCGAAGCGACGCGTGCGCCCCAGTGCAGGCACGCTTCCATGGGGCACCCCGGGTGTCCCGCGACGAGGTGCCCGACCGTCTGGCCCGTCGAGACCTCATCGCCTTTCAGGACACTCGCCGTCACCGGTTCGTAGGTGGTCCGTAGGCCGTGGCCATGATCCAGGGACAGCACCGGCTTTCCACCCACCGACCCCGCGAACAGCACGGTGCCGGGTGCCGGCGCGAGCACGGGCGACAGGGGCTCGGCCGCCAGATCGACGCCCCGATGCCCGGCGAGCCAGCGGTGTTCGGGGGGATCGAAGCCGGTCACCGGGACCGCCGGGCCCGGGACGGGGCTGCGGAACCGCACCGTCGGGGCGGCAGGCGCGGCGGGGTGGGGCAGCACAGCGGCGAGCAGAACCCCCGCCACCGCCACCCCCACCGCGGCGGCGCCGGCCCTTGTGGCTCCGGCACGGTCCATCCGCACGGCTCCCGGTACGCCTCGCTCGTCTCCCATGACCCCAGTGGAGCGTGTCCCGGGGCGCGGCGCGAGAGTCCCGGCGCCGGGTGTGGAGAAACTCGACGACCATCCACAGGTGTTCGTCGCCGTCGCCGTCTTGGCGGACAGACGCACCACCGGATATGCTTCCCGGTGCGGTCGACTCTGCAGTCGATTGACTTCGCGTGTCCTGCCCCGCCCGCGGGTGGAGCATCCGGACCCGTGATCCCCTGGATCACGGACCCTCCGGACGACGGACCAGTTGGTGCCCCTGGCTGTTCAGGGGTGAGGTCCGGCGCGGACACCAGGGCCCGAGGCCACCCGGCTGAAGGGCGTAACCCGATACAGATTCAGAAAGCGAGGACGAGGGCCTCGCGGTCCGGCTGCTTCCAAGCCGGACGAGCCCTCAACCCATCATGGCAGTTATCTCCATGAAGCAGCTGCTCGACGCAGGTGCTCACTTCGGTCACCAGACCCGTCGCTGGAACCCGAAGATGCGCCGGTTCATCTTCACCGACCGCAACGGCATCTACATCATCGACCTGCAGCAGACCCTGACGTACATCGACCAGGCGTACGAGTTCGTCAAGGAGACCGTCGCCCACGGCGGCACCGTCCTGTTCGTCGGCACCAAGAAGCAGGCCCAGGAGGCCATCGCCGAGGAGGCCGCCAAGGTCGGGATGCCGTACGTCAACCAGCGCTGGCTGGGCGGCATGCTCACCAACTTCCAGACCGTGCACCAGCGGCTCCTGCGCCTCAAGGAGCTCGAGTCGATGGAGCAGTCGGGTGGCTTCGAGGGTCGCACCAAGAAGGAAATCCTCATGCTCACGCGTGAGAAGAACAAGCTCGAGCGCACGCTCGGCGGTATGCGTGACATGACCAAGGTTCCTTCGGTGGTGTGGGTCGTCGACACCAACAAGGAGCACATCGCCGTCGGCGAGGCCCGCAAGCTCAACATCCCGGTCGTCGCGATCCTCGACACCAACTGTGACCCGGACGTCGTCGACTACCCGATCCCGGCGAACGACGACGCGATCCGCTCGGTGACCGTGCTGACCCGCGTGATCGCCTCCGCCGTCGCCGAGGGCCTCAAGGCCCGCTCGCAGGCCGGCAAGACCACCGGCGACCAGGCCGAGCCCCTCGCCGAGTGGGAGACCGAGCAGCTCGACCAGGTCACCGGCGAGGCCGCCGCTCCGGAGGCCGCCGAGGCCCCCGCCGAGATCACCGGCACCGAGTCGCCCGTGGCGGAGCCGCCCGCCGCGGAGGCCGCCCCCGAGGCGCCCGCCACCGAGGTCTGATCCTCAGGCACCAGCTCGAGACATGTCGGGCCCGGCCGCCCATGACCCCTCGCGGGGGTCCCCGGGTGGCCGGGCCCGACGTGTCACCGGCGGTGGGAACCGGTCTCCATCGGCGCTTCGGCGTCTAGGGTGGAGGCGGATTCGTCCGCCGACCGACGCGACTACTTTTCACGACACATCCAACCCCTATAAGGAGGGTCGCCCCACAATGGCGAACTACACCGCTGCCGACGTCAAGCGTCTGCGTGAGCTCACCGGCTCCGGGATGATGGACTGCAAGAAGGCTCTCGAGGAGACCGACGGCGACTTCGACAAGGCCGTCGAGGTCTTGCGCATCAAGGGCGCCAAGGACGTGGGCAAGCGCGCCGAGCGCGCCACCGCCGAGGGCCTGGTCGCCGTCAAGGACGGCGTCATGGTCGAGCTCAACTCCGAGACCGACTTCGTCGCCAAGAGCGCCGAGTTCATCGCGCTCGCCGACAAGATCGTCGGCGTGGCCGCCGCCCAGGGCATCTCCGATCTCGACGCGCTGAACGCCGCCGAGCTGGACGGCACCACCGTCGCCGACGCGGTCGTCGCCTTCTCCGCCAAGTCCGGCGAGAAGCTCGTCCTGCGTCGCGTGGGCAAGCTCGACGGCCCCGTCGCCGTCTACCTGCACAAGCGTTCGTCGGATCTGCCGCCGGCCGTCGGCGTCCTGGTCGCCTACTCGGGCGAGGGCGAGGCCGCCGAGTCCGCCGCCCGTTCCGCCGCGATGCAGATCGCCGCGCTCAAGGCCCAGTACCTCTCGCGTGACGAGGTCCCCGCCGACGTCGTCGCCAAGGAGCGCGAGATCGCCGAGGCCACCGCCCGCGAGGAGGGCAAGCCGGAGCAGGCACTGCCCAAGATCATCGAGGGTCGGCTCAACGGCTTCTACAAGGACGTCTGCCTCCTGGACCAGGCCTCCGTCACCGACAGCAAGAAGACCGTCGGTGCGCTTCTCGAGGAGGCCGGCGCGAAGGTCACCTCGTTCCTGCGCTTCGAGGTCGGTCAGGCCTGACCCGCGCCTGAGCCGCTTCGTGCGGTGAACCAGCGACGGCGGTACCCGGGGATCGGGTGCCGCCGTCGCTCGTCGTGCCCACCGGGTGCGCCCGCCTCCGGCGGGCTGCGCTGTGGAGGGCGTGCGGATAGGGCAGAATGTACCCGGCTCCACCATGGGCCGGACAGCTCCTCGACGACACGGTGTCAGGAGCGTCGACGCGCGACACGGGCTCGATCCGCCCGGGACGAGGAGAACGATGACCGACCCGCTGCACGGGTACAAGCGTGTGATGCTCAAGCTGGGTGGCGAGATGTTCGGCGGCGGTGGCGTGGGCATCGATCCGGACGTCGTGCAGTCCGTCGCGCGCCAGATCGCAGAGGTCTCGAGGACCGGGGCCCAGATCGCGATCGTGATCGGTGGTGGCAACTTCTTCCGTGGCGCCCAGTTGCAGCAGCGCGGACTCGACCGCGCCCGGAGCGACTACATGGGGATGCTGGGCACCGTGATGAACTGCCTGGCCCTCCAGGATTTCCTCGAGCAGGAGGGCATCTCCACGCGGGTGCAGACGGCCATCCACATGGGTCAGGTGGCGGAGCCGTACATCCCGCTGCGCGCCGAGCGGCACCTCGAGAAGGGCCGGGTCGTGATCTTCGGTGCCGGCATGGGCATGCCCTACTTCTCCACCGACACCACCGCCGCCCAGCGGGCGCTGGAGATCCGGGCGGACGTGTTGCTCATGGCAAAGGCCGTCGACGGTGTGTACTCCGATGATCCGCGGACGAACCCGGATGCCGAGCTGTACGCCCGCATCGAGCACCGTGAGTGCCTGGAGCAGGGTCTCAAGGTCGCGGACGCCACAGCGTTCAGCCTCTGCATGGACAACAACATGCCGATCTTGGTCTTCAACATGCTCACCGAGGGCAATATCGCCCGCGCGGTGGCCGGTGAGCAGATCGGGACCCTGGTGAGCAGCCCGGCCTGACCCGGCCGCAGTAGGACCACGCACCCACCAGCCGACACGAACGAAAAGAGACGAAGATGATCGACGACACCCTGCTCGAGGCCGAGGAGAAGATGGAGAAGGCGATCGAGCACGTCCGCGACGAGCTCTCCGCCATCCGCACCGGTCGTGCGAATCCGGGCATGTTCAACCGGGTCATGTGCGAGTACTACGGAACGATGACACCTATCACCCAGATGGCGACCATCACGGTCCCGGAGCCCCGCATGCTCATCATCAAGCCGTACGAGATGTCGCAGATGGGCCCCATCGAGAACGCGATCCGTAACTCGGACCTCGGCGTCAACCCGACGAACGACGGCCAGGTGCTCCGCGTGACCGTCCCGCAGCTCACCGAGGAGCGCCGCAAGGACCTGGTCAAGCAGGCCAAGGCCAAGGCGGAGGACGGTCGCATCGCGCTTCGCGGGGTGCGCCGCAAGGCGATGGATGAGCTCAAGCGCATCGACAAGGACGGCGAGGCGGGCGAGGACGAGGTCAACGCCGCGGAGAAGGAGCTCGACAAGGTCACGCAGCGCTACGTGGCCGAGGTCGACGAGATCGTGAAGGGCAAGGAAGCCGAACTGATGGAGGTCTGACCCCTCCCGGGTTCTCCGCCAGCCGTTCAACCACCACAACAGTCGAGGAGTACGCCGTGGATGACGCTCCGTCCGGCCCGCCCGGGCCCACTGCCGCGGCCGCGGCGCCCCCGTCCCGCGCCGGCCGCGACCTGACCCGGGCGATCCCGGTGGGGATCGGGCTCGGTGCCCTCGTGATCGCCAGTATCGCGTTCAATCCGCGGGCGTGGTATCTGGTCGCGGGCGGAGCCGTGGCCATCGGGACGTGGGAGGTTTTCAAACGCCTCCGTCAGGCCCGGTTCACGCTGCCCCTCGTTCCACTGCTCCTCGGCGGTCAGGCGATGGTGTGGTCAGGTTTCCTGATCGGCGCGACCGGGGCCTTCGCGGCTTTCGCGGCCACGGCGGTGGTGGTGCTGGTCTGGCGGTTGCTCATGGGCGGCCTCGACATCGCTCCGAAGAACTATCTACGGGACGTCTCGGTCACGGTGTTCGTCCTGGTCTGGATCGCCGTGCCGGGATGCCTGGGCGCGATGCTCTCGGACGGTGAGTACGGCGCGCAACGTGTCATCGCGCTCATCCTGCTCGTGGTGTGCTCGGACGTCGGTGGCTATATCGCCGGCGTGCTGTTCGGAAAGCACCCGATGGCGCCCGCCATCAGTCCGAAGAAGTCCTGGGAGGGCTTCGCCGGCTCACTCATCCTCGCGATGGTCGGCGGTGCGCTGGTCGTGTGGCTGCTGTTCGACGACGACATCTGGAAGGGCATCCTCCTCGGCGTGCTCGCGGTGTTCACCGCGACCCTCGGCGATCTCGTGGAGTCCCAGGTCAAGCGCGACCTCGGGATCAAGGACATGGGGACGGTGTTGCCGGGTCACGGCGGGTTCATGGACCGCCTCGATTCCGTTCTGCCCAGCGCGGTGGTGGTCTGGATCGTCTTCACATTCGTCGTCCCGACATAGCGGACACTTCGGCCGGCCGGACTGTCGTTCCGCGCGGCCGACCAGCGACATCAGCGGGATCGCGCCGAGAGCTTCCGGGCCTTGCGCGCCCGCATCCGGAGCTGCAGGATCCGGAACCCGGCGAACAGGGCCATGATCAATGCGCCGGCGATCGCGGCGAACAGGATCAGGACACCCAGCGGCAGGCTGAAATGCAGACCGAGGTACTGCACGTCCGTCGAGGTGGTGTTCTGTGCGATGAAGATCAGCAGGAGAATCGTGACCAACGCGCCCAGCACCAGACCGACCCACGCCGATCCGAGCCTGCCCGCCGCGCTGTCGGGCACGGCCTGAGGCGAGAGGCGATCGTGATCGGTCGCCTCCGGGGCCGACGGCGCGGGCACGTCGGCGGTTGCATTCTCGGCGGGCACCACGGCCGTCTCGGGGGACGACTCGGTGTTGCCGGCGTCGGCAGGGTCGTGTGAACGCGTGGTCATAGGTGAACTGTAAGCGTTCCCGGCGCTCGTGAGCACCGCCACTCGGCGTGTCGTCCGGCCTCGGTTCTGACACAATGGCCGCATCATGGCTGAACCACTTCCCCTCGTCTTCGATGCGCCCCGCCGCGGGCTGCCCCCTCGTCACTTCGCGGACCTCGACGCCGAGGGTCGGGCGGAGGCGATGGCGGAGTTGGAGGTCCCGGCGTTCCGCGCCAAGCAGCTGGCAAATCAGTACTTCGGTCGTCTCGAGGCGGACCCGCGGGAGATGACCGACCTCCCCGCCAGCCTGCGCGATCGGGTCGCGGACGAGCTGTTTCCGCCCCTGACGTCCTCACTGCGGCATATCACCACCGACGAGGGCACCACGCGTAAGACACTGTGGAAGCTCCACGACGGTTCGCTCGTGGAGAGTGTGCTGATGCGGTACCCGGATCGGGCGACGGTCTGCATCTCCAGCCAGGCCGGATGTGGCATGGCATGTCCGTTCTGCGCGACCGGGCAGGGCGGCCTCCAACGCAACCTGTCCGCGGCGGAGATCCTCGACCAGGTCCGGGTGGCCGCCCGGGCTATGCGCGACGGCGAGATCCCGGGCGGTCCCGGCCGCCTGTCGAACGTGGTCTTCATGGGGATGGGGGAGCCGCTGGCCAACTACAAGCGGGTGCTCACCGCGGTACGGGGTATCGTCTCGCCGCCTCCGTCGGGATTCGGGCTCTCCCAGCGCGCGGTCACGGTGTCGACGGTCGGCGTGGTTCCGGCCATCCACCGGCTCGCCGAGGAAGGCCTGCAGGTCACCCTCGCCGTGTCGCTGCATACTCCGGACGACGAGCTGCGCGACACGCTGGTGCCGGTCAACAACCGGTGGCCGGTCTCGGAGGTCATGGACGCCGCCCGCCACTACGCGGATGCGACCGGTCGTCGCGTATCGATCGAGTACGCGCTGATCCGTGACGTGAACGACCAGACATGGCGGGGCGAGATGCTCGGCCGTCTCCTCGCGCAGCGCCTGGGCGCGATGGCGCACGTGAACCTCATCCCCCTGAACCCGACCCCGGGGAGTGAGTGGGACGCCAGCCCCAGGCATCAGCAGGATGCGTTCGTCGAGGCGGTTCGTGCAGCGGGCGTGTCCTGCACCGTCCGTGACACACGGGGGCAGGAGATCGCGGCCGCCTGCGGCCAGCTCGCCGCAGAGGAGTGACACGCCGCCGCCTCAGCGACCAGAACAAGGGCCGCCCCGCTTCGAGCGGGGCGGCCCTCGTCAGCCGGGTGTGGTTCCGGAATCAGTTGGTGCCGGAGGCGGCGATGGCGCCGGTGGCCACACCGCCGGCCACGGCGTAGTGGTCCGCGGGGACCGAGAAGACCTTGTGCGACTTGGCGTAGGTGTCCTTCTTGGGGCGCAGCGAGAGGATCATCCAGATCAGCAGGAACGCGGCGATCGCGACCAGCCAGATGTTCTCGACGTTGCCGATGTGGTTGCCGAAGAGCATGCCGAGCAGGAACAGGACGAAGAAGCCTCCCACCGCCCAGCCGACCTTCGCGCTGTGCTTGTGCCAGCCCCACTCGACCGACGGCTCGTCGAGCGAGCTGACCCCGTCCACGACGACCTCTGCACTGGTGTGTCCGTCCGCGCTCATGCTCCCCGGTTCTCCTCACGGCTCGCTGGCAGCCCCGCGGGCCGCCGACATCGGACCCAGTTTGTCACACCGGGTCGGGCGGCCGACGGGTAACCCGCCCGTGTCGCCCCACACACCTGGTGCCGCGATGCGGCACCAGGCACCGATGATGTGGACAATGGCAGGGTGACCACGCGTGTTCTCGTCCTCGGCAGTACCGGATCGATCGGTACCCAGGCCCTCGAGGTGACCTCTGAGTCCGGCCCCGACCGCTTCCTGGTGGTGGGTCTTGCCGCGGGCGGTGGCCGCGTGGACCTGCTCTCCGACCAGATCCGCAGTACCGGGGCCGAGGCCGTCGCGGTGTCGGATCCGATCGCCGCGGAGAAGGTCCGGGCACAGTTCCCCGAGGTCAGGGTGCTCGACGGCCCGGAGGCCGCCACAAGGCTCGTCCGTGAGGTCGAGGCCGATGTCGTCCTCAACGGGATCGACGGGTCGATCGGTCTCGGGCCGACCCTCGCCGCACTGGACACCGGCGCCCGGCTGGCGCTCGCGAACAAGGAGTCGCTCGTCGCCGGCGGGGCGCTCGTGACGGGCAGGGCCGCGCCCGGGCAGCTCGTCCCGGTCGATTCGGAGCACTCGGCGATGGCCCAGTGCCTACGTGCCGGCACATCCGACGAGGTGGCTTCGCTCGTGCTCACCGCATCGGGTGGCCCGTTCCGTGGCCGGAGTCGTGCGGAACTAGCGGACGTGACAGCGGCGCAGGCCCTCCGGCACCCCACCTGGGAGATGGGCCGGATGATCACGCTGAACTCAGCGACCCTGGTCAACAAGTCCCTCGAACTGATCGAGGCGCACCTGCTGTTCGGGGTGCCGTATGACCGGATCGACGTGACGGTCCATCCCCAGTCGGTGGTGCATTCGGCGGTGACCTTCGTCGACGGCGCGACAGTGGCCAAAGCATCGCCGCCGTCGATGAAATTGCCTATCGCGTTGGCGTTGGGCTGGCCGACGCGGATCGCGGGGGTGTCGACGCCCCTGGACTTCTCGCGGTCGCACACCTGGACGTTCGAGCCCGTCGACGAGGTGACGTTCCCGGCGATCTCCGTGGCGCGTGCCGCAGGGGCGGCGGGCGGGTTGCGCACGGCTGTCTTCAACGCCGCCAACGAGGAGGCCGCGCCGGCCTTCCTCGACGGGCGTATCCGTTTCACCGAGATCGTCGACGTGGTCGCAGCGACGGTCGAGGCGGCGGACGAGTGGTCCGCCGACCCCCGGGATCTGGACGATGTCGTGGCTGCTGAATCGTGGGCGCGCCGTCACGCGGCCGCGCTCGTGACCGGGCTGGAGGGCTGAGTCGTGTTGGTCGTGGGGATCATCCTGTTCGCCTTCGGGATCATGTTGTCGATCGTGCTGCACGAGTTCGGCCATATGAAGGTCGCGCAGTGGTCGGGGATGAAGGTCCGCAGGTTCTTCGTCGGTTTCGGCCCGACCGTCTGGTCGACCAACCGTGGTGGGATCGAGTACGGGCTCAAGGCCGTCCCGCTCGGCGGGTTCTGCGACATCGCGGGAATGACGGCGTACGACGAGTTGTCTCCCGAGGACGAGCCCCGGGCGATGTGGCGGCAGGCGTGGTGGAAGCGCGTGGCGGTGTTGTTGGCCGGGCCGGCCATGAACATCCTCCTGGCGGTCGCGCTGTTCTACGGCGTGGCCCTCGGGTGGGGTCTGGTGAACCGGGATGTGCAGCCGATCCCGACCGATCGGGTGGCGGCGGTCGTGGGGGACACCTGCGCGGCCGGGCAGGCGGGGGAGCCGGCGTGTGGACCGGGGCTGGGCCCCGCCGGCGCGGCGGGGATCCTCCCCGGCGACCGGATCATCGCGGTCGACGGTGTGCCGGTATCGAGTTGGGCCGATCTGTCGGAGGAGATCGCGGGGCTACCCGGCGAGACCGTGCCGGTGGTCGTGGCCAGGGGCGGTGAGGAGACGACGACGACGGCGACGTTGACCTCGTCCACCGTCGACGGGCAGGAGCGCGGTGCGCTCGGTGTGCGGCTCTCGGATGAGGGGATCCCGCAGGAGATCCTGGACGATCCCGCCTATCAGACGGTCAACACCTATGACGTGTGGAGCGCGGTCCCGGCGACGATCGCGTTCACCGGGGACATGGTCGACGCGACCGTGCAGGGGCTCATCTCGTTCCCGTCCAAGATCCCGGCTGTGGCGGCGTCGATCTTCGGGGCCGAGCGGGCCGAGGATTCGCCGGTCTCGGTCGTCGGCGCGAGCCATATCGGCGGGCAGGCGGCCGAGCAGGGCGCGTGGTGGCTGTTCGTGCTGTTCCTGGCCGGGCTCAACCTGTTCCTCGGCGCCTTCAACCTGGTCCCGCTCACCCCGTTCGACGGCGGCCACGTCGCGGTCGTGTTCTACGAGAAGATCCGGGATGCCCTGCGCCGCCTCCGCGGCCTGGCCCCGGGCGGGCCGGCCGACTACGAGAAGCTGGCCCCGGTCACCATGACCGTGTTCGTGCTGTTGATCGGCGTGTCCGCGATCGTCATCACCGCTGATTTCGTCAACCCCATCCTGCTGACCGGGTGATCCCGGCGACTCCTGCTCGCACGCGGTGGCCCCGACCCGGATAATGGCGGGCGGGACTCATCAGCATCCGGCTGCCAAGCCCCTAAGGAAGGCCCTTCACGTGAACGACTCGTCCTCCATCCCCGTCGGTCTGGGAATGCCCGACGCGCCGCTGCCCGCCCTGGCGCCGCGTCGGAAGACCCGTCAGCTGTTCGTGGGACAGGTGGGTGTGGGCAGCGACCACCCGATCTCGGTCCAGTCCATGACCACCACCAAGACCCACGACGTGAACTCGACGCTCCAGCAGATCGCCGAGCTCACGGCGTCGGGCTGCGACATCGTCCGGGTGGCGTGTCCTCGGCAGGAGGACGCGGACGCGCTGGCGACCATCGCCCGCAAGTCCCCGATCCCGGTGATCGCGGATATCCACTTCCAGCCGAAGTACATCTTCGCGGCGATCGATGCCGGGTGTGCGGCCGTGCGCGTCAACCCGGGCAACATCAAGGAGTTCGACGGGCGGGTCAAGGAGGTCGCCAAGGCGGCCGGGGACGCCGGGATCCCCATCCGGATCGGCGTTAACGCCGGTTCTCTTGATCCGCGTCTGCTGGCCAAGTACGGCAAGGCCACCCCCGAGGCACTGGTCGAGTCCGCGGTCTGGGAGGCCTCACTGTTCGAGGAGCACGGGTTCGGTGACATCAAGATCTCGGTCAAGCACAACGACCCGGTGATCATGGTGGAGGCCTACCGTCAGCTCGCGGCCCGGACCGACTACCCACTGCACCTGGGCGTGACCGAGGCCGGCCCGGCGTTCCAGGGCACCATCAAGTCGTCCGTGGCGTTCGGGGCACTGCTCTCCGAGGGCATCGGCGATACCATCCGTGTCTCCCTCTCCGCACCTCCGGCGGAAGAGATCAAGGTCGGCACGCAGATTCTTCAGTCGCTCAACCTGCGACCCCGCAAGCTCGAGATCGTCTCCTGCCCGTCGTGTGGGCGCGCGCAGGTGGACGTCTACAAGCTCGCCGATGAGGTCACGGCCGGCCTCGAGGGCATGAGCGTCCCGCTGCGCGTCGCCGTGATGGGCTGCGTCGTCAACGGCCCGGGCGAGGCCCGTGAGGCGGATCTCGGCGTGGCATCCGGAAACGGCAAGGGGCAGATCTTCGTCAAGGGTGAGGTCATCAAGACCGTCCCCGAGGCGATGATCGTCGAGACGTTGGTCGAGGAGGCCATGCGGATCGCCGAGGAGATGGGCGAGCCTGTCGGAGAGGCCGCGGAGGGCCAGGGCCCCCAGGTCAAGGTCACGCGATAGGCCGTGACCGACACGGTTGCCCCACCTTCCGGGGTCGGTGACTGCCGGGAGGTCGGACCCGGAGAGTCCGCCGCGGTCTCGCGCGTACTCGCCGCCGATCCCTACGTGTCTGCTCCGGCCGCCGAGAAGTTCATGCTCTCGGGCGTCGCCGGGGGAGCGGACGGTCGCTTCCTCACCCGTGGCGGGCCGGAACGATCGCTGGTGTTCGTGGGCAACTCTGTTCTCCCGATCACCGGGGCCGCCGAAGATCACGCGGCGCTCGGCCGCGCCGTGGTCGACATGGGTTTCGGACCGATGTCGGTACACGGCCGTCGGGACCAGGTCGCGCTCCTGTGGCCGTCGCTGCGATGTGGCTGGGGCCCCGCCCGAGAGCACCGGACGGCGCAGTTCCTGATGAGGCTGGGGTCACCGGTCGATCCGGCCCTGGTCCTGGACGGGATCCGACCCGCCACGTTGCAGGAGTTCGACCCGGTACTCGCGGCCGCCGCGGACATGTATCGGGAGGAGTTGCTGGCCGACCCGTTCGCCGTGGGCGCCGGCGCTCCTTTCCGGCGGCGCGTGGCGCGGTCAGTGGCGCGCGGCAGAACCTGGGTCGGTGTCGACCGGGGCCGGGTGTACTTCAAGGCCGACGTCGCCGCGGTCTCCCCGCGCGTGGCGCAGATCCAGGGAGTGTGGGTCGAGCCGGCGCTCCGGGCAACAGGGCTCGGCGCCGGTGGCACGGCCGCCGTCTGTAGCGCCCTCCAGTCCCGCGGGCTGACCCCGTCGCTGGTGGTCAACGGCTCCAACGCGCCCGCGCGAGCAGCGTACCGTCGGGTCGGGATGGTCGACGTGGTCGACTACGCGACGATCCTCCTGTGAGGGGTGGGCCGCACGATCCGGGCCTTCGGCGGTCCCGGGGTGTTGTGGGACAATCGAGTCGAACCGTCAACCCGTCGACGCCGAGTGGTCTTCGAGCAGTGATCACGCAGCCCCGGATGTCGACATCGAAAGGTGCCACCGCCGATGACCGCGCCCGAGACCGATCGCGCCACTCCGGATCACGACGCGGGGGCAGCTGCCGGTGACCCGCGATTCCGGTCGGATTCCGCAGCGGACCGGGTGATGCGGCGCCTGCTGCGCGTCGACGGACTCGATCCGTCCGCCAGCACGGGCGCCCACCGTGCGTTCCGGACGTCGGTGCTCGTCTCCGCCGTGAGGTGTCTGATCACCTACCTGTTGATCCCGATCCTCGTCCCGCTGCTCAGCCTCTCCGGTTGGGTCGCGGCGCCGATCGGGATCGTGTTGTGCGTGATCGCGGTCGTCAACGGCGTCGTGAGTGTGCGCCGCTTCTGGGTGGCGGACCACCCTCGCCGCTGGGTGTACACGGGCTTCATGGCCGTCGTGTTCGTCATCCTCGGGGTGGCGATGGTCTCCGAGCTCCACCGGATGGGGGTGATGTGATGGAGTCGCACGAGAACCCGGACACCGAGGTCGAGCCCCGGAGCGGGCAGCAGCCGGCGGGTAGCTCGCGGGGCGAGGTGATCTCGATGGTCCTGTTCGGACTGATGGTGATCATCGCCTCGGTGTGCTTCGTGATCTGGTGACCCCACTCGCGTCCGGCCGTGTCCGTCCGGTCACGACCGGATGCCGCTGGTTCCGGGTCTCGTCGCAGGAGGGCGTGCGGCCGGGTCCCGGGAACGCGCCTATCCTTGGGGCATGACCGCCTCGACCCGTCCGCCCCTCGTCCCCGGCACGCCGACCCCGATTCGCACCGTGCCCGAGTCCATCCCGCGCCCGGAGTACGCGTGGCGAGACCGGGTCGACGAGGCGAACGGCGAGGCGTGGGTGCAGCCGCCCGAGGTGATCGAGGCCATGCGGGTGGCCAGCAGGCTCGCCGCGGACGCGCTGGTGCTCGCCGGCGAGGCCGTCGCCCCCGGGACCACCACCGACGAGGTCGATCGCGTGGTGCACGAGTTCCTGTGCGACAACGGTGCCTACCCGTCGACTCTCGGTTACAAGGCGTTCCCCAAGTCGTCCTGCGTCTCGCTCAACGAGGTGATCTGTCACGGTATCCCGGACAGCACGGTCATCGAGGACGGCGACATCGTGAACGTCGACGTCACCGCCTTCATCCACGGCGTGCACGGCGACACCAACGCCACGTTCTTCGCCGGTGAGCCCCGCGAGGAGATCCGACTCCTCGTGGAGCGGACCCGCGAGGCGATGAACCGGGGGATCAAGGCCATCCGGCCGGGCCGTGAGGTCAACGTGATCGGTCGCGTCATCGAGTCGTACGCCCGGCGATTCGATTACACGGTCGTGCGGGAGTTCACCGGCCACGGGGTCGGCCCCACCTTCCATAACGGTCTCGTCGTTCTCCACTACGACGACCCGAGTCGGACCGAGGTCCTCGAGCCGGGGATGACATTGACCGTGGAGCCGATGATCTCGCTCGGTGGTCCGGGCTTCGACGTCTGGGACGATGACTGGACCGTGACGACCGCGGACAAGGCCTGGACCGCGCAGTTCGAGCACACCGTCGTGGTGACCGAGGACGGGTACGAGATCCTGACGCTGCCCTCCGCACGCTGAGGTCCCGCTCGTCGCACGGCCCTCGAGGAGGCCCGAAATTCGATTTGGACGTATGTCCCACTAAGTCCTCCCGCCAGTGGACAACAGGGTGCATACTGTCCACCATGATCGACACCCCCAGCGGACCCGTGGACCAGATCGACCTCCTCGTCCTGGGAGCCGGCTTCGGCGGCATCGCGATGGCTGACAGGCTGCTCGGCGACGGCCGTGGCCGGGACTTCCTCGTGCTGGAAAGGGCCGAGGAGGTCGGCGGAACCTGGCGCGACAACACGTACCCCGGCTGTGCCTGCGACGTGCCCACGGCCTTGTACTCGTTGTCCCGCCACGCCCATCCGGGCTGGTCGCACTCATTCGGGCGGCAGCCGGAGATCTTCGCGTACCTGAAGTCCGTGGCGGACCGGATCGGACTGCGGGACCGCCTCGTGACCTCGTGTGAGGTGGAATCGGCGAAATGGGATGCCGAGAGTTCCCAGTGGGTCGTCGACACGAGCAGGGGGCGGATCCGTGCGCGCCATCTCATCGCGGCCACCGGAGCGCTCTCCGCACCCTCCGTTCCGAATCTCCCCGGGCTCGAGGACTTCGAGGGAGAGGTCTTCCACTCCGCGCAATGGCGCCATGACATCCCGCTCGAGGGCAAACGAGTGGCGGTGGTGGGCACGGGGGCATCCGCGGTCCAGTTCGTCCCGGAGATCGCACCGACCACCAGACACCTGACCGTGTTCCAACGGACGCCGGGCTGGGTCCTCCCGCGGCTCGACCGGAGCATCTCCGAGTCCCGGCGGCGGTGGTATTCGCGGATCCCGCTGCTGCAGCGGATCGTGCGTGGGCGCATCTACCTCGGGCGCGAGTTGTACGTGGTCGTCTTCACCCGTGCGCAGTTCCTCCTCCGGTTCTACGAGATGTTCGCGCGCTTCTACCTGTTCCTCCATGTGCGGGACCGGAAGATGCGTAAGGCACTCACCCCGGACTTCTCGATCGGATGCAAGCGGATCCTGCTCACCAGCAGGTGGCTGCCCGCCCTGACCCGGCCGGATGTCACGCTCGTACCCGACGCGGCGTCTGCGGTCACGCCGACCGGGCTGGTATCCGGCGACGGAACCGAGATCCCCGCCGACGTGATCATCTTCGGCACCGGTTTCCAGCCGTCCGAGCCGCCCATCTCGCGGGTCGTCACCGGCTCGGACGGTCGTACTCTGGCCGAGCACTGGGGCGGCAGTCCGCGCGCACACAACGGTGTCACGGTCGCCGGCTTCCCGAATCTGTTCCTGATGTACGGGCCCAACACGAACCTCGGGCACTCGTCGATCGTGTACATGCTCGAGTCCCAGGCCGAGCACATCGGCACGCTGCTCGACCTGTCGGACCGGGCGCGCCACAAGACCATCGAGGTCCGCGGAGACGTGCAGTCCGAGTACGCCGACCGTATGGACCGGGAGCTCGCCAAGACCGTGTGGAACGAGGGGGGCTGCTCCAGCTGGTACTTCGACTCCAGCGGACGCAACTCACTGCAGTGGCCGAGCTTCACGTTCCGCTATCGCGAGCAGTTGAGGAACCTCGACCCGTCCGACTTCGTCGTGGGCTGACCCGGGCCGCGGCGGCGTTGGGCCGCGGGCAATGGCGAGGGCCGGCACACCAGACGGCGTGCCGGCCCTTCGGGCTGCGTCAGAAGCCGCGGTCGGGGAAGTCGAGGCCGAGGAGCGCGTTCTCGACGACCTCGGCCATCGCGGGGTGGATCCAGTACTGGCGGCGGGCCATGTCGGGCACGGTCAGCCCGAACTCCATGCCCTGGATGAGGATCTGGATCAGGGACGGTGCGTGGGCACCCATGATGTGGGCACCCAGCAGGTGGCCGGTTGACCGATCGGCGATGAGCTTGCAGCAGCCGACCGAGTCCTCCATCGCCCAGCCGTAGGCCACGTCGCCGTAATCCTGGGTCTTGACCGTGATGTCGTGGCCGGCCGCACGCGCCTCGTCCTCGGTCATGCCGACCGACGCGATCTGCGGCCACGTGAATACGGCGTACGGGACGTTCGTGTGATGGAACGGCTGCAGGTCGTCGGGGTGATGCAGGTTGTGTCCGAGCACACGCTGCTCGTGGTTGGCGACGTGCTTGAGCTGGAACGGCGAACTCACGTCGCCCAGGGCCCACACGCCCTCGGCGGAGGTGCGACCGAACTCATCCACCTGAACGCGGTCGCCGTCCATGGCGATCCCGGCGGAGTCGAGCCCCAGCAGGTCTCCGTTGGGGGTGCGGCCGGTGGCGACCAGCAGCGAGTCCGCCGCGCAGGTCGAGCCGTCCTCGAACGTGATCTCCACGCCCCTGTTGTCGTCACCGGTGGCGGTCATGGTGGTGATGTGCTGCCCGAGCCGGACGTCCCAGTGGCCGCGCGCACTCTCGGTGAACCGTTCGGCGAGCTCGCGGTCGAGGTGCTTGAGAAGTACGTCCGAGCGGCCGATGACGGTGACCTCCACTCCCAGCGACGAGAACACGTGGGCGAACTCGCACGCGATGAACCCCGAGCCCTGGATGACCATCGACCGCGGCAGCTCGGGGATCCGCATCACGTCGTCACTGGTGTGGTAGTCCACGCCCGACTCCGTGACGATCTCGGGGATCGACGGCCGCGCGCCGGCGGCGATCACGACCTCATCGGCGGTGATGATCTCGCCGGTGCCGGTGTCGATGGTGCGAGGTCCCACGAAGGTCGCGTGACCGTCGTAGACCGTGACGTTCTCGCACCGGTGTCGCCGGTAGTCCTCGCCACTCGAGGCGATGGGGTCGATACGCCGGTCGAACACCCGGGAGACCATGTCCTGCCAGCGCACCCCGTCCAACGTCGCGTCGACGCCGTAGGTCCCTGCGTGCGCGACGGAGGTCGCGGTGTCCGCCGCGTAGACGAACATCTTGGTCGGGATGCAGCCCACGTTGAGGCAGGTGCCGCCGAACGACCCCTTCTCACAGATCGCGACGGATTTGTCGGCGAAGGACTCGTCGATCAACGAGTTGCCGCTGCCCGTGCCGATCACGATGAGGTCGAAGTGGCGCGAGGGGGTCTGCGTCATGGGGGTCAGAACTCCTTGGTGGGTGAGGACAGGGTGTGGTCCAGCCAGGTCCCCAGGCGGTCAAAGACCACCTCGAGAACGTCGGGCCGGGAGAGGAAGACATCGTGCCGCGCTCCCTCGACGGGCACCTCGGTGACCTCGGCGGACACCCGGTCGGCGAAACGCTCCATCGAGCGCACGTCGAGGATGAGATCGGTGTCCACGTCGACACGCGCGCCGCGCCTGCCGACCGACGAGGCCGTGGACCGGAGCAGGAGGACCGGCAGCGGCAGGTCGAGGCCGCGCTGCAGACGCCGTTGGGCCCGTCGGACGGCGGCCAGCCATCCTGCGCGTACGCCAACCCCACCCGGGGGCTTGAGCGTGACGTCGTAGTGGAAGTCCCCGTCGTGCTCCGCGTGCGTGCTCGTGACGTAGAGGTCCGAGGACGGCAGAGGGAGCCGGTAGTAGGGGCGCACCGAGGCGATCGTCCGGATGACCGGGTCGAGGATCCTTCGAGTCCGGTCCGGGACATCGAGTTGGAACCAGGGCGAGTTCAGGATCAGTCCCACGACGGGGTCGAGCCGACCGCCGTCACGCCGGCGGGCGAGCCACAGGGGAACGACCAGGCCGCCCGTGGAATGTGCGGCGACGACGACAGGGAGTCCGGGATGTTCGGAGGCGATCACCGCGAGTGACTGATCGAGCTCGTCGTCGTATCTGTCCAGGTCGGTGATGAAATGCGGCGTCAGCCCCTCCCGCCTCGAGCGGCCGCACTTGCGCAGGTCGACACCGTAGGTGGCGATGCCTCGCGCGGCGAGGAACTCCGCCAGGTGCGTGTGGAAGAAGTAGTCCGACAACCCGTGGACCACGAGTACGACCGCGACCGGATCCGCAGGTGCCTCCTCGTGCCGGACCAGCGTGGCAGAGATCGGCCCCTCGCCGTCCGGGTCCATCCCCAGCGGCAGTTCACGACGTCGGTAGGCCGGGCCGAGAAGGTCGGGGGTCCACTCTGCGGCGGATCCGGAGCGCCCGGCGGGATCAGAAGCGGAACTGGACACGGCGACCACCCTAGTCCGGTATGGCGGGCCCCCGGACCGGTGTGCCCTGCCGGTCGGGCCGTGAGTAGTCTTGTAGCCCTCAGGTCGCGGGCTCCCGCCGGGGTCCGCGACGACTGGAAATTCGGGTCCACGACCAACGAGCGAGGGTAGCCGGTGACTGCAGACCAGGTGGCAAAGCACGGAACGACGGATGTGGCGCTCATCGGCGCCGGCACCATGAGCGCGACGCTCGGTGCCCTGCTGCGTCGACTCCAGCCGGACTGGGACATCCAGATCTACGAGCGGCTCGAGGGGCCCGCGTTGGAGTCCTCCGACGCCTGGAACAACGCCGGTACCGGACACTCCGCGCTGTGCGAGCTCAACTACTCGCCGAAGACCGCCAGCGGGGACGTCGACATCACCAAGGCCGTGAGCGTAAACGAGAAGTTCCAGGTCTCCCGGCAGTTCTGGTCGTACGCGGTGGAGAACACCCTGCTCGGTGATCCGACCGAGTGGATCCGGCCCGTGCCGCACATGAGTTTCGTGACCGGCCGGGACGGTCAGGACTACCTGCGCAAGCGCTACGACAAGCTCGCCGGGCACCCGCTGTTCCCGGGCATGGAGCACACCACCGACTTCGGCGAACTCGAGCGACTCGTCCCGCTGATGGCGCGCGGTCGTTCGCCCGAGCAGCCCTTCGCACTGAGCCATTTCGCGGGAGGCACCGACGTCAACTTCGGCGCCCTCACCCGCCAGTTGGTCAAGTACCTCACCCGAACCGGGACCGAGGTCCACTACCAGAACCAGGTCAAGGATCTGGAGCGCAACACCGACGGGACCTGGCGCCTCACCGTGGCCAACCGCCACACCGGTGACGAGCGCACGGTCGACGCGAAGTTCGTCTTCGTCGGGGCCGGCGGCGGCGCCCTGCACCTGCTGCAGAAGTCGGGCATTCCCGAGATCAAGGGGATCGGTGGCTTCCCCGTGGGCGGCCAGTGGCTGCGCTGCACCAACCCCGAACTCGTCGAGCAGCACCAGGCCAAGGTCTACAGCCAGGCCTCCGTGGGCGCACCGCCGATGTCGGTTCCGCACCTGGACACCCGTGTCATCGACGGCAAGAAGGGCCTGCTGTTCGGCCCCTTCGCCGGCTGGACCCCGAAGTTCCTCAAGATGGGCAGCTTCATGGATCTGCCGAGCAGTGTCCGAGCCGGCAACCTGCTGCCCATGGCGAACATCGGCCTCACCGAGATGGGTCTCGTCAAGTACCTCGTCACCGAGCTCGCCAAGAACCACGGCGCCCGTGTCGACACCCTGCGCGACTTCGTGCCCTCGGCCCAGGACGGCGAGTGGGAGAAGGTCGTCGCCGGACAGCGCGTCCAGGTCATCAAGCCCAAGCCCGGTGGTCGGGGCGGCACCCTGGAGTTCGGCACCGCCGTGGTCAACGCCGCGGACGGGTCGATCGCCGGCCTGCTGGGCGCGTCGCCCGGCGCCTCGACCGCCGTGGACGCGATGGTCGACGTGCTCCGTCGCTGCTTCCCGACCCGTTTCGCGGAGTGGACCCCTGCGCTGGAGGAGATGATCCCCTCGCTCGGTCGCGACCTGGCCGCGGATCCCACGCTGTTCACCGAACAATTCGAGCGCTCCACCCGCACGCTGAAGCTCGACCAGAAGGTCTGACACCCAGCACCGCCCGCGGGGCGCCGCCACGCCACATCCCCCGACCTGCGTCCGCGCGAGGTCGGGGGATGTCTGTCATCACGGACACGGCGGCCCAGGGCGGGGAACGCGATCAGGGGCCGATAGGATCGACCGCATGATCCGGCCCGTGAACCCGTACCCCGTCGGCCTGGAGCTTGAGGGCCGTCGAGTCGTGGTGATCGGCGGCGGATCCGTGGCCCAGAGGCGCATCCCCGTCCTGCTCGAGTCCGGGGCCGCCGTCCACCTGGTGAGTCCGGAGATCACCCCCACGCTGCAGGGACTGGTCGATGCCGGCCGCATCTGGTGGCAGTCCAGGGAGTACCGGAGCGGGGACCTCGAAGGCGCCTGGTACGTGGTCGCGGCCACCAAGGACTCGCTCGTGAACGCCCGGGTCGCCGCCGAGGCAGAGCAGCTGCGTACGTTCTGCGTCCGCTCGGACGCGGTGAGCTCCGGGACCGCGGTCACCCCGGCAGTCGTCCGTCGCGGCCAGATGCTGGTCTCGGTTCTCACCGGGGACCGGGCACGGACCGCGGAGGCGCGGGACGTGGTGGCGCGCGCCCTGAGCGAGGCGGCTGCGGAGTCGCCCGAACTCGACGAGACGCTGCGCGGGACCGTGGCGCTGGTCGGCGGCGGGCCCGGCGCGGACGACCTCATGACCATCCGCGGCCGTCGGCTGCTGGCGCAGGCCGACGTCGTGGTGGCCGACCGGCTCGCGCCCCAGCGTCCGCTCGCCGAACTCCGGCCCGACGTGGAGGTCGTCGATGCGGCGAAGATCCCCTACGGGCGTTCCATGGCGCAGGAGGCCATCAACCAGGTGCTGGTGGAGCGGGCACGCGAGGGCAAGTTCGTCGTGCGACTCAAGGGCGGCGACTCGTTTCTCTACGGCCGTGGTTATGAGGAGGCCCAGGCGTGCGCGGAGGCGGGGATCCCGTGCTCGGTGGTGCCCGGGGTCTCCAGTGCGCTGTCCGTGCCGGCGCTGGCGGGGATCCCGGTGACCAACCGGGGGATGACGCACGAGGCGACGATCGTCTCCGGGCACCTCCCGCCCGGGCACGCCGACTCGCTCGTGGACTGGCAGGCGCTCGCGCGCATGCGCGGAACGCTGGTGATACTGATGGGCGTCAAGAACACGCCGGCGATCGCCGAGGCGCTCGTGGCCGGCGGCAGGGACGCTAACACCCCGGCTGCCGTGGTCATGGACGGCAGCCTCGAAGGTCAGGCGACACACCGGTGCACTCTCGGAACGCTCACGGCGGTGCTGGCGGAGAAGGACGTCCGCCCGCCGGCCATCGTGGTGGTGGGCGAGGTGGCCGGGCTCCCGCAGGTGCTGTCCGAATCCTGAGGGGCCGACCGCAGCCGCCCGACTCGGGCGTCATGGGGCCGTGAGCGCCCGTAAGAAGGTCGGTTTCCTGTCCTTCGACGATGTCACCACGGTTGGGCGACCGTCGGGGGGCCGGCCCCACCGAGCGGCGCCGGTGTCGTCGTCGTCCTTCTTCCTCAGGGTTCCGTGACCAGGGTCAGGACGGTGTCCGAGGTCCGTTCGATCGCGTGCCCGGCACGGCGGGCGACCCGCAGCAGCGAACCGAGATCCGACAGTTCGGCGCGCGAGGTCGCGAGCGTCCGCGCCAACAGCCCCTTGTGGTGCTTGGAGAAATGCGAGACGACCTTGCGGGTGCCGTCCGGGTACTCGGTGACCACATCCACGGTCACCGCGCCGGGCACCGGGCCCAGCTGGTGGTAGCCACCGGATCGTAGGTCGAGTACGAGCTCCTCCGCCCACTCCGCGACCGCGTCGGTGAGGGCGGTGCGCCACGTCGCCCGGAGCGTCCCCAACCCGGGCAGCTGGGTGCCCGCCGACAGCCGGTAGTGGGGGATGGGGTCCGCGGCGGCCACCAGTCCGAACAGCGCCGAACCGATCCACAGGCGCGCCTCGGCGCGCGCCCGGGTGACCTTGGTGAACGAGGCCTGGTCGAGGGCGTCGTACAGCACCCCCGTATATCGGCTCAGCGCCGGAGCGGTGGGAGATGTCCACAGCTCGGCGTCCAGCGTCACCTCGCCGGCCAGGGCGTCGCTCAGACCGAGCACGCGCTGGGCCTCGCCTGGATCGTCCGTGCATACCGCGACCAGTGCATCCGCGACCGTGCGACGGGTCGCGGTCAGTGACGGCAGGGACAGTCCGGCCAGGTCCAGGGGGGCCCCGGAGCCGCCGACGGACTTGGTCTCGGAGGGCGAGAGGAGGATGCGCACCCGCCAGAGGCTACCGTCGGGCCGGGCGCGCGCCGCGGGGCGGCTACGCTTGACCACCGTGATCACGCGTCTGTCCCACCTTTTCCTGCGCACGCTCCGCGACGACCCGTCCGACGCCGAGGTGCTGAGCCACAAACTGCTGGTGCGCGCCGGCTATGTCCGCCGTGTCGCGCCCGGCGTGTACTCGTGGCTCCCGCTCGGCCTGCGCACGCTCCGCCGCATCGAACAGGTGGTGCGCGAGGAGATGAACGTCTTCGGCGCGCAGGAGATCAGCCTGCCCGCGCTGCTGCCGCGTGAGCCGTACGAGACCACCGGCCGGTGGACCGAGTACGGCCCGGCGTTGTTCCGGCTCAAGGACCGCAAGGGCAACGACATGATGCTCGGCCCCACCCACGAGGAGCTCTTCACGCTCACCGTCCAGGGCGAGTACTCCTCGTACAAGGACCTGCCCGTCACGCTGTACCAGATCCAGACCAAGTACCGCGATGAGGAGCGGCCGCGGGCGGGCATCCTCCGTGGGCGCGAGTTCGTCATGAAGGATTCGTACTCCTTCGACGTCGACGACGCCGGTCTCGAACGGTCCTACCAGTCGCACCGCGACGCGTACCAGCGCATCTTCGACCGGCTCGGCATCGAGTACGTGATCTGCGCGGCGACCTCCGGGGCCATGGGCGGCTCCGCGTCCGAGGAGTTCCTCGCCGTATCCGCCGCGGGTGAGGACACCTTCGTCCGGTCGACCGACGGCGAGTACGCGGCCAATGTCGAGGCCGTCGAGACCCCGGCGCCCGCGGCGCTTCCGTTCGACGGTCTCCCCGAGGCCGTCGTGCACCCCACGCCGGACACCCCCACGATCGAGACCCTCGTCGCGTGGGCCAACGGTGCCGACCTCGGACGGGACATCTCCGCGGCGGACACGCTCAAGAACGTCATGCTCAAGGTCCGTGAGCCGGGCAAGGACTGGGAGTTGCTCGGTGTGGGTGTCCCGGGCGACCGCGAGGTCGACATGAAACGCATCGAGGCCGCGCTCGAGCCGGCCGAGGTCGCGGTGCTCGAGGAGGCGGATTTCACCGCCAACCCGTTCCTGGTCAAGGGTTACATCGGTCCCCGGGGCCTGCTGGCGAACGAGGTCCGCTACCTCGTGGACCCGCGGGTCGCGGAGGGCACGTCGTGGATCACCGGGGCGGATGTGGCGGGAAAACACTACGTCGGACTGGTCTGCGGCCGTGACTTCACGCCCGAGGGCACGATCGAGGCGGCCGACGTCCGCGAGGGAGACCCCGCCCCCGGTGGCCACGGAACCCTGACGCTCGCCCGTGGCATCGAGATCGGCCACATCTTCCAGCTCGGCCGCAAGTACACCGATGCCTTCGGGTTCGACGTTCTCGGAGAGAACGGCAAGCCCGCCCGCGTGACGATGGGCTCCTACGGAATCGGTGTCTCTCGTCTCGTCGCGGTGCTGGCGGAGCAGTTCGCCGACGAGAAGGGTCTGGTGTGGCCCGCCGAGGCCGCTCCCGCGGACGTGCACGTGGTGATCGCGAACAAGGACGAGGCGGCGATCAGCGGCGCGGGCACCCTCGTGGAGGCGTTCGACAGGGCCGGGCTGGAGATCCTCTTCGACGACCGCAAGGCGTCGCCCGGGGTGAAGTTCAAGGACGCCGAACTGATCGGCGTGCCGTGGGTCGTCGTGGTGGGGCGCGGTTGGTCCGAGGGCACGGTGGAGCTGCGTGAGCGGGCCACCGGCGAGGTCACCCAGATCGCCGTCGACGGGGCCGCCGAGGAGATCATCCGCCTCGTCCGCGCCGAGCGCTGATCAGGTAGCCGGCGGGAACCCGGGCAGCGCCTCGAACGGCGCTCCCGGGATCAACGTCCGCCACCGGGCGAGTTGGACCGCCGCGGCGGTGAGCGCGTCCAGGCAGAACTGTCGGCGATCGGGTTCCGCGGAGGTGCCCAACTGGGCCCGCCACGCCTCGCAACAGTCCGACTCGATCCGGATCGCGAGGAGCACCGGGGCGGTGGGTGTGTCCGGCCCGGCGAGGTACCCGACCGGCGCGGGCGGGGAGTCGGGCCACAGTTCCTCCGCGGCATCGCGGCGCGCCCGGTGCGCGGCCAGTTCACGCCGGACAGCACCGTGGATCGAGCCGTCCGCTGTCGCCAGCAGGAGTCCGTAGCCGTAGACGGCGGCGTCCTCTGCCGCCAGACCGACCGGAGTCGTCACGAGAGCTCCACCTCCACTGCCGCGGTGCACGCCGCCGAGACCGACCCGGTCAGTTCGGCCCGGGCCCCGTCGGCGGCCACCGCCACGTCCGCGGCCTGCTCGGCGTCGCCGCGGAGCCGGGATCTGACCTCGGCGACGGGCGGGCAGGACGTGGCGGCCCCGGGAGGGGGCGTGGTGGTCGCCGTACCCGACGCCGCGGGGTCGTCGACGAGTTCCCCCAGACGCTCGGCGTGGATCCGACGGACCTCGGCGAGACGCCGGAGGGCGCCAGCGTACTCGCCGTGGGACGCGTCCGCCGCGGCGAACTCGCGTGCGTCGCGCTCGGCGGCGCGAATGAGCTCGAGGATCGGGTCGGGACTGTCGTCGCCGGTCGGGACCGCGCACCCGGTGGCGACCGCCAGACCCACGACGCCGGAGGACACGGCCAGGAATCGGCGCCGCGAGAGCGCCACGGGGGAGGAGCTGAGCACCCCGACATCCTGCCAGGGGCGGGGGATCAAGGGCGGAGGCGGTACAGTGATTCGGCCCGTCCGTGATCCGGACCGGCCCTCGAAAGCCGCACACCAGGAGCACAGTGATCGTCCCCGAGCCCGACAGGGCCCACATTCGTAAGGCGGTCTCGGACCGCGGACTCGACCTCGAGGAACTCCGAGAGGACGAACGCGCTGAAACCTGGCGTGTGACCGTCGTCGTGGACGGCGACGGGGGCGTATCGCTGGACACTCTCGCCGCATTGTCGACCGAGCTGGATCCGCTCGCGGAGCAGTGGGGTGGAGCCGAGCGGCCGGTGACCCTGGAGGTGACGAGCCGGGGCGTCGACGCGCCCCTCGTCGAGCGCCGCCATTGGCGTCGCGCGCACGGTCGCCAGGTCGACATCGAGTACACCGACGGCGCGACGGGGCCGGCCCGCGGCCGGGTCGGCGAGATGGACGAGACCGCCGGCAGCGTGCGCATCGTGTCGAAGTCTGGTCGAGGGATCAACGTCGGCTCGGTAGCGTTGGACGACGTGGCCAGCGCCGTGATCAGGGTCGAGTTCCGGCCCGCCCCCCAGGACGAGATCGACCTGCTGCAGGAACCGGGCCAGACCGGGAGCGGTGCGCGAGAAGGAGAAGATCGGTGAATATCGACATGGCGGCACTGAACATGCTGTCGCAGGAACGTGAGATCCCCCTGGACGAGCTCGTCTCGACGCTGGAGAACGCTCTTCTCACCGCTTACAAGCGGACCGATGACGCCCACCGTGTCGCGCGGATCGTGCTGGATCGCAAGGCCGGAACCGTGGCCGTGATGGCCGCTGAGGTCGACGACGAGGGCAACCGCATCGGTGAATTCGACGCGACCCCGTCGGATTTCGGGCGGGTGGCCGCGGCGACGGCCCGCCAGATCATCCTGCAGCGCCTGCGCGAAGCCGAGACGGAGAAGATCTACGGCGACCTCGTGACCCGCGAGGGCGAGGTCGTCAGCGGCGTCATCCAGTCTGATTCCCGCGCCAACGCCAAGGGGATCATCGTCGTGCACATCGGCCCGGAGAACGGGGGGACCGAAGGGACCATCGCGCCGGCGGAGCAGGTTCCGGGGGAGACCTACGAACACGGCGACCGGATCAAGTGCCACGTGGTGGGAGTGCACAAGGGCCCCCACGGGGCGTCGGTATCGCTGTCGCGCACCCACCCGGACCTGGTCCGTGGGCTCTTCGCCCTCGAGGTGCCGGAGATCGGTGATTCCTCCGTGCGGATCGCCGCGGTGGCCCGCGAGGCGGGCCACCGCACCAAGATCGCGGTGGAGACGACCGTGTCCGGACTCAACGCGAAGGGTGCGTGCATCGGGCCCAACGGCGCCCGGGTGCGGGCGGTCATGGCGGAGTTGGGCGGCGAGAAGATCGACATCGTCGACTACGACGACGACCCCACCGTTTTCGTCGGTAACGCCCTCTCCCCGGCCAAGGTGATCTCCGTGACGGTCGCGGACGAGGCCACTCGCGCCGCACGGGTGGTCGTTCCCGACTATCAGCTCTCGCTCGCGATCGGCAAGGAGGGGCAGAACGCCCGCCTCGCTCATCGCCTCACCCAGTGGCGCATCGATATCCACAGCGACGCCGAGTGAGCGCACGCCGTGGGCCCGCTCCCACGCGGTCGGGCGCGCCGTTAGTGTCGACACCCCGTTATCTGTAGACTGATCAGTTGTCACAGTGACTTCACGTCCACCTGCCCCGTACGGGCGAGGCGGCGAGAAACCGAGGCGGCCGGATGCGGGTACGTAAGGACCAGCGCGAAGGCCCTGCCGAGGTAGCGGGACCCACAAGGACCTGCGTCGGCTGCCGTGGCCGGGATTCGGACTCCCGGCTCCTGCGGATCGTTCACGATCCGCGATCGGCTGCACTCTCGCCCGATCCGCGCCGCAGGGCGTCGGGACGAGGAGCCTGGGTGCATCGCGACGAGCGGTGCATCAGGACAGCACTCGACCGCAAGGCCTTCATCAGGTCGCTGCGAGTCGCCGGGAACGTGTCCCAGGATGCGATCTCGGGGGTGCTCGAGGCGGTACGTCTCGAGCACGACACCACCCGCCGGCCGAACGGCCCGGTAGGGGGAGCACAAGATAAGGAACGGATCAGACACGATGAGCACACCGTGAAGCTCCAGCGATGAACGTCCATCGAATGTAGACCGAGGTCGCGCGGCCAGCCCTGCCGTGAAGACCTCGCAGTGAGGAGAGCAGTGGCAGGCAAGCCCCGGGTACACGAACTGGCAAAAGAGTTCGGTATCACCAGTAAAGAACTTCTGACGAAACTCCGCGATCAGGGGGAGTTCGTCAAGTCGGCGTCATCGACGCTCGAGGCACCGGTGGTCCGGCGTCTTCGCGAGTCGCTCGCGCCGGCGGGTGGCAACGACGCCGCCCCGTCCGCCAAATCCGGCACGACCTCCGCGCCCAAGCCCGGCGCGGCGGGGAAGCCCGGCCCCCGTCCGGGCGCCGATCCGCGCACCGCCGCGCCCTCGCCGGCGTCGGCCGCCAAGCCCGCTGCTCCCGCCGCGGGTCCGAAGCCCGGTGCCGCACGGCCCACCCCGGCCCAGGCCGGGAAGCCGGCTGATGCGGCGTCGAAGCCAGGCACCTCCGCGCCCAAGCCCGGCGCTGCTCGGCCCACCCCGGCCGCGCCCGAGGCCCCGGCGGCATCGGCACGTCCGGCTCCCGGACCGCGTCCGGCCGGACCGAAGCCGGGTCCCAAGACCCCGCGCGTCGGCAACAACCCGTTTTCGAGCGGCACCACCCCGGCGCCGCGGCCCCAGGGCGGACCCCGCCCAGGACCCGGCCAGTCCGGCCCGCGTCCCGGTCCGGGGCAGGCCGGCCCCCGCCCGGGTGGCTCCCGTCCCGCACCGGGCCAGGGTGGACCCCGTCCGCCGCAGCGTCCGGGCGCACCGGGCCAGGGTGGTCCCCGCCCGTCTCCCGGCAACATGCCGCCGCGTCCCAACCCGGGTCAGATGCCCGGCCAGGTCGCGCGTCCCGCCGGCGGCCGTGGTCGCCCGGGCGGTCCGGGCGGCCGTCCCGGCGGCGGCGGTTTCCGCCCCGGCGGTGGAGGCGGCGCCCCTGCTGCAGGTGGCGGCGGTTTCCGCGGTCGTCCGGGTGGCGGCGGCCGTGGCCGCGGCGGTGCCGCGGGCGCGTTCGGCCGTCCCGGCGGCGCCCCCCGGCGTGGTCGCAAGTCGAAGCGGCAGAAGCGTCAGGAATACGATTCGATGCGGGCACCGGAGGTCGGCGGCGTCCGGCTCCCGGACGGTCGCGGGCAGGTCCTGCGGCTGGCCCAGGGTGCGTCGCTGAGCGACTTCGCCGACAAGATCGACGTCAACCCGTCACAGTTGGTCCAGGCGCTGTTCAACCTCGGCGAGATGGTCACGGCCACGCAGTCGGTCACCCCGGAGACGCTTCAGCTCCTCGGTGAGGAGATGGGCTTCAAGGTCCAGGTCGTCAGCCCTGAGGACGAGGACCGTGAGCTCCTCGAGTCGTTCGACCTGTCCTTCGGTGAGGACGAGGGCGGCGAGGACGATCTCGAGCGTCGTCCCCCGGTCGTCACCGTCATGGGTCACGTCGACCACGGTAAGACCCGGCTGCTCGACAGCATCCGGTCCGCGAAGGTCGGCGAGGCCGAGGCCGGTGGCATCACCCAGCACATCGGTGCCTACCAGGTCACGTCCGAGGTGGACGGTGTCGACCGCACGCTCACCTTCATCGATACCCCGGGTCACGAGGCGTTCACCGCCATGCGTGCCCGCGGTGCCAAGTCGACGGACATCGCGGTCATCGTGGTCGCGGCGGACGACGGCGTGATGCCGCAGACGGTCGAGGCGATCAACCACGCGCAGGCGGCTGAGGTGCCGATCGTGGTGGCGGTCAACAAGATCGACAAGGAAAGCGCCCAGCCCGACAAGATCCGCGGTCAGATGACCGAGTACGGACTCGTGCCGGAGGAGTACGGCGGCGACACCATGTTCGTCGACATCTCCGCCAAGCAGGGCCTGAACATCGACTCGTTGCTCGAGGCGATCGTCCTGACCGCGGATGCGTCTCTGGACCTGCGGGCGAACCCGGATATGGACGCGCAGGGTGTCGCCATCGAGGCGCACCTGGACCGCGGTCGCGGCCCTGTCGCCACGGTGCTGATCCAGCGCGGCACCCTCCGCGTCGGCGACTCGATCGTCGCCGGTGACGCCTACGGCCGCGTCCGTCGGATGGTCGACGAGCACGGCGACGACGTCACCGAGGCGACCCCGTCGCGTCCGGTGCAGGTCATCGGTCTCACCAGTGTCTGTGGCGCCGGCGACACCCTGATGGTTGTCGAGGAGGACCGCACCGCACGGCAGATCGCCGACCGTCGTAACGCGCGCAAGCGCAATGCGCTGGCCGCACGCAGCCGTCGCCGGATCAGCCTCGAGGATCTGGATTCGCATCTCAAGGAGACGAGCCAGCTCAACCTCATCATCAAGGGCGACAACTCCGGTACCGTCGAGGCCCTCGAAGAGGCCCTCATGGCTATCGAGATCGACGACGAGGTGCAGCTGCGGGTGATCGACCGCGGTGTCGGTGCCGTCACCGAGACCAACGTCAACCTGGCGGCCGCGTCCGACGCGGTGATCATCGGGTTCAACGTCCGCGCGGAGGGCAAGGCCACCGAGATGGCCAACCGCGAGGGCGTCGACATCCGGTACTACTCGATCATCTACCAGGCGATCGACGAGATCGAGGCTGCGCTCAAGGGCATGCTCAAGCCGATCTACGAAGAGAAGCAGCTCGGACAGGCGGAGATCCGCGAGATGTTCCGCTCCTCGAAGGTGGGCAACATCGCCGGTTGTATGGTGCTCGACGGCATCATGCGGCGTAACGCGAAGGCCCGGCTCATCCGCGACGGCAACGTCGTCCAGGAAGAGATGACCATCACGTCGCTCCGGCGCGAGAAGGATGACGCCACCGAGGTCCGCGAGGGCTTCGAGTGCGGTCTGACGGTGTCGTACTCCGACATCAAGATCGGCGACATCATCGAGACGTACGAGCTCGTGGAGAAGCCGCGCGACTGACGTCGCCGGTCACGACCGTGGGGGCAGGTTCCGTGGAGAACGGGCCTGCCCCCACGGCATGCTGTTGGAGAA
This sequence comes from Dietzia sp. NPDC055877, assembly GCF_053615975.1. Classification (NCBI taxonomy): domain Bacteria; kingdom Bacillati; phylum Actinomycetota; class Actinomycetes; order Mycobacteriales; family Dietziaceae; genus Dietzia; species Dietzia sp. NPDC055877. The sequence goes on along the minus strand of NZ_JBSHCV010000003.1, from coordinate 347,219 downwards.
TGGTCGCGCCTGGTGCGACCAGACCATGTTCAGGAGGAGCGCCATGACCGGAAAAGGACGCGCCGGACGGCTCGGCAAGCGGATCGGGGAGATCGTCGCCACGGCGATCGACAACGAGATCAAGGACCCGCGTCTGGAGTTCGTGACCATCACCGATTCCCGCATCACCCCCGACCTCCGGGTGGCGACGCTGTACTACACCGTCCGCGGTGAGACGCTCGACGAGGAGCCGGACCTCGCGGCCGCGGAAGACGCCCTGGCCACGGCGCGGGGTCGGCTGAGGACGATGGTCGGCAAGCAGACCGGGGTGAAGTTCACCCCGGAGCTGACTTTCGTGCTGGACTCCGTGCCCGATGCGGCTCGCCACATGGAGGAGCTGCTCGCCAGGGCCCGCGCAAGCGACGAGGAGGTCCGGAGGGCGGCGGAGGGCGCCCGCCCGGCGGGGGAGGAGGACCCGTACCGGCGGCCCGAGGAGGCGCAGGCGGAGGACGACGACCGGTGACGATCCCGGTCGACGCCCGGGCGGCGGCGGAGGTGCTGATGCGGCACCGGCAGGTGACCGTGCTCTGTCACCTCCGTCCCGACGCGGATGCGCTCGGCAGTTCCGCCGGCCTGGCGCGCGCACTCCGCGCCGCCGGCGCGGCGGTGTACCACTCGTTCGACCCCGGCCGGGTTCCGGAGGCTCTCGCGGTGATCCCCGGGACCGAGTTCGTGATCCCGTTGGACGAGGTCCCCGCGCATGACGGGCTGGTGGTGACGCTCGACTGCGCGAGCGCTGACCGTGTCGGACGCTGGGATCATCTCGCCGAGGCCGCCTCGGAGGTCCTCGTCGTGGACCACCATCGGTCGAACCCCGGCTTCGGCAGCCACATGCTGTTGGATCCCGAAGCAGCCTCGACGGCCACACTCGTCCTCGACGTGTTGCGGGCCGGCGGGTATCCACTCGACCCGGTGGCCGCGACGAGCCTGTACGCCGGGTTGGTCACCGACACCGGCTCCTTCCGCTGGGGTGGGCCCGGCGCCCACGCCACCGCGAGTGAGCTTCTCGCGGCCGGGGCGGAGTCGTCCAAGCTGAGCTTCGCACTCCTCGACGCGCATTCTTTCTCGTGGCTGCCGGTTCTGGGTGCACTCCTCGAGACGGTCACTCTCGACGTGTCCGCCGTGGGCGGACGAGGAGCGGTCTGGCTCGCCGTACCTCACCGGGTCATCGCGACCTCTGACGAGGATGACGTCGAATCACTGGTCTCCCATCTGCGTGGGGTCAAGGAGGCGTGTGTGGCGGTGCTGCTCAAGGAGTACCGGCCGCAGGAGTGGGCGGTGTCGCTTCGTTCCCGCGACGGCGGCCCGGGCCGGGGCGTCGTCGACGTCTCGACGGTGGCCGCGGCCCTCGGCGGCGGCGGCCATCCGGCCGCGGCCGGATGCACGATGAGTGGTGACCTCGAGAGCATCTCGAAGAGGCTCCGTGAGCTCCTCGGCTGACCGTTCGACCGCGGACTCCTCTCGCGCGACCGTCGGGGTGGGGGAACTCGGCCGGAGGCTGTGGTCGATCGCGTTGCCCGTCCTGCCGGTGCTCGCCGCAGAGCCGGTCTACCTCCTGGTCGACGGGATCGTGGTGGGACGCCAGGGCCCGCAGGATCTCGCAGCGCTCGGGGTCGGCGCCCTCGTCCTGTTGGTGCTCGGAACCCAGATGAACTTCCTGTCCTACGGGACCACCGCGCGCGCGGCCCGGCTGCACGGCGCGGGCCGACGCTCCGATGCGGTGGCGGGGGGCGTCCAGGCCACGTGGATCGCTCTGGCGGTGGGCGCCGTCGTCGTGGCCGCGGTCCTGGCACTGATGGGCCCGCTGACGGCTGTGCTCGCCTCCGACGCGGAGGTCGCCGCACGAGCGTCGGAGTGGTTGCGGGTGGCGGTGTGGGGGATCCCGCTCATACTCATCGCCTCGGCGGGCCACGGTTGGATGCGCGGTGTGCAGCGGCTACGGACACCGCTCGTGCTGGTGGCACTGGGCATCGGTATCTCGACCATTGGCTGTGTGGTGTTCGTTCCCGGTCTCGGGCCGTTCCCGGAGTTCGGGTTGATCGCGAGTGCCTGGGCCAACCTCGCGGGTCAGTTCGTCATGGCCGGCGGCTTCGTCGTGGCGCTCGTCGTGGAGCACTCCGGTTCCCTTCGGCCGCGCCGCGCGGTGATCGTGAGCCAGCTGCGGATGGGCGTCGATCTGGTGATCCGGACCGCGTCCTTCCAGATCACGTTCGCCGTCGCGACGACCGCTGCGGCGGCCGCGGGCGTGTCCTCGCTCGGCGCCCACCATCTCGCCCAGCAACTGTGGGCGCTGTACGCGCTCGTGTTGGACTCCGTGGCGATCTCCGCGCAGTCCCTGGTGGGTGCGGCGCTCGGGGCGGGACTCGCCGCGCACGGCCGTGCGTTGGCCCGCGCGGTGGTGCTGTGGTCGCTGGGGTTGGGCGTGGTCCTGGCGCTGGCGACCGTGCTGCTGCGCGACCAGATCGCGGCCGTCCTGACCGGCGGTCCGGACGTGGCCGGACGCCTGGTGGTGGCCCTGATAGGGATGTCGGTGGTGGTGGTCCCGGCGGCGGTGGTGTTCGGCCTCGACGGCGTCCTCCTGGGCGCCGGGGACGCCGCGTATCTGCGGACCACGACCGTGATCGCGGCGCTGTGCGGATTCCTTCCGGTGCTGCTGGCCACCCGCCACTTCGGCTGGGGCCTCGTCGGCATCTGGTGGGGGATGGGGGTGTTCGTGATGATGCGCTTGATCGCCGTGGCGATCCGGGTACGCGGGGACCGCTGGATGGTGCTCGGCTCCGCCACTCCGGGCGGCTCGTCCGGGCGGGAGGCGGCGCGATGAGCGTCGGTCCGAGCCTGCGGGCGGTGGCCGACCTGCACGTCGGGCACCGTGGCAATGCCGGGGTGCCGGACGACATCCGGCCGCACCACCCCGGGGACTGGCTCATCGTGGCGGGGGATGTCGCGGAGAAGACCGGGGATATCCTCGACGCACTCGGGCAGCTTGCCAACCGGTTCGACAGGGTGCTCTGGGTGCCGGGTAACCACGAGCTGTGGATCGGTCGGGACGACGAGGGCACCAGTTCCACCACGAAGTACGACCGGCTGGTCGAGGAGTGCCGGGCGATCGGTGTGGTGACCCCGGAAGACCCGTACCCGCTGTGGGCGGGCCCGGGCGGACCGGCGTGGGTGGTGCCGATGTTCCTGCTGTACGACTATTCGTGGACCCCGGTCCCGGGGCAACCCACCGCGGCAGCCCTGGCGGGTGCCCGCGAGAGGCGCGTGGTGGCCTCGGATGAGTTCCTCATCGACCCGAGCCCGTTCCCGGACGCGCCGTCGTGGTGCCGTGACCGTCTGGTCAGCACCACCACGCGCCTGGCCCGGCTCGACCCCGCGTATCCCACGGTGTTGATCAACCACTGGCCACTGCTGCGTGATCCCACACGTGTCCTCCGGCACCCGGACTTCGCCCTGTGGTGCGGCACCGAGCAGACGGCGGACTGGCACCGCCGCTACCGGGCCGCCGCGTGCGTCTACGGCCACCTGCACATCCCGCGCACGACCATCCACGACGAGGTCCGCTTCGAGGAGGTCTCGCTGGGCTATCCGCGCGAGTGGAAGGGCCGCGGCAGGCCCGAGCCGTTGACGCGTCAGATCCTGCCGCCGCCGGCCGCCCCTCAGGTCCGTTGGGTCCGAGGGGAGTCGGGGATGCCGCGTATCGCCCGGCCGGGGGAGCCCGGCCCGTACCTGGAGGACGCACCGTGATCCGCGAGATCCTGCCGCCGGACGTGGTGTCGGTGACCGACGCCGAGCTGGGCCTGGATGAATCGGCCGTGGTGGCGGCGATGTACCCCGTCGAGGCGGAGCAGATCAGTAACGCGGTCGCGTCCCGCCGCGCGGACTTCGCCTGGGCGCGGGCGTGCGCCCGCGAGGCCATGACCCGTCTGGGAGCGCCGGTCGGGCCGATCGTGCGGGGCGGGAAGGGGATGCCGGTGTGGCCGCCGGGCGTGGTGGGCACGCTCACCCACACCGACGGTCTGCGCGCGGCCGCGCTCGGGTCCGCGGGACGTGTGAGGTCGCTGGGGGTCGATGTGGAGCCGCACGAACCGCTCGCCGCGGGGGTGCTCGACGCGGTCTCGCTGCCGGAGGAGGCGGCGTGGGTGCGCGCGGTCGGCGTCGAGCTGCCGTCGGTGCACTGGGACACGCTCCTGTTCACGGCGAAGGAGGCCACGTATAAGGCGTGGTTCCCGCTCACCCGCCGTTGGCTGGGCTTCGCCGACGCGCACGTCACCCTGGCGCCGGACCCGCCCCGCGGCGGGGCTCACGCCGGAGCCAACGACCGCGCCGACGACCGCGACAGCGCCGACAACAAGCACGACAACGACGACGACCGCAGCAGCCACACCGTGTTCGCCGGCGCCCTGCGTTCCCGGATACTCGTCGACCCCCGGGCGATCGACGGGGGGCCGGACCTGGTCGAGTTCCACGGCCGCTGGGTGGTCCGTGACGGCTATGTGGCCTCGGCGATCGTGCTCCGGCCCGCCGGTCTCGATAGCGTGGGCCCGTGAGCCCGCGCAGACCAGACTCCCGCCCCGCACCCGAGCCCGGACTCGTGGTGGTCGACAAACCTGCCGGGATGAGCAGCCACGATGTGGTCAGCCGTCTGCGCCGATTCTTCGGCACCCGCAAGGTCGGTCACGCCGGGACCCTCGACCCGATGGCGACCGGCGTCCTCGTGGTGGGCATCGAGCGCGCGACCAAGATCCTGGGTCAGCTCGCGCTGGAGACCAAGTCGTATGAGGCGACGATCCGCCTCGGGCAGACCACCACCACCGACGACGCCGAGGGGGAGACCACCGGCACCACCGACGCCTCCGGTGTCACGGATGAGGCGATCGACGCCGGTATCGCGGCCCTGACGGGTGAGATCGACCAGGTTCCCTCCGCCGTGAGCGCGATCAAGGTCGGCGGACGGCGGGCCTACGACATCGTGCGCTCGGGGGAGGAGGTCGAGCTCAGGTCCCGCCGCGTGACCGTCTCGGGATTCGACGTCCTCGAACGGGTGCGTGGTGGGGAGGTGATCGACCTCGTCGTCGTCGTCGACTGTTCCACCGGTACCTATATCCGGGCGCTCGCCCGTGACCTCGGTGCGGCCCTCGGCGTCGGCGGACACCTCATCGCACTACGGCGCACCCGCGTCGGGCCGTTCGGACTCGACGTGGCCCGCTCCCTGGAGCAACTCGAGGAGGACCCGGCACTGTCCCTCGACCTCGACGCCGCGGCGCTGGCCGCGTTCCCCCGCCGCGACATCGACGCGGAGCAGGCCGAAGGGCTACGGCACGGACGGTGGCTCGACGCGCGGGGCGACACCGGCGTCGTCGCCGCGGTCGGTCCCGACGGGCGCGTCGCGGCACTCGTGGCCGAGTCCGGCAGGCGTGCCTCCCCCGTGGTGGTCATGCGACCGGCCGGGCTGTGACCGGCGGGCGTAAGGTGGTCGCCGTGCAATTGTGGCGGACGTTCGACGAGATCGTGATCCCCGACGGCGGCTCCTCCGTCGCCCTGGGCGTGTTCGACGGACTCCACCGTGGCCATCGCGGCCTGGTGGATCGTGCCGTCGACCTCGGGCGGGACCTCGGGGCCGCCCCCGTGCTCGTGACCTTCGACCCGCACCCGGTCGAGGTGGTCCGACCCGGGACGCACCCACTGGTGCTCACCCCGCTCCGCAGGCGCGCGGAGTTGGCCGGCCAGTTCGGCGTCGAGGCGGTGTTCGCGCTGCCGTTCGACGAGGAGATGGCCTCGTGGGAGCCCGCGGCGTTCGTGGACAACGTCCTGGTCGACGGCCTCGACTGCCGCGCCGTCGTGGTGGGACGCAACTTCACCTTCGGCCGACGCGCGGTCGGGACCCCCGAGACCATGCGCGAGCTGTGTGCCGAGCGGGGGATCGAATGCGAGGTGATCGACCTGCTCGAGGACGGCGGTGAGACGGTGTCCTCGAGCCGGGTGCGCAAGCTGCTCGCCGGATCGGATGTGGCGGCCGCCGCCGAGATCCTCGGGCGCCCGCACCGGGTCTCCGGGCCCGTCGTGCACGGCGCCGGTCGAGGGGGACGGGACCTCGGTTACCCCACCGCGAACCTCGAACTGCCCGAATACACTGCCGTCCCCGTCGACGGCGTCTACGCGGGCTGGTTCACCGTCCTCGATGACGCGCCGGTCGACGGCTCGATCGTGCCCGGGCGCCGGTACCCCGCGGCGATCTCGGTCGGGACCAACCCCACGTTCGGCGACACCACCCGCAGCGTCGAGGCATTCGTCCTCGACGAGTCCGCGGACCTCTACGGCAGGCTCGCCGCCGTCGACTTCGTCGACCACGTCCGCGACATGGAGAAGTTCTCCTCCGTCGACGAACTGCTGGTCGCCATGGGCCGCGATGTGGCACGGACCCGGGATATCCTCGGCGCCTGAGCACGGATTGGGGACACGCCCCGCCGGCTGGTAACGTCTCCCGTCGGCCCTCCTGCGGTCCGCGGCGGCGGGGCCTGACATCATCTGCGGACTGGAACAACCAGGAGTCATCATGGCGCTGAGCACCGAAGAGAAGAAGGCCGTACTGGCCGAGTACGGGATCCACGAGACCGACACCGGCTCGCCCGAGGCCCAGGTCGCGCTTCTCACCACGCGAATCACGCAGCTCACCGAGCACCTCAAGACCCATAAGCACGACCACCACTCGCGTCGTGGCCTGCTGCTGCTGGTCGGCCGTCGTCGTCGTCTGCTCAAGTACGTCGCCAAGGTCGACATCAACCGCTACCGCGCGCTGATCGAGCGCCTCGGCCTCCGTCGCTGAGTATTCTCGGTCGCAAGACTTTTCCGATCCCCGTCCTGACTTCAGGGCGGGGATCGTCTTTTCCGCAGGGCGCATCGGGGGCGGCGCGCCCGTGCGTCCCGGTGCCCCGGCCTGTTTTCCCTGATAGCCTGGCACGCGGCCGGTGCGCACGTACCGGGGTGGTCGACAGGTCCGATTGACGGTCCTCGGTAGTGGCTGCCGGAACCTTAAGACGCCCGATGAGATGAGGCGCCGGATCCGGCCGCTTCGATCGAAGACCGAAGTCGTACCGGGACCCCCTGACGTGCCGCCCGGTGGCCCGCGGTGACACACCTGCGCCGCGCGCCCCATTCACCAGACACACGACAGGATTTTCTATGTCACAGATTACGGCCGTTGAGGTCGAAGACGGGGTCTTCGAGTCCGTCGCCACCATCGACAACGGTGACTTCGGTCGCCGCGAGCTCCGGTTCGAGACCGGTCGGCTCGCGCAGCAGGCCGCCGGCTCGGTCGTCGCGTACCTCGACGACGACACGATGCTGCTGTCCGCCACCACGGCGGGCAAGCACCCGAAGGAGCACTTCGACTTCTTCCCGCTCACGGTTGACGTCGAGGAGCGGATGTACGCGGCGGGCCGCATCCCCGGCTCCTTCTTCCGGCGCGAGGGTCGTCCCAGCACGGACGCCATCCTCACCTGCCGCCTCATCGACCGGCCGCTGCGCCCGACGTTCGCCGACGGCGTCCGCAACGAGGTCCAGGTCGTCGTGACCGTACTCAGCCTCGATCCCGAGGACCTCTACGACGTGGTGGCCATCAACGCCGCGTCCGCCTCGACGCAGCTGTCCGGACTGCCCTTCTCGGGCCCGGTGGGCGGCGTGCGAATCGCGCTCATCCCCACCGCCGCCGACCCGGCCGGCCAGTGGGTCGCCTTCCCGACCGTCGAGCAGCTCTCCGACGCGGTCTTCGACATGGTCGTCGCCGGCCGTGTCGTCGGTTCAGGGGACACCGCCGACGTCGCGATCATGATGGTCGAGGCAGAGGCCACCGAGAACGTGCTGGAGAAGGTCGCCGGTGGCGCCCAGGCACCGACAGAGGACGTCGTGGCCCGGGGCCTCGAGGCCGCCAAGCCGTTCATCGCCGAGCTGTGCGCCGCCCAGCAGGCGCTGGCCACCGCCTCGCCCAGCGCCCCGCGCGAGTTCCCGCTGTTCCCGCCGTACCAGGACGACGCCTACGCGGCGGTCGCCGAGGTCGCCGAGACCAAGCTCGGTGAGATCATGCAGATCGCCGACAAGCAGGAGCGCGACGACGCGACCGACGCACTCAAGGCGACCGTTCTCGAGCAGCTCACCGAGCGCTTCGCCGACCGTCTCGGCGAGGTGGGGGCGGCCTTCAAGTCGCTCACCAAGTCGATCGTGCGCAAGCGCATCCTGACCGATCACTTCCGTATCGACGGCCGTGGCATCCGGGACATCCGCGCCCTGTCCGCCGAGGTCGAGATCATCCCGCGCGCGCACGGCTCGGCCCTGTTCGAGCGTGGCGAGACCCAGATCATGGGCGTCACCACTCTCGACATGGTCAAGATGGCGCAGCAGATCGACTCGCTCGGTCCGGAGACCAGCAAGCGCTACATGCACCACTACAACTTCCCGCCGTACTCCACCGGTGAGACCGGCCGCGTGGGCTCGCCCAAGCGCCGCGAGATCGGCCACGGCGCGCTCGCCGAGCGTGCCCTGGTGCCGGTGCTGCCCAGCGTCGAGGAGTTCCCGTACGCCATCCGTCAGGTGTCAGAGGCGCTCAGCTCCAACGGCTCCACCTCGATGGGCTCCGTCTGTGCCTCGACCCTGTCGCTGCTCAACGCCGGTGTGCCCCTCAAAGCGCCGGTCGCGGGCATCGCGATGGGCCTGGTCTCCGACGAGATAGAGAACGCGGCCGGGGAGTCGGAACGTCGTTACGTCGCCCTCACCGACATCCTCGGGGCAGAGGACGCGTTCGGCGACATGGACTTCAAGGTCGCCGGGACCGGCATGTTCGTCACCGCTCTTCAGCTCGACACCAAGCTCGACGGCATCCCGTCCGAGGTCCTCGCCGGTGCGCTCACGCAGGCCCGTGAGGCCCGCCTGACGATCCTCGACGTGATGGCCGAGGCCATCGACGAGCCGGACGAGCTGAGCCCGTTCGCTCCGCGCATCATCTCCATCAAGGTCCCCGTCGACAAGATCGGTGAGGTCATCGGGCCCAAGGGCAAGATGATCAACTCGATCACGGAGGAGACCGGCGCCAACGTCTCGATCGAGGATGACGGCACGGTGTACATCGCCGCGACCGACGGAGACTCCGCACAGGCCGCGATCGACAAGATCAACGCCATCGCCAACCCTCAGCTGCCCAAGGTCGGCGAGCGCTTCCTGGGCACTGTCGTCAAGACGGCGCCGTTCGGCGCGTTCCTGTCCCTGCTGCCCGGTCGTGACGGGCTGGTCCACATCTCCAAGCTGGGCCAGGGCAAGCGGATCGCCAAGGTCGAGGACGTGGTGAACGTCGGCGACAAGATGCAGGTCGAGATCGCGGACATCGACAACCGCGGGAAGATCAGCCTCATCCCCGTGTCAGACGATGCGGAGCAGGCCGCGGACTCCGCGCGCGACGACTGATCACCGGCCGGGCCGCGCCACGCGACCCGGCACCCACGAGGCACGCACCCCGGGTCCGGGGTGCGTGCCTTGTTCGTCAGCGAAAAAGGGGGTCGATGACGTGCAGACCGCGATTCGTGTGGACCGGTCACTACCCGGCATCCGTGTCGTTACGGAACATCTGCCCTGGTGCCACAGCGCCGCCGTCGGGATCTGGATCGGCTCCGGTTCGGCGGAGGAGCGGCCCGAGGAGCACGGCGCTGCCCATTTCCTGGAACACGTCCTTTTCAAGCGCACCGCCACCGCCTCCGGGCGAGAGCTGTCCGAACGCATCGACCTCCTGGGCGGAGACCTCAACGCTTTCACCGGCCGAGAGCACACCTGCTATCACGTCCACGTGCCCGCGGACGGGCTGGCCGACGCGGTCGACGTCCTGACCGATGTGGTCGCCAATGGTCTGTGCCACCCCGAGGACGTGGAAGTCGAACGCGACGTGGTGCTCGACGAGCTCGCCGGTCGTGCGGACGATCCCGAGGACCTCGCATGTGAACTCTCCGCCACCGCGGTGCTGGGTGAGGATCCGCTCGCCCGGGCGATCATCGGGACCGAGGAGTCGGTGGCGGCCCTCGACGCCGCCACGTTGAGCGCGTTCCACCGCCGGATCCTGCGGTCCGGGAACGTGGTGGTCGCCGCCGCCGGGCGGGTCGATCACGAGGCTCTGATGCAGTGGATCGCCGACGGACCGTTGCCGACTGCTGTCGGACGAGACGAGAGCGCGGTCGACGCGGCGAGCGGCGCCTCGGCGGTCGACTGCGCACAGACAGTGAACGGTATGGCCGCCCAGGCGAGTGTTCCCGACCACGGGTGGGCGACGGAGCCCGTGGTGACGGGGCAGGACGAGGAGTCCGAGCAGGTTCTGTTCGCCCTCACCCGACGCACCCCTGCTCGAGACCATCGTGACCGTGCGGCGGCACAGATCGCCGCCGCGGTTCTGGGCGGCGGACTCAGCTCGCGACTCTTCCAGCGGATCAGGGAGGACCTCGGACTGGCGTACTCCGTGTACGCCTCGATGGACCAGTTCCGCCGTACGGGTCTGGTGTCCGTGGTGGCCGGCTGTGCGGCCGGCCGTGCGGACGAACTGGGCGACGAGATCGGCCGGGTGGTCGCGGGCATGGCCGCGAACCCTCCGACCGGTGGCGAGGTTGACCGCGCCGTCGGCCATCTCACCGGCTCGATACGCCTCGGGCTCGACGATCCGTTGTCCCGGATGGTCCGGATCGGTCGACACCTCCTGGACCGGGACACGGTGGTCCCCGTATCCGAGTCCATGGGCAGGTTGCTCGCGGTGACCCGCGAGGACGTCGTGGGCTATTGGAACGGCGAGTCGTCGCCGTGGTGTCTGGCGGCGGTCGGGCCCGGCATGCCCCACAGCGGCGCGGCTGGGCTGATCGCGGGCCTCTGCCGATAGTCTGGGAAGAAGTCCTGACGACCGACGAAGGAGACGATGACGGTGACGAAGGTCGGAGTGCTCGGCGCACGCGGCAAGGTGGGCACGGCGATCTGCGATGCCGTACGCGAGGCCGAGGACATGGAACTCGTGGCAGAGGTCGACCAGGGTGACGCCCTGCGATCACTGGTCGACTCCGGCGCCGAGGTCGTGGTGGATTTCACCCACCCGGACGTGGTGATGGACAACCTCGAGTTCTGCATCGCCAACGGCATCCACGCCGTCGTCGGAACCACCGGGTTCACCGAGGAGCGACTCGAGGCACTGCGTAGCCGGCTCGAGTCCAGCCCCGGAACCGGTGTCCTGGTGGCGCCGAACTTCGCGATCGGCGCGATCCTCATGATGCGGTTCGCCGTTCAGGCCGCCAGGTACTTCCCGTCGGCCGAGATCGTCGAGCTCCACCACCCGAACAAGGCGGACGCCCCGTCCGGGACCGCTCAGCGGACCGCGGCCATGATGGGGGCCGCACGCACCGCGGCAGGCCTGGGCGCGTCGCCCGACGCCACCTCCACCGGACTCGACGGGGCACGGGGCGCGGATGTCGACGGCGTGCGGGTCCACTCGGTCCGGGTGACCGGACTGGTCGCCCACCAGGAGGTGCTGCTCGGAACCCAGGGCGAGACGCTGACGATCCGTCATGACTCCCTGGACCGGACGTCATTCGCCCCGGGCGTGCTGCTCGGAGTCCGCTCGATCGCCAGCGCGCCGGGGTTGACCGTGGGCCTCGACACTTTCATGGACCTGTAGGTCGACCGTCGTGGACAGGTTCGTCAAGCCCTTGGTCATGTTCGTCGCGGCAGCAGGTCTGCTGGTGGCCTTTGGCTACCTGATCTTCCTCGGCTGGTCGATGATCGCGACATCGGAGCATCTCGCGATGCAGGGCCTCGGCGTGGGGATCATCCTGCTCACCGCGGTCGGCGCGTGGGCGACCTGGGCCATCCTGCGCAACGGCTTCCAGTTGCAGCGGATCTCGGCAGCGGCGGCTGCCGAGGGGATAGAACTCGACGTCTCGGATCTGGATCATCGCCCGTCGGGGCGGCTCCGGCACGAAGCGGCGGACGCGCTGTTCGACCAGGTCAGCGCGGAGTACCAGGCCTCCCCCGAGGACTGGCGTACGAACTACCGGCTGGCCCGTGCCTATGACCATGCCGGTGATCGCCTCCGCGCCCGCGAGGTGATGCGGGTCGCCATGGATCTGCTGGAGGCCGAGCGGGCGGCGCAGGGGAGCAGGCCATGAGCTCCGTCCTAGTGGTCCACCACGCGCCCTCACCGCGGCTGCGCCGGATCGTGGAAGCCATTGAAACCGGCATGGCCCACCCCGAGCTCGAGGACATCGCCGTGGAGTCCGTCCCCGCGCTCGCGGCGACGGACGATCACGTCCTGCGGGCCGACGGTTACGTATTTCTCACTCCGGCCAACTTCGGGTACATGTCGGGCGCGCTCAAGCACTTCTTCGATCGCACGTACTACACCTGCGAGGGGGCGGTGAGCGGACGCCCGTACGCGCTCTGCGTCCACGGGGACAACGACACCGCCGGGGCGGTGACCTCAGTCGAGAAGATCACGACCGGGTGGGCACTGCAGGCGGTCGCCCCGGCCACGCAGCTCATCGGTGAGCTCGGGCGGGACGACCTCGACACGGTGGCCGAGGTCGCGGCCACCGTTGCCGCGCATCTACTCGGTTGAGCGTCAGCACAGCCCGTCAGCAAAAGGAGTCCCATCATGTCCGAGCTCGTCCGGCGGCAGGTCCGCATGGTCGCGCACACCCAGTTCACCGTTCCCGAGGATCTCGGGTGGGAGACTGACGCCGAGGGCGGCTCGGCGCTGGCGGAGTTCGCCGGCCGGGCCTGCTACCAGAGCTGGGACAAGCCGAATCCCCGGACCGCGACCAACGCGGGCTACCTCCGGCACATTCTCGAAGTGGGACACCTCTCGGTCTTCGAACATGCCAACGTCACCTTCTACATCACCGGCATCTCGCGTTCGTGCACCCATGAGCTGATCCGTCACCGTCACTTCTCCTACAGTCAGTTGTCCCAGCGCTTCGTCCCGGAGCATGACTCGAAGGTCGTCCCGCCGCCCGCCATCGCCGAGGACCCCGAGTTGGTCGAGATCTTCAGGCGGGCGACCGACGCTTCCCGTGAGGCGTACGCGGAGATGCTGGCCAAGTTGGAGGAACGCTTCGCGGACGTCCCGAACCCGATGCTCCGACACAAGCAGGCCCGGCAGGCGGCCAGATCGGTGCTGCCTAACGCGACCGAGACCCGCATCGTCGTGACCGGGAACTACCGGTCGTGGCGGCATTTCATCGGGATGCGGGCGACCGAACACGCGGATACCGAGATCCGTGGTCTGGCAATCGACGTCCTTCGCCAACTCCGGGATGTGGCGCCCGCGGTGTTCTCCGATTTCGAGATCGCGACGCTCGACGATGGTTCGGAAATCGCCGTCAGCCCCTACGTGCTCGAAGGATGAGGAGGACCGCGGTCCCGATCGAGCACCCGAACGCCGGGTCTGAATCGGGATCCGTGTGGTTCTGCGGGTACCCTGGGACACCATGACACACGTGACCGCAGGGGGAGCAGAGTCGGCCGGTACCGGCCGGCCCCCCACCGAATCAGCGCGACCCGCGCCCTTCGGGACGGTCCTCACGGCGATGGTCACGCCTTTCGGGAGCGACGGGCATGTCGACCTGAAGGCCGTCGCCGGTGTCGCGAGACATCTCGTGGACTCAGGATGCGACGGACTCGTCGTGTCCGGCACCACGGGGGAGTCGCCCACCACCACTGATGCCGAGAAGACAGCGGTCCTCGAGACCGTCCTGGCTGAAGTGGGAGACCGGGCGACGATCGTTGCGGGGGTGGGCACCTACGACACCGCCCACTCCGTTCACGCGGCCCGCCAGGCCGCGGCCTCGGGTGCGCACGGACTGCTCGTGGTGACGCCCTACTATTCCAAGCCGACTCAGGCCGGCCTGGACGTTCACTTCCGCACGATCGCGGATGCCACCGACCGGCCGGTGATGCTCTACGACATCCCGCCACGGTCGGTGGTCCCCATCCAGGCGGACACCCTCATCGGGCTGTCCGGCCATCCGAATATCGTGGCGGTCAAGGACGCGAAGGGCGATTTCCACGACGCGGCGACCGTGATGTCGCACTGCGACCTCGTCTACTACTCGGGAGACGATCAACTCAACCTCCCGTGGCTGGCCGTGGGGGCCACCGGATTCGTCAGTGTGATCGGTCACGTGGCCGCGTCACGACTCGCGGAGATCCGCAGGGCCTACCTCGCCGGAGACATCGAGACGGCCCGTCGCATCAACCTCGGACTCCTCCCGCTCTTCGACGCCCAGCGGGCGCTCGGAGGCGTGTCGATGTCCAAAGCAGGACTAGAACTTCTCGGGATCCCGGCCGGTGTGCCGCGACTCCCGCAGTTACCACCAACCGATGAGCAGCGCGACGCCCTGGCGGCGCTGCTCCGCAGAGCAGGAGTCACCACATGACAGAAAGTTCCTCACAGAACCGCGGTCGCGGTCGTTCGCGTCGCGCAGCCGGCCGTCCCACGGGTGCCCCGGCACCGGTGACCGCCGTGCAGTTCACCGAGCCGACCCATGCCGCCTCCGAGGAGCGTCCGTCCCAGCAGCACTCCGCTGAGGGCAAGGCGCCCCGGGACGAGTCGCAGCAGCACACTAACCAGCAGGACGCGGGTGGACAGCCCCGCGGCGGCCGTGACACGTCCGGCCAGGATGCGGACGGGGGGTCGAAGTCCGGTTCGCGCGGTCGTCGCGGCTCGTCGTCCGACAACCGTGGCTCGTCCGGTCGGGACGACAAGAGTTCCGGCGGACAGGACAAGGGCGGGCAGCGGTCGGGCGGTCAGAACAGTGGCGGGCAGAACGGCGGCGGTAAGAACTCCGGAGGGCAGAACGGCGGCGGTAAGAGCTCCGGCGGTCAGAACGGCGGACGCAACCGGGGCGGCCGTGGTCGCGGCCGCGGACGCGGTGATTCGTCGACCGCCGACTTCGGCGGCGTCAAGACCATGCAGGGCGCGGACATGACCGTCCGGCTGCCCAGCCCGCCGAAGGCGCGCAAGGGGGCGATGCGACTCGTCGCCCTCGGCGGCATCTCCGAGATCGGGCGCAACATGACCGTCTTCGAGTACAACTCGAAGCTGCTCATCGTCGACTGCGGAGTACTGTTCCCGAGTTCGACGGAGCCGGGCGTCGACCTGATCCTCCCGGACTTCGACCACATCGAGGACCGACTGGACCAGGTCGAGGCACTCGTGCTGACCCATGGCCACGAGGATCACATCGGCGCGATCCCGTTCCTGCTCAAGCTGCGTCCGGACATCCCGGTCGTGGGCTCCAAGTTCACCCTCGCGCTCGTCGCGGCCAAGTGCCGGGAGCACCGCATCAAGCCGGTGTTCCATGAGGTCGACGAGTCGAGCATCTCGTCGTTCGGCGCCTTCGAGGTGCGGTACTTCGACGTCAACCATTCGATCCCGGAATGCCTCGGCGTCGTCATCAAGGCCGGCGGCAACTCGGTGATGATGACGGGCGACATCAAGCTCGACCAGCTGCCGACCGACAAGCGGCCGACCGACCTGCCCAAGATGTCGCGCTTCGGTGACGAGGGTATCGACCTGCTGCTGGTGGACTCGACCAACGCCACCACTCCGGGCATCAGCCCGTCCGAGGCGGGCGTGCGACCCGCCCTGGAGCGTCTGATCGCGGATGCGCGCAAGCTCGTCGTCGTCGCGTGCTTCGCCTCGAACGTCTACCGGGTGCAGTCGGCCGTCGACGCCGCCGCGGCGGCCGGCCGCAAGGTCGCGCTCAACGGTCGGTCGATGCTCCGGAACATGGAGATCGCGCTCGAGATGGGGCTGCTCACCGACCCTGCGCGGGTCATCGTGGACATGGACTCCGCGGGCAAGCTCCCGCCGGAGAAGCTCGTCGTGGTGACCACCGGTACCCAGGGCGAGTCGATGGCCGGTCTGTCGCGAATGGCCCGCCGTGAGCACCGTCAGGTCAACCTGGGTGAGGGCGACACGGTGCTGTTCTCGTCGTCGCTGGTTCCCGGCAACGAGGAGGCCGTGTTCGGGGTGATGAACAGCCTGTCGCAGATGGGCGTCGAGGTCATCACCGGTCGCGAGGCGAACATCCATGTGTCCGGACACGGATACTCCGGCGAGCTCCTGTTCATCTACAACGCCGTGCGACCCAGGAACGCCATGCCGGTCCACGGCGAATGGCGCCACCTGCGGGCCAACAAGGCGCTGGCGGTCGCCACCGGCGTGCCCGAGAACAACGTGGTCCTGGCCCAGAACGGTGTGGTAGTCGACCTGATCGACGGTCAGGCCGCAGTGGTCGGGCAGGTGCCCGTCGGCAACCTCTACGTCGACGGTCTCTCGACCGGTGACGTCGGTGACACGGTGCTCGCCGATCGTACGGCGCTGGCTGAGGACGGATTCATCGTCGCCACCGTGGTCGTCGATCCGCGCACGGGCCGTCCGGTGAGCAAGCCGCAGATCATCGGCAAGGGCTTCACCGATGAGCCCGGTGCGCTGGCGCCCGTGGTGGAGCTGGTCGAGAACGCGCTGTGGGACCTCGCCGGCGAAGGCGAGACCGATCCGTACCGCCTGGCGCAGGCGGTCCGCCGCACCGTGGGCCGGTGGGTCTCCGACAAGTGGCGTCGTAAGCCCATGATCGTCCCCACGGTCATCACCTCCGCGGTCGCCGAGAGCTGATCCGGTGGGGGTGGATCGCCGGTCCCTCGCCCGTCGGGAACGTGTCGCGCTGGTGGAGACCATGCGCGACACGGGCCCGGATGTGCCCACCCTGTGTGAAGGATGGACGGCCAGGGATCTGGCGGCACACCTCGTCGTGCGTGAGGCCCGACCGGACGCGGCGGCGGGGGTGGTGTTACCGGCACTGTCTGCGCGGCTCGAGACGCTTCGTCTCCGCGAGTCGGAGCGCCCGTGGGAGGAGCTGCTCGACTCGATCGCGTCCGGTCCACCGTGGTATTCGCCACTGCGTCTGGCCGACAGTCTGGCCAACACCGCGGAGTACCTGGTCCACCACGAGGACGTGCGTCGGGCCGGGGAAGGCTGGTCGAAGCGCGAATTCGACAGCCGTGACCTCGCGCGGGTGTGGACGCTCGCCACGATTGTGACCCGCAGCAGGCTGAGGAAGGTTCCCGCGCGGATCGACCTGAGCGTCCCCCGGGGCCCATCATCCCCGCACCCCGGGGTTGACGCTGAGGCGGCGAGCGCTGCGGCTCCGGTGTCGACAGGGGCGGCGCTGGCGCCCCTGGTGACCGTCGTGGCCGAGCCCGTCGAGTTGCTCCTGTGGACATTCGGACGAGAGCGCGTGGACGTCGAGATATCCGGTGCTCAGCGCGGTATCGACGCACTCGAGGCGGTTGGACGGAGCGTGTAGGTCGCCGTCGGGATACACCCGCACCGTGTGGCTGCTGTTACCAGTGTTGCTTGAGACGTTAGAGTGACCCCCATGGCATCCACTTCGAGCACGCGATCCACCCGTGCGCCCGGCGGCCGACGTCCCGCGTCGAAATCCGCCGCGCAGCGTTCGGCGACGTCCACCACCCCGAAGTCCCGGGGCGGCAGTGCGCGGCGTGGTGCGGTGGTCTCGACGCCGAAGTCCGGGACCCGGACCACGAACCGTGGGAACGGGCGCGGTGGCGCGCGGGCCTCGTCCGCCGCTCCCGAACGGACCTCCGGCGCATTCGGAGCGGTCGGCCGTGGCCTCCGTGGGAGTTGGTCGGCCCTGGCGAAGGGCGTAGGGCACGGGGTCCGTGGCCTGGGCGGGGGTTCCGACGACGACGACAAGGCGGCGCCTCCCCACAGGCGCGACGGTCTCGGAATGGTCCTGATCGGCGTGGCGATCATCTTCGCCGGCGCGGTGTGGTTCGGTGCTGCGGGGCCGATCGGGCAGTGGATCGATACGGGTATCCGCACGGTGGTGGGTACCCCGGGCGCCCTTCTTCCGCTGCTGATCGGCGGCTGGGGCGTGCTCATCATGGCGCGCGAGCCTCGTTCCGACGTCCACTCCAGGTGGCTGGTCGGGACGATCGTGTCCGCGCTCGGCGTGCTGGGGCTCTGGCACCTCGCCGCGGGGTCGCCGAGCGATCCGGGGGGCGTGCGGTCCGGTGGGGGAGTGCTCGGTCGGATCGTCGGGGGCGGCATCGAGGCCGGTCTGTCGGTGTTCGTGGCCGTTCCGCTCCTCGTGTTGATCGTGGCTTTCGGTGCCCTCGTCATGGTGGGGCGCCCCGCCCGGGAGATACCGGGCATGGTCCGCGGCTTCTTCGGCTGGGACGGCAGCGGCGACATTGTGGACGAGTACTACGACGACGCCTGGGAGGACGAGGCCACGACTGCCTACCCGATCGCGGAGACCGTCGGCTCGGCGGACGAGGAGTCGGAACGCCCCGCTCCCCGCCGCTCGTCCCGGCGTCGTGTGGCTACGTGGACAGACACCCCCACCACGGGAGAAACCGTCGAGATGCCGCCGGCCGCCGGTGGGCGCGGACCGGCGGCGGCCTCGGCCGAGCCGTCCGCGGACGTCGGGAGCCGGGCATCCGCGCCCGCTGCCCCCCGTCGTGGTGCGGAGGCCGCTGCTGCAACCCGCGACGTCGAGTCGGATCCAGAATCGACGACGGTGCCATCCGCCGTGGCGCCCGCGGGTGCGGACGGTGCACGGGTCGGCCGGACGGCCCGTGCGACGTCGGCGCGTGGGGAGACCGCACAGGCCAGGGGTGAGCAGGCCGGGAGCGGCTCGGCGGTTCCGCAGACCAACTCTCCTTCGACGCACACCGCCTCGGAGACGGAGGGCGAGCGTCTGGACTCCCAGACCCAACTTCTCAGCGGCATCGACTACTCGCTGCCGCCGCTGAACCTGCTCACGGCCGGGGATCCGCCCAAGGCACGCAGCGAATCCAATGATCAGATGATCGAGGCGATCCAGGGCGTCCTGGAGCAGTTCAAGATCGACGCCGCGGTCACCGGGTTCACCCGGGGGCCCACGGTCACGCGCTACGAGGTCGAACTCGGCCCGGGCGTGAAGGTCGAGAAGATCACCGCTCTCCACCGGAACATCGCGTATGCGGTCGCGACGGACAACGTCCGTCTGTTGGCGCCGATCCCCGGCAAGTCCGCCGTCGGTATCGAGGTCCCGAACCTCGACCGCGAGCTCGTGCGTCTGGCCGACGTGCTCACCGACCCCGGCACCGCGACCAAGCACAACCCGACTCTGATCGGGCTGGGCAAGGACATCGAGGGCGATTTTGTCACGGCCGACCTGGCCAAGATGCCGCACCTTCTGGTCGCGGGTTCCACCGGCTCGGGTAAGTCCAGCTTCGTGAACTCCATGTTGGTGTCGCTGCTCGCCCGCGCGACGCCGGACGAGGTGCGGCTCATCCTCATCGACCCGAAGATGGTCGAGCTGACGCCGTACGAGGGGATCCCGCACCTGATCACCCCCATCATCACGCAGCCCAAGAAGGCCGCCGCCGCGCTGGCCTGGCTGGTTGAGGAGATGGAGCAGCGTTATCAGGACATGAAGTCCACGCGCGTGCGCCACATCAGCGACTTCAACGACCGGGTCAGGTCCGGGGAGATCACCACGCCGCCCGGGAGCCAGCGGGAGTATCGCCCGTACCCGTACATCGTGGCCGTCGTCGACGAGCTCGCGGACCTCATGATGACGGCACCGCGGGACGTCGAGGACGCGATCGTGCGCATCACCCAGAAGGCCCGCGCGGCCGGCATCCATCTGGTCCTCGCCACCCAGCGACCGTCCGTCGACGTGGTGACCGGTCTGATCAAGACCAACGTGCCGTCCCGTCTCGCGTTCGCCACCTCCTCGCTGACCGACTCGCGGGTGATCCTCGACCAGCCCGGCGCCGAGAAGCTCGTGGGTATGGGCGACGGGCTCTTCATCCCGATGGGCGCCTCACGCCCCGTCCGGATGCAGGGCGCGTTCATCACCGACGAGGAGATCCAGGAGGTCGTCGACTACGCCAAGAACCAGGCGGAGCCCGAGTACGACACGTCCGTCACCGAGTCGAAGGACGACGGCAAGAAGGACATCGACGCGGATATCGGCGACGATCTGGACGACCTGCTGGCAGCGGTCGAGCTCGTGGTCTCCAGCCAGTTCGGCTCCACCTCGATGCTGCAGCGCAAGCTGCGCGTCGGGTTCGCCAAGGCCGGCCGGCTCATGGACCTGATGGAGTCCCGCGACATCGTGGGGCCGTCCGAGGGATCCAAGGCCCGCGAGGTCCTGGTCCGGCCCGAAGAGCTGGCATCCGTTCTGTGGATGATCAAGGGCGGCACCCCGCCGGAGGAGAATGCGGACGACCCGGCGGGGGAGCCCTCCGCGATCGGCGATCCCGTGGAGTCGCCCGTCGGCTGACCGTCCCGGCCGTTGCCGTCCGGGGCGGGCCCTCAGGCCAGCGCACCGAACACGGGCATCCATTCCCGGACGGTGATCTCCGGGACCACGCCCCGGACGCAGTGCGGGTCCTGAGCGATCAGTGCGCGTGCGGCCTCGTCGTCGTCGGCCTCGACCAGGAGCAACGCACCGGAGCCGTCCACGAACGGACCCACGGTACGGATCGAGCCCGCCTCGACCCGGGCCGCCAGCCATTCGCGGTGCGCGGGCTTGTTCGCCTCCCGCTCGTCGGTCTGTGCGGCCTCGTAGCGGTAGGTGACGGCGAAGAGCGGCATGTGGGGTCTCCCTCTGGTGTGGGTGGGCTGGCTGTGCCGTCAAGGGTAGGCGGGCGGCTCTGGCTAAGGTGAAGAGGTGACTACCTCCACGACTGGCGAAGGCAGCCCCACCGCCGAGGTCCCCGTTCTCAACATCGCGAACCTCCTCACGGTGCTGCGGATCATCCTGGTCCCGGTCTTCCTCGTCGTGTTCTTCGTGGCGGGCGCCCAGGACGCCTGGTGGCGGATCGGTGCGTTCTGCGTGTTCGCCGTCGCGATGTTGACCGACTACGCAGACGGTTACCTCGCGCGCAGACTCGGACTCATCACCGATTTCGGCAAGATCGCCGACCCGATCGCGGACAAGGCACTCATGGCCGCGGCAATGATCTCGCTCTCGCTCGTCCACGATCTGTTCTGGTGGGTCACCGTCGTCATCCTGGTGCGCGAAGTCGGGATCACGCTCTGGCGCTTCTTCGGCGTCGACCACGTGGTGGCGGCGAGCAGGGGCGGCAAGCTCAAGACCGTCACGCAGACACTCGGCGTCGGGCTGCTCATCCTGCCGCTGCCCTACTGGGTGTGGCCACTGGAGTGGCTCATCGTCGGCGTGGCGGTGGTGCTGACCGTCTACACCGGGATCGACTACGTGGTCAAGGCCCGGCAGGCCGCGGCGCGGGGCCGATGAGCGAGCCCGGGGCGGTCGAGGGGCCGGGGAAGGCGTCGGTGGAGGAGGCACTCGTCGCGACGCTGAAGGCCCGGGGATGGACCCTCGCCACTGCCGAGTCGCTGACAGCCGGCCTCGTGGCGGCCACGATCGCGGACGTGCCCGGGGCCAGTGCGGTGTTGCGGGGCGGGCTCGTCGTCTACGCCACCGACCTCAAGCATGTCCTGGCCGACGTGCCGCAGAACGTCCTGGACCTGCACGGAGCGGTGTCCGCGGAGACCGCGCGGGCGCTGGCCACGGGCGCGGCGGCCCGCTGCCGGGCGGACGTCGGACTCGCGCTGACCGGGGTGGCGGGCCCCGACGAGCAGGAGGGTCTTCCGGTCGGCACTGTGTACGTGGGGCTGTGCGTCCCAGGTCGTGCGGCATGGTCGGTGCGGTTGGCGCTCGCCGGTGATCGACGGCGGATCCGCGACCAGGCGTGCGACGCGGCGATGTCGCTGGTCACCGAGGTGGCGGCCGGGGCCCGCCCGGCCGGCGGGAACGGAGGGCGGGATCGATGAACGGACGTCCTGCGACGGGGATCGGGAAAGTGGGAACGAATCCGGAAGGTGACGCGTTGTACCCGGTGATGCCGAACATCCAGATGACCACACTGCCCCGCCCCGACCAGCCGAGCGCCCCGCCGTTGTTGCGCGAGACCCTCGGGACGGTTCTGCGTGGCCTGCGCGGGGAGTCAGGTCGGACCCTGCGGGATGTAGCCGACGCGGCGAGGGTCAGCCCCGGATATCTCTCCGAGATCGAGCGGGGGCGCAAGGAGGCCTCCAGCGAATTGCTTGCGTCGATCTCCGGAGCGCTGGAGGTGTCGCTCGGCGAGATCCTCATCCGCGCGGCGCTGGAGGTCTCGCCACCGGGCACGTTCACCGAGCCCGTGCTCGCAGCCTGATTCCCTTTCCGGGACAACTCCAGGTGGTCCACCCATGACGGCGTTCGGTACCGTAGAACAGACCCGTCGTCCGAATCGGCAGAAGGACTAAACGCAGCGATGGCCAATCCGTTTTCCAAGGCATGGCGCTACCTCATGGCGTTGTTCGATTCGAAGATCGACGAACACGCCGATCCGAAGGTGCAGATCCAGCAGGCCATCGCCGACGCGCAGCGTCAGCACCAGCAGCTCTCACAGCAGGCCGCGGCCGTCATCGGTAACCAGCGCCAGCTCGAGATGAAACTGAACCGGCAACTCGCGGACATCGAGAAGCTCCAGGGGTCTACCCGTCAGGCGCTGCAGATGTCGGACCAGGCCCGTCAGAACGGTGACGTGCAGAAGGCCACCGAGTACGAGAACGCCGCCGAGGCGTTCGCGGCGCAGCTCGTCACCGCGGAGCAGAACGTGGAGGACCTCAAGGGTCTGCACGATCAGTCTCTTCAGGCCGCCGGTCAGGCGAAGAAGGCCGTCGAGCAGAACGCCATGGTGCTCCAGCAGAAGGTCGCAGAGCGCACCAAGCTCCTCAGCCAGCTCGAGCAGGCCAAGATGCAGGAGCAGGTCAGTGCCTCCCTGCAGTCGATGTCGGAGCTGTCGTCCGGTGGTAACACCCCGAACCTCGATCAGGTCCGCGACAAGATCGAGAAGCGTTACGCCAACGCACTCGGCTCCGCGGAGCTCGCCCAGAACTCGGTCCAGGGCCGGATGATGGAGATCGAGCAGGCGTCCACGCAGATGGCGGGCCACAGTCGGCTCGAGCAGATCCGGGCGTCGATGCAGGCGGAGGGCGGCCAGCTCGGCCAGGGCAGCGGCTCCTCCGGTCAGCTCGGACAGGGCCAAGCGCAGCCGGCCACACCGCCCCAGCAGCAGGCGCAGACCGAACAGCAGTGATCTGTAGGCACACGGGCCGTCGGCGGGTTCGCCGGCGGCCCGTTGTCGTCCGAACAGGGAGGGGCAGCGGGTGACACTGACCGAGTTCAACGCCAGAACGGTGGAGGCCTTCGGTGAACTCCGCGCGGACCACCTCGTGCGGACGCACCATCTTGCCGCGTGCGGTGGCCGTACCGCCCATGAGGCGATCGATGGAGGACAATCGGTCAAGCAGGTCTGGCTCGCGCTCTGTGACGAGTTCGACGTCCCCGAACAGTTGCGCTAGCGCCATATGTACGGCGTGTCGTTCGACGTCGAACAGACGTTCCCCTACACTGGAACACGGATGACGGCGGGCCCCGGCTGTCCACAGGGCGTCACCAGTCCACAGGAGACGGTCGCCGGGCCTCGTATGGCGCTTCGTGTCGTACCCGGCCCGTAACGTCCGCGAGTGAAACCACACAGACCGATCGGCGAGGCGCCGGAGGTCGAGCACGAACGGAGCAGACACATGGCAGCTAAGGCCAAGACGGGCACGGGCAAGCCCGGCGCCGCGCAGAATCGTGAGCAGGCACTCGAACTGGCCCTGGCCCAGATCGACAAGGCCTACGGCAAGGGCTCCGTCATGCGGTTGGGAGACGACAATCGGCCGCCGGTCCAGGTCATCCCCTCCGGCGCACTGTCGCTGGACGTGGCGCTCGGGGTCGGCGGATTCCCCCGTGGCCGTGTCGTGGAGATCTACGGTCCGGAGTCCTCGGGTAAGACCACCGTGGCCCTCCACGCTGTCGCCAACGCCCAGGCCGCCGGTGGTATCGCGGCGTTCATCGATGCGGAACACGCACTCGATCCGGAGTACGCACGCAAGCTCGGCGTGGATACGGACAACCTCATCGTCTCTCAGCCGGATACCGGCGAGCAGGCGCTCGAGATCGCGGACATGCTCGTCAAGTCCGGAGCCATCGACATCCTGGTGATCGACTCCGTTGCGGCGCTCGTGCCGCGCGCGGAGATCGAGGGCGAGATGGGCGACAGTCACGTCGGACTCCAGGCCCGCCTCATGAGTCAGGCCCTGCGAAAGATGACGGGCGCCCTGCACAACACCGGGACCACCGCGGTGTTCATCAACCAGCTTCGCGAGAAGATCGGCGTGATGTTCGGCTCGCCCGAGACCACCACCGGTGGTAAGGCGCTCAAGTTCTACGCCTCGGTGCGGCTGGACGTGCGTCGCATCGAGACGCTGAAGGACGGGGCGGACGCGGTCGGTAACCGCACCAAGGTCAAGGTCGTCAAGAACAAGGTTGCGCCGCCCTTCAAGATCGCCGAGTTCGACATCGTCTACGGCGAGGGCATCAGCCGCGAGGGCTCGCTCATCGACATGGGCGTGGAGAACGGCTTCATCAAGAAGTCCGGTTCCTGGTTCACCTACGGTCAGGACCAGCTGGGGCAGGGTAAGGAGAATGCCCGCCGCTACCTCAAGGAGAACCCGGCCGTCCGGGACGAGATCGAGCGCAAGATCCTGGACAAGCTCAACATCGGAGCGGGGGCCGAGATCGCGGAGATCGAGGCGGAGTCCGACGAGGACGCCCCGATCGACGTGGTGCCCGTCGAGTTCTGATGCCGATGGATCGGACGCGCCCGGAAGGGCAGCGCGCGACCGGTCAGCGCCCGGAGCTCGATGCGGATGAGCTCCGGGCGGCAATAGCGGCGGTCGAAGCCCGTCCGTCGGGATCGTCGGACCTGCCTCCGCTCGCTCCGGAGGCGCACGAGGCGGCAACGGCGGCACTGCGGTTACTCCGCTACCGGCCACGTAGTGAGCATGAGCTACGTGGGCGTCTGGCCGAGAAGGAACACCCGGCAGAGGCGATCGACGAGGCGATCGACCGCATCCGGGTGTGGGGCTTGATCGACGACGCGGAGTTCGCTGCGGAATGGGTGCGGGGTCGTCGGCGGCGGCGGGGTCGAGCCCGCGGCGCCCTGGAACGCGAGCTCCGGGACAAGGGCGTCGCGGAGGCCCACATCGCCGACGCGGTGGCCGATATAGACGATTCCGATGAACGTCTGCAGGCCACGGAACTCGTGCGCGCTCGTTTGTCGAGACGCCCTGCCGGCGCGGCCAGCGGAGCGGCTCGCGCCGGGGAACGGCGTCGACTCGTGTCGTTCCTCGCCCGGCGGGGCTATCCCACGGGGCTGGCCATGGCCGTGGTGGATGCCGAGTTGGCGGCCCACGCTTCGTCCTGAGTACCCTGGCCTGCGTGGATTCTCTCGTGACCGACCTGCAGCAGGCGCCCGGGGACGCCCCGGTGGACGGCGCCGATCAGCGGACCTACCAGGTGCGCACCTTCGGATGCCAGATGAACGTCCATGACTCCGAACGGATGTCCGGGGTCCTGGAAGAGGCGGGCTATATCCCCTTCGAGGGGGAGGCCGACCCGGTGACCGGCGCCCTTCCGGACCTCGTGGTCTTCAACACCTGCGCGGTGCGTGAGAACGCCGACAACCGACTCTACGGAACGCTGGGGCATCTGCGCCCGTGGAAGGACGCCAACCCGCGCCTGCAGATCGCCGTCGGCGGGTGTCTGGCGCAGAAGGACAAGGACGTCGTCGTCTCGCGGGCGCCCTGGGTGGACGTGGTGTTCGGCACCCACAACCTCGGCCACTTGGCGACCCTGCTCGAGCGTTCGAGGCACAACGAGCGCGCCGAGGTCGAGATCGCCGAGTCTCTTCAGCACTTTCCCTCGACTCTGCCAGCGACCCGTGATTCGGCCTATGCGGGCTGGGTGTCGGTGTCCGTCGGCTGCAACAACACGTGCACGTTCTGCATCGTTCCCTCGCTACGTGGCAAAGAGGTTGACCGCCGGCCGGGCGAGGTCCTCGCCGAGGTCCAGGCCCTCGCCGACGAGGGGGTCATCGAGGTGACCCTCCTCGGCCAGAACGTCAACGCCTACGGCAGGTCGTTCCACGACCCGGATGAGCCCTCGGACAAGGGCGCATTCGCGAAGTTGCTTCGCGCCGCCGGTCGGATCGAGGGGATCGAACGAATTCGATTCACCTCGCCGCACCCTGCCGAGTTCACAGACGATGTGATCGAGGCGATGGCGTCCACTCCTACCGTGTGCCCGCAGCTGCACATGCCCCTGCAGTCCGGTTCCGACCGCGTACTGCGCGCGATGCGACGGTCGTACCGCTCGGAGAAGTTCCTCGGCATCCTGGACCGGGTCCGCGTCGCGATGCCGGACGCCGCGATCACCACCGATATCATCGTGGGCTTCCCCGGGGAGACCGAGGATGACTTCCAGGCGACGCTGGACGTGGTCGAGAAGGCGCGATTCTCCAGCGCGTTCACCTTCCAGTATTCTCCGCGCCCGGGCACCCCGGCCGCCACCATGGAGGACCAGATCCCCAAGGCCGTCGTCCAGGAGCGGTACGAGCGACTCATCGAACTCCAGGAGCGGATCACGCTGGAGGAGAACCAGGCCCGCGTCGGCCGGGTGGTGGAGGTCCTCGTCACCGCCGACGAGGGACGCAAGGATGCCGCCACCGCGCGGATGACGGGGCGAGCGCGCGACGGCAGACTCGTGCACTTCGCGCCGACCGGTGACTACGCGGATCGCGTCCGCCCGGGTGACGTGATCACCACGCGGGTCACGGCTGCGGCCCCACACCACCTGCTCGCCGACGACGGCGTGCTCAGCTACCGCGCCACCCGCGCCGGCGACCGGCACGAGGCGGGGGAGAAGCCCGAGACCCCGCCGATCGGCGTCGGCCTCGGACTGCCCACATTGCGTCGAGACGTCGCGGTCGACGACGTCATTGAGAAGGGATGCCCCACGTGAGTAACGCGGACCGCCCCGATCCCATCGCCGGGATCATGGAAGTAACCCGAAACGCGGAATCAGAGATGCGCCGCAAGGACCGGGTGCTCGGCCGGACGCTCGTGATCGGCCGGGCCTACCTCGTGTCCACGGTGCTCATCGTCATCCTCGCCGCGGTGCTTCTCCTTCCGCACAGTGACGGGGTGCGCGGTATCGACGTGCTGTTCTTCACCGACGCGGCCGCCGATCAGTCGACCTCGTTGCCCTCGCACATCTTCGTGCTGTTGTATTCCGTGGGCACGATCGGGTTCGGCGCACTCATGATCCTCACCCAGAAGTGGTGGGCGGCCGGAGTCGCTTGGAGTGCCACCTGCGTGTCAGCGGTCTACGGAATCCTGGCGATCTGGCTCCGTCAGTCCGGACGCGGGCCCGACCCGGATTTCCAGGGTTTCGGAGGCCCGGGTATCGGAATGTACCTGAGTGAGATCCTGCTGTTCCTGCTCATCGGAACTCTCGCCGGCGTGCTCTGGACGCGCACCCCCGAGCAGCGCCAGTTGGAAGAGAACGCGCGCAGCGGGGACGGCCTCTGATCTGATCTGGGCAGACATGACGACGGGGGCGGGGTTCCAGGCACCCCGCCCCCGTCGTCATCGGCCGGCGCGTATCGCTGACCCGGTCAGCGCGTGTCGACGGCGTTCTCCGCGGCCTCCGCCCACTCCCGCCACTGGGCGGCCTGGGAGCGTGCCTTGTCGGCGTCCTTGCTCTTGCCCGCGGCTTCGGCCTTCTCGGCCTGGTCCTCGAAGTCGCGGACCCGGTCCCAGAACTGCCCCGCGCGGGCTTTGGCCTCCGGATCGGTGCGACGCCACTCGGTGTCGGCGGCCTCCGAAACCGACTTCTCGATCGCCCGGATCCGGTTCTCGAGCGGACCCATCCGATCGCGGGGAACCTTCCCGATCTCCTCCCAACGCGACTGCAGTTCGCGCAGGGTCGTGCGGGCGGCGGCCAGGTCGGTGCCGGGCTTGATCCGACCCTCGTACTCCTCGAGGAGAGCCTCCTTGGCCTCGGCGTTCACCTCGAACTCCGCATCGCGTTCGGCGGCGGCGGCGTGCCGGGCGTCGAAGAAGGTGTCCTGCGCTGCCTTGAAGCGCTTCCACAGGGCATCGTCCGCCTCACGCGGTGCCCGGCCGGCCGCCTTCCATTCGTCCATGAGCCGCCGGTACGAGGTGGCGGTGTCGTTCCATTCGGTGGAGCCGGACATGGCCTCGGCTCGTTCGACCAGTTCTTCCTTGACCCGCTTCACCGATGCCCTGTTGCGATCGAGTTCGGCGAAGTGGGAACCGCGGCGACGGTTGAATGCCTCGCGCGCCTTGGAGAACCGCTTCCACAATGCGTCGTCGGTCTTCCGGTCGATACCACGGATCGTCTTCCACTCGTCCAGGATCTCCCGGAGCCGGTCGCCGGCCGCCTTCCACTGAGTCGACGACGCGCCGATCTCCTCGGCCTCGGACGCCAGTTCCTCCTTGCGGGCGATTGCCGCGGAGCGCTGCTCGTCCTTGCGCTGACGAGCCCGGGCCTCGACCTCACCCGAACGTTCGACCACGGCGGCCACCCGCACCGCGAGTGAGTCCAGGTCGCCCACCGCGGCGGCGGTGGGGATCTGTTGGGCCAGGGCCTCAGCGGACGCGCGAGTCTTCCGGGCGTCCTGGGGATGCGTGTCCAGGCGGGTCTCGAGGAGGGAGACCTCGGCGGCGAGATCATCGAAACGAAGCCCGAAGTGGGCCAGCCCTTCGGCCGGAACTCCCGCCTGCCACGAGCCGACCTGACGTTCACCGTCAGCGGTCCTGACGAACACCGCGCCCGATTCATCGACCCGACCCCACTCGGCGGGGTCGGACGCGCGGGTGGCCTTGGCTTCCGCTGCCGGGGCCGGGCTCGGCGTGGTCTTCCGGGCCATCGCGGCGGGGGAGGGGGCTCCCGGGCGCGGCCCGGGACGGGGCCCGGGCCCGGGGGTCGGCGACGTCCCTCCGGACTCCTGACCGCTCGCGGCGGTGGGTGACTGGTCGCTCATGTGGTCCTCGTTTCCTTCTGCCGCGTATCACGGCACCGTCGCCGGGCTGACATCCCGGTCATCGCCTCGCCGTCCCGCTACCGGGCCGACACCCTCCTAGTGTGTACCAACGCAGCCACGTTCGTCGGCTGTATCTGTACGTGGCGCCGGATAGTCGGCCGACTCCGCCGGAGAGGCGGGCCGCGGGGACGCCCGGCCACGCGCCCCCGTGTGGCATCGGAAGACCCTCCCCGCGGGAACAGTAGGGTTCCCTGATGTGAGCAGTCCCGTCGTCCTGATCCCCGGTGCACCGGTGCTGGTGCCCGAGCTGTCCGGCGCAGCAGCCGCGGAGAGCACCCGCGAGGTCGAGTTGCTGTGCGAACAGCTCCGGCGGGCGTCCGGCTCAGCGTCACGTGTCGTGGTGGTGGGCACCGACCCGCAGCGCAGGGCCGTGCAGGACGTCAGCTCGTCCCTGCGACGGTGGGGTGCCGACGTTCGAGTCGGACGTCCGAGCGCCCCGTCCGCCCCACGGGGGAGCGTGCCCGATGCGGCATTGATCGCGTGGTGGATGCTCGACCGGGCGGGCTCTGGGCTACCGCGGACGTTCGAGGCGGTGGATGAGCAGGGTCGGATCGCGAACTCGACACCGGT
Organism: Dietzia sp. NPDC055877; assembly: GCF_053615975.1. NCBI lineage: Bacteria > Bacillati > Actinomycetota > Actinomycetes > Mycobacteriales > Dietziaceae > Dietzia > Dietzia sp. NPDC055877. The sequence goes on along the minus strand of NZ_JBSHCV010000003.1, from coordinate 317,495 downwards.
GAAGGTGTCCGACGGCGACGCTCTCGTCGTCGTCGCGGATGGCCCCGCCTCGTTGACCCCGCGCGCGCCCGTTCCGGAGGACCCGCGCGGGGTGGCTCTCGACGCCGCACTCACCGCGTGGCTGCGCGACGGTGGCGCCCTCCCGGACCCCGGGCCGGCCTCGGCGGCCGAGGTGGGGTGGTGGAGCCGCCCGTCCTGGTTGGCCCTCGCCGAGCTCATCGGGGACCGCACAGCGGTCGACACGGTCTCGTGGGCACCGTTCGGCGTCGGCTATCACGCCGCGCGGTGGGAACCGATCCCGCCCCGTGCGACGTCCGCCGCCGGCTCGTCTGCCACGGGATGCGCGGCCTACGACGGGGGCCCGCAGTGACCGACACGACCCCGATCGCGGTGGTGGGTGCCACCGGCACCGGTAAATCGGAGATCGCCCTGGGGCTGGCCGAGACCCTCGGCGGTGAAGTCATCAACTGCGACGCCATGCAGCAGTACCGCGGTATGGACATCGGCACGGCCAAGCTCCCCCCGGACAAGCGCCGGGGGATCCCGCACCACCGCTTCGACGTCCTCGACGTGACCGAGACCGCCAGCGTCGCCGATTTCCGCGATGAGGCCGAGCGGGAGATCTCCGAGATCCGCGGGCGGGGGAACGTGCCGATCCTGTGCGGTGGCTCGATGATGTACCTGCAGGCGCTGATCGACGGCTGGTCCATCCCCGACACCGATCCGCGGGTGCGGGCGCGGTACGAGCGCCGGCTCGAGGAGATCGGGGTGGCCGCGCTGCACGCAGAACTGTCACGTATCGACCCCGAGGCGGCCCGCACCATCCTGCCGACCGACCCGCGCCGCACCGTCCGGGCGATGGAGGTCGTGGAGATCACCGGGCGCCCGTTCTCGGCCTCCCGCCCGACCATCGGCGAGCCCCGGTGGGGGACCCGGATCCTCGGATTGCGGTGCGGGTTGCCCGAGTTGGACGAGCGACTGGCAGCGCGCACGGCCGCGATGTTCGCCAACGGACTGGTCGACGAGGTGCGCGGGCTGGTCGGCGTGGGCCTGCGGGACGGCGTCACCGCGCGTCGCGCAATCGGCTACGCGCAGGTTCTCGACGAGATGGACGACGACCTGGGCATCGACGAAGCCGGGGTCGCCTGCGCGGAGGAGCGCACGTTCATCGGCACGCGCCGCTACGTCCGGCGACAGCGCTCGTGGTTTGGCCGTGACCACCGGATCCACTGGATCGACACCGACACCCTTGGCGGGCAGGCGCGCCCCGGCGGACCGTTGCGCGCCGCCCTGGAGACTCTCGAGGAGGCCCGACGATGAGCGAGCCCGGTGCGGGCAGGTCCCGCGTCCAGTCCGTGGATCGCACCTTCGCGTTGCTGGACGCCCTCGCACTGCGCGGGGGGCGCGCGTCCCTCGGCGACCTGGTCGCCGACACCGGCCTGGCCGCCGCGACGGTCCACCGCCTGTGCGGCACGCTCGCCGAGAGTGGACACCTGCGCCGTGACGCGCGGCGCGACTACCTGTTGGGCCCCCGCCTTCAGCGGGTCGGCGACGCCGCCCGGCGCGCGACCCTGGAATGGGCCGAGCCGGTTCTGCGGGCAATCGTGGCAGGGACCGGCGAGACCGCGAACATGGCCGTCCGCGAGGGGGACGGTGTGGTGTATCTCGCCCAGGTGCCCTCCCCGCACTCGATGCGGATGTTCACCGAGGTGGGGCGCAGGGTGGAGGTCCACTGCACCGCCGTGGGGAAGGCGCTGGTGGCGGGCGACGACGACGACGAGGTCCGCGCGATGCTCGGTCGGGCCGGTATGCGTCGCTACACCTCGACGACGATCGTCCGCCCCGACGCGCTGATCGCCGAGCTCGACCGGATCCGTCGCTCGGGTTTCGCGACCGACGAATCCGAGCAGGAGGAGGGGGTGCGCTGCGTGGCGATAGCCGTGGGGGAGGGCGCCGCCTCGTTCGCGGTGTCCGCATCCGGCCCCGAGGCGCGGTTCACCTCCGATCGCAGGGACGCCGCTGTGGGGATCCTGCGTGCGGCGGTGGCCGGGCTGAACACGTGACCTGACGACGAGAGCCGGCAGTCCACCCGGGTGGACTGCCGGCTCTCGTCACGCGTGGATCGCCGATCGCGCGGGGCCGTGGTGGTCACCGGCCCCGGCGATCACTGACCGTTGGCGGCCTTGAACTCGCGGCGGCGCCGGTGCAGGATCGGCTCGGTGTAGCCCGAGGGCTGCGTTGTGCCCTCGAGGACGAGCTCACGGGCGGCCTGCCAGGCGATGGACTCCTCGACGTTCGGAGCCATGTTCCGGTACGCGTCGTCGCCGGCATTCTGGCCGTCGACGATCTCGGCCATGCGGCGCAGGGAGTCCTCGACGAACTCGGCGGAGACGATCCCGTGGCGGATCCAGTTGGCCAGCAACTGCGAGGAGATGCGCAGCGTGGCGCGGTCCTCCATGAGATTGACATCGTGGATGTCCGGAACCTTGGAGACGCCGATGCCCTGCTCGACCCAGCGCACCACGTAGCCGAGGATCGTCTGGCAGGAGTTGTCGACCTCCTCCTTCTTCTCCGCGTCGGTCCAGTCCGTGCTGGGCGCCAGCGGCACCGTGAGGATCTCGTCCACCGAGGCGCGCGGGCCGCCGGCCAGGAGCTCCTCCTGGCGCGTCATCACGTTCACGCGGTGGTAGTGCGTGGCGTGCAGGGTCGCACCCGTCGGCGACGGGACCCAGGCGGTGTTGGCCCCGGCCTCGGGCTGGCCGATCTTCTCGGCGAGCATCTCGGCCATGAGGTCGGTCTTGGCCCACATCCCCTTACCGATCTGGGCGCGACCGCGGAGACCGCACGCCAGGCCGGTGTCGACGTTGAAATCCTCGTAGGCGCTCATCCACAGCGCGGACTTCATCTCCGCCTTGCGGATCATCGGGCCGGCCTCCATGGAGGTGTGGATCTCGTCGCCGGTGCGGTCGAGAAAGCCGGTGTTGATGAACACGACGCGCTCGGTGGCCTCGGCGATGCACGCCGCGAGGTTGACCGAGGTGCGGCGCTCCTCGTCCATGATGCCGACCTTGAGCGTGTTGGCCGGAAGGCCCAGGAGCTTCTCGACACGGCCGAACAGCTCGCTGGTGAACGCGACCTCGGCAGGGCCGTGCTGCTTGGGCTTGACGATGTAGATCGAGCCGGAACGGCTGTTGCCACGCTCGTTGCCCTCGGCGATGCCGTGGATACCGGCGAGAGCGGTGACGAGCGCGTCGAGGATGCCCTCGGGGAGCTCGTTGCCCTCGGTGTCCAGGACAGCCGGGTTGGTCATGAGGTGTCCGACGTTGCGGACGAAGAGCAGGGAACGGCCGTGCAGGCGCACCTCGCCGGTGCCGTCCGGCGAGGTGAACACCCGGTCGTCGTTGAGGACACGGGTGAAGGTCTTGCCGCCCTTGGAGATCTCTTCGGACAGATCGCCCTTCATCAGCCCCAGCCAGTTGCGGTACCCGAGGGTCTTGTCCTCGGCGTCCACCGCGGCGACCGAATCCTCGAAGTCCATGATGGTGGTGACCGCGGATTCCAGGGCGACGTCCTTCACGCCGGCGGCATCGGTCGAGCCGATCGGGGAATCCGCATCGATCTCGATGTCGATGTGGAGACCGTTGTTGCGCAGGAGAACCGACGACGGCGACCCGGCATCGCCGAGATAGCCCACGAGCTGAGCGGCGTCCCGGAGTCCGGTGGTCGAGCCGTCGGCGACCGTGACCTGCAGAGCGCCGTCGACGACCGCGTAGCCGGTGGAGCCGACATGGCTGCCGGTCTCGAGCGGGGCCGCGTCGTCGAGGAACTCGCGGGCCCACTCGATGACCTTGTCGCCGCGCACCTTGTTGTAGGAGCTGCCCTGCTCCGCGCCATCGGACTCCGGAATGGCGTCGGTGCCGTAGAGGGCATCATAGAGCGAACCCCACCGCGCGTTGCCGGCGTTGATCGCGAAGCGCGCGTTGGTGATCGGCACCACGAGCTGCGGGCCGGCGATCGTCGCGATCTCCTCGTCGACGCCTGCGGTCTTCACCGAGACGGACTCGGGCGCGGGGACGAGGTACCCGATCTCCCGGAGGAACGTCTTATACGCGGCGGGATCGATCGGGGCCGGGTTCTCCTGATGCCACGCGTCGATCTTCGACTGCAGTTCGTCGCGCACCCCCAGAAGTTCCCGGTTACGAGGCGCGAGGTCGGTGAAGATCGCCGCCGCGCCGGCCCAGAACTCGTCGGGGTCGACCCCGGTACCCGGGATCGCCTGCGAATTGACGAAGTCGTACAGGACCTTGTCGACCTGGATACCGCCGACGGTGATGCGATCGGACATCGATGCTCTCCTCCTGTTAGGGGATCGTTCTCGGCTCCGACTCTAGTTGGCGCCTCTGACGGCTTCATCTGGCATTTCCACAGTGTGGAACGCCGGGCCCCCTGGGTAGGATTCGGCCCATGGCGCAGAACAGGTCGGTGGCTCCGGCGGAGATCACGTTCATCAAGGGGCACGGCACCATGAACGATTTCGTTCTCCTGCCGGACGACCGCGCCGAGCTCGAGCTCGACTCCGATCTCGTGCGTGCCCTGTGCGACCGCCGCGCGGGTATCGGAGCGGATGGGATCCTGCGGATCGCCACGGCAGGGGCGCTTGTGGAACAGGCGGTCCTGTCCGAGCTGCCGGACGGTGTGCTCGAGGCGGACTGGTTCATGGACTACCGCAACGCCGATGGCTCCATCGCCGAGATGTGTGGCAACGGGGTCCGGGTGTTCGCCCACGCGCTGGTCGCGACCGGCCGCGCGGAGACGGGAGAGGTCCGGGTCGGCACCCGTTCCGGACCCCGACCGGCCCGGATCCTCGAACACCGCGGAGATCGCGCGGTGGTCCGTGTCGATATGGGGCAGCCGGAGCTTCTCGGTCTGTCGTCAGTGCAGGTCGGGGATCGGACGTTCGCCGGGATCGCGGTGGACATGGGCAATCCCCACCTCGCCTGTGTCGTGCCCGGGCTCGATGGTGAGACGCTTGCGGCGCTTCCCCTCCACCGCCAACCGGGGTTCGACACGGACTTCTTTCCGGAGGGGGTCAACGTGGAGATCTCGACTCCCCTGCGGGAGGGCCGTGTCTCGATGCGGGTCCATGAACGTGGGGCGGGCGAGACGATGTCCTGTGGGACCGGAATCGTCGCCACGGCGGTGGCCGCGCTCGCGGATGCCGGCCGGACCGCCGGCGAGGTCGTCGTCACGGTGCCGGGCGGGGAGGTCGCCGTCGGCCTGACCGAGAGCGGATCCACGCTCACCGGCCCGTCGGTACTCGTCGCGGAGGGCACATTCCGGAGGTCGTAGCGCATGTTCTCCGTCTATCCCGGGGTCGGCGCCCGGCGGCATGACCGGGCTTGGTATGAGATGATGGCCGGGAATGACTAACGAATCCGGGGCGGCGGACCGCCCACTACGTAATCTCGACCCCTCCATCGGCGAACTGCAGCTCGAGGAACGCTCCTCGCTGCGCCGGGTCGCGGGTCTGTCCACAGAGCTCCAGGACGTCAACGATGCCGAGTACCGGCAACTCCGACTGGAGCGGGTCGTGCTCGTCGGGGTGTGGACCGAGGGCTCGTCCGCCCAGGCCGACGCGGCGATGGCCGAGCTCGCCCAACTCGCGGAGACCGCCGGGTCCGAGGTGTGCGACGCGCTGATCCAGCGCCGGGACAAGCCCGATGCGTCGACGTACATCGGGTCCGGCAAGGTGAGCGTGCTCAAGGATGTGATCGCCGCCACCGGCGCGGATACGGTGATCTGTGACGGTGAGCTGACCCCGGGCCAGCTGATCTCGCTGGAGAAAGCCGTGAACGTCAAGGTCATCGACCGGACCGCACTGATCCTGGATATCTTCGCCCAGCACGCCACGAGCCGCGAAGGCAAGGCGCAGGTCTCGCTGGCCCAGATGGAGTACATGCTTCCCAGGCTGCGGGGTTGGGGCGAGTCGCTCTCCCGGCAGGCAGGCGGCCGCGCCGGCAGCAACGGTGGGGTGGGCCTGCGCGGTCCCGGCGAGACCAAGATCGAAACCGACCGCCGCCGGATCCGTGAGCGGATGGCGAAGCTGCGACGCGAGATCAAGGGTATGAAGCAGGCTCGCGACACCAAGCGTCACCGCCGTCGTGCCACCCCGGTGCCGTCGATCGCGATCGCCGGGTACACCAACGCCGGTAAATCGAGTCTCCTGAACCGGATCACCGGAGCCGGGGTGCTCGTTCAGAACGCGCTGTTCGCCACCCTGGACCCCACGACCCGGCGTGCAGATCTCCCGGACGGGCGAACGGTCGTGTTCACCGACACCGTGGGCTTCGTCCGACACCTTCCCACGCAACTCGTTGAGGCATTCCGATCGACTCTGGAAGAGGTCGTCGATTCGGAACTGCTCCTGCACGTGGTCGATGGCTCGGATCCGATGCCGCTGCACCAGATCGAAGCGGTGCGCAGGGTGATCAACGACGTCGTCGAGGAGCAGGGCGCCGAGCGGCCCCGTGAGTTGGTCGTGATCAACAAGATCGATGCGGCAGACCCGTTGGTGCTGACCGAGCTGCATCACGCGGTTCCGGACGGCGTGTTCGTGTCCGCCGCGACGGGGGAGGGGATGGACGAGCTCCTCGAGGCGATCATGGACATCATTGCCTCCGGTGACACTGAGGTCACGCTACTCGTGCCCTACCGGCGGGGTGAGGTGATCTCCCGGGTGCACGCGGAGGGCGCGGTTCTCGCTGAGGCGCACACGCAGGAGGGCACGAGGATCACGGTGCGGCTGCCCCAGTCGGTGGCCGGCGAGGTGTCCGAGTTCCTGGCCGACGGCACACACGGCGGCGCCGCCTGAGCCCGGGTTCCGGGAGCAGGCGGCGCGGGCCGGACTGGGGACTTCTCGTGAACGTCACATCTTGCGGAAGACCGTGACAACCTTGCCGAGCACCGTCGCATGCTCGCCGGGAATGGGGCTGAACGCGGGATTATGGGGAAGTAGCCAGACGCCCGTCTCGTCCTTACGGAAGGTCTTGACCGTGGCCTCCCCGTCGATCATCGCGGCCACGATCTCGCCGTTGTCGGCCACGTTCTGCTGACGGACCACCACATAGTCGCCGTCACAGATCGCGGCGTCGATCATCGACTCGCCGACCACCTTGAGCATGAACAACTCCCCCGACCCCACCAGGTCCGCAGGTAGCGGGAACACTTCGTCGACCGCCTGTTCAGCCAGAATCGGCCCCCCGGCGGCGATGCGCCCCAGCACGGGAACATAGACCGCTTCCGTTGCCCCGGACGGGCGCCCCTGAGGCGGGGTGGGTGCGCGCCGACCCCGCGACTTCTGGCCCGGGACGCCATGCACGTCGACCGCCCGCGGCTTGTGGGGATCCCGGGTCAGGAAGCCCTTCTTCTCGAGGGTCCGGAGCTGATGCGCGACGGAGGAGGTGGACTGCAGTCCCACCGCATCGCCGATCTCCCGGATGCTGGGCGGATATCCACGGTCTTTCACCGTGTCGTGGATATGTAGCAGCACGCTCTTCTGACGAGGCGTGAGCGCCTCGAAGTCCGGTTTCGGCATCGCGATGTCCCTTCGGCGAATGGATGTTCGACGTCTCTCTTTGTCTACACCCTAGACGGGCCGGGAACGAAGCGCCACACACCTGTTCGAAGAAATTCGCGCTCGGGTGGTGACTGTGTCGGAGTCGCGTGATACAACTCTAGGCAGTGTTCGAGTTCGAACAGGTGTTTCGGGCAACACACACAAGCGTGCGATTCCGTGTCGCACAGTCTGTCGAGTAGGGAGTGGCCATGTCCGTTCAGGAGCTTCAGTCGCACGCGCACCTCACGCGGAGCTGGACCGAGGTCTGCGCAGGGGAACACGGCGTCGTCCCGGTCCGGGACTCGGGGGGCCGGGGCGGGCGGCCGGCGTCGGCTCTGCCGTCCGGCGCCTCACGCACCCGGCCGGTGGTCCGTTCGAAGGGCCGACGTGCCGGTGGGGCTGTGAGCACGGATCGCGCGCGGCCGGTATCGGCACGCCGGTCAGTGCAGCGCCGGGGTGTGGCATTCGACCGATCACCGGCGAGCGGTCGTTCGACTTCTGCTGCCCCGGTCGTGCCCGGTCGTCGGATCGTGGTCCGATCGGCGGGGTCTGTGCGCGCGTGCGACGTGCAGGCGCCGGCGACGGCGCCCGTGGGAGTGGTGGATGACGTGCCGACGTGGGCGCTGGTCGTCTGTGGAGTCCTTTTCGGGATCGCGATGCTCCTGGCGCTGGCCTTCCTCGGCGGGCCCGCCTACGCGTGATCGGGTGGTCGGCCTCTTAGACTGGAGTAGAGACGGCACATGGTCCGTCTCCGTCCCGGTGAGCAGTTCACCTGAGGGCGTGAGATCCGGTCAATGAAGGGCGGAACGGGAATGTACTGCCCGACGTGCCACAACGAGGACTCCCGGGTGATCGATTCCCGGTCCGTCGACGAGGGGCAGGCGATCAGACGCCGTCGCGAGTGTTCGGAATGCGGGCACAGGTTCACCACTCTCGAGACGCCTCTGCTGACGGTCCTCAAACGCAATGGAGTGACCGAGTCCTTCAGCCGCGACAAAGTGGTCAGAGGCGTGCGCCGTGCATGCCAGGGGAGGTCTGTGGAGGAAGCCGCACTCCGCAGGCTCGCGCAGCAGGTCGAGGACGCGGTCCGCGCACGAGGCGCCTCCGAGGTCCCTGCGCACGAGATCGGACTCGCCATCCTGGGGCCGCTGCAGGACTTGGACGAAGTCGCGTATCTGAGGTTTGCCTCCGTATACAAGCAGTTCAGTTCGGCGGACGATTTCGAACGAGAGATCATCGCTCTCAAAGAGCGCCGCGACACTCGGTAGCCGGCCGGCTCAACGCGAGGACTTCTGGGACAGTGCGGTACGGACAGCCTTGCCGATCCGCTCCGGCGATACCGACTGGGCCGTACCGAGCGACTGCGCGAACAGCCCGACCCGGTATTCCGCCAGCATCCACCGCAGGTCACGGATCGCTCTGGCGCCGCCCGGCCGCGCGCGAAGCACAGCACATGCCTCCTCGACCGTGGATTCCGAGCGGGCAACCCGTGCCGACAGTTCGGCGTGGCGCCCCGGCGCCTTCTCCGCCAGATCCAGGCGCATCGACACGGCTCGGACATGGCGCTCCAGATGCGGCAGCACGGACGCGGGATGCCGGGCCAGGAACCCTTTTCCGGTCAGGTACTCCAGAGAGGGACGAACAGTGTCAGCGAGCGTGGGCGGAGACTCCGCCAGGCGTGCCGAGACCTGCTGAGCCTGGACCAACGCTGTCACGACGGTCGAGATGGAGGTGGCGACAGCCCCCGGCACCTCGGCCCGCGCGGTGGCACGTAGTTCCAGGAAATCAGCGGCCTCGAGTACCGGCGCGCCCTGTCGGCTCGCGATCAGTCTGGCGCACACGGCGAGAGAGGCATCCGAGACCAGAGCATCGATGCCGCCGTACGGATACTGGCTGAGGGCGAGACGTTGCTCGACCGGGCGCCCCCGGAGGATCGACGACGGTGCGACGAGATCAGCGGTCATCAAGGACAGGACGGCCTTGGTCTGGGTCGCCCGGCGCTCTTCCTCGGTGGTGCACGCGACCCGGTGGATGCCGTCTGTCGCGATCCGCAGGGCGGGATAGACGGTCACCTCGACGCCGTCCACCGACCCCGTCACCGAGCGAGGCAGATCACCGATCGTGTCGGCAGTCCATTCGCGGTGCGGCCCGTCGTCGGGGATCAGCCGTCGATTGAGGGTGGAACGGACCTTGTCGGTGAGTCTGGAACGCAGTGCTCTGAGGTCGGTCCCCGCGTCGACCACCGTGTCGCCGTCGACGACCTCGAACCTGACACGCAGATGATCAGGTAACTGCTCCGGTCGGAACTCTCTCGGATCCACGGTGGTCCCGATCCGGGTCGACAGCGCCTCCGCCAACGCGACGGGCAGAGGGGCCGAGCGAGGTTTCACATCGGCGAGCAGCAGACCGGCGTACTCGGCCGGTGGCGAACACATCCGCCGTAGGTACTTGGGCAGCGTCCGCAGCATCTCGGTGTAGAGCTCCTCGCGCAACCCCGGGACGAGCCACTCGAACCCCGCTGCGGTCACGGAACTGAGCTGCGGGAGCGGGATACGGATGGTGATCCCGTCCGCGGCGCCACCGGGTTCGAACTCGTAGTGCAGTTCGAAGCGACGTTCACCCTGTTGCCAGAACGGCGGAAAGGCGGCGGCATCCGGCGCCTTCTCCGCGGTGCGGATGTCCTCGTCGGTCAGGCGCAGCGCAGCGGGATCGCGGTGGCCCTTCTTCTTCCACCATGATTCGAGGTGCCGACCGGAGGTGATGTCCGCGGGAAGGCGCTCGAGGTAGAACCCGGCCAGCGCCTCGTCGTCGATCACGAGGTCACGCCGACGGCTACGGGTTTCCAGCTCGCGGGCCTGCTCGACAGCCCGTGCGTTGTCGATGATCGCCGGGACCCGCGTCGTCCATCTGCCCTCGACGATCCCGTGGCGCACGAACATCTCCCGCGCCAACGGTGCATCGACCCGCGAGAGCAGGATCCGCCGCGCCTCTACTACCGTTAAGCCGAGCAGGAGTACCTTCTCGTATGTCATGGCGGCGCCCTGGGCGTCGGACCAGTGGGGTTCGGAGTACTGCGAGCGCACCAGGTGCTCTCCCAACTGCTCGATCCATGCCGGATCGATTCGCGCCACATCTCGCGCCCAGAGCCGAGAGGTCTCGACCAGTTCGGATGCCATCACCCAGCGGGGCGGCTTCCTGGCCAGGTCCGAGCCCGGGAACACCTGGAACCGGATCCCGCGGGTGCCGCGGAACTCGCGTGTGTCCTCGTCGCGCACTCCCACATTGGTGAGTAGTCCCGCCAGGATCGCCTTGTGGAGATCGTCCTCGACGGCGTGCTCGGACGGCGGGTGCCAGCCCTGTTCTCGGCACATGCTCCGCAGTTGGGCGGTGAGGTCCTGCCACTCACGGATGCGCAGCCAGTGTAGGTACTCGGCCTTGCACATCCTGCGGAACGCACTGCCGGACAGCTCGCGCCGCTGCTCGGTGATGTAGCGCCACAGATTGAGGTAGCCGAGGAAGTCCGAGCTCTTGTCCGCGAACCGGCGGTGCAACTGATCCGCCTTGTCCCGTTCCTCGGCCGGTCTCTCGCGCACGTCCTGTACCGTGAGCGCCGCCACCACGACGAGGATGTCGCCGAGAGACCCGTTCCGGTGGCCTTCCACGACCATCCTGGCCAGGCGCGGATCGAGGGGGAGGACCGCCATCTCGCGGCCGACCTTCGTCAGATGAGGCCGCTCGTCGTCGTCGATGCGTAGGGCGCCCAGTTCGGTGAGCAGCGTCATCCCGTCCCGGACGGACCTGCGGTCCGGTGGCTCCACGAACGGGAAGTCATCCACCGGCCCCAGGTCGAGGTCGGCCATGGACAGGATCACCGACGCCAGGTTGGTCCGGAGGATCTCCGGGTCGGTGAACTCGGGCCGGGATTCGAAGTCGTCTTCCGAGTACATGCGGATGCAGATCCCGTCCGCGACACGGCCACAGCGACCGGCGCGCTGGGCGGCGGAAGCCTGCGATACCGGCTCGATGGGCAGCCGCTGGACTTTGGTGCGGGTGGAGTAGCGGGAGATCCTGGCCAGGCCTGTGTCCACGACGTAGCGGATGCCCGGCACGGTGACGGATGTCTCGGCGATGTTGGTCGAGAGCACCACCCGGCGCGTCGAATGGGCGCGGAAGGCCTTCTGCTGCTCGGCCGCGGTGAGTCGGGCGAACAGCGGGAAGATCTCGGTGTTCTTGAACCGACGTCCGCGCAGCACCTCCTCGGCGTCGCGGATCTCGCGCTCGCCGGAGAGGAACACCAGGACGTCGCCGTCGTCCTCCCGGAGCAGTTCGGAGACCGCGTCAGCCAGCCCGTCCAGTGGGTCGAGATCGATCACCCTGTCGCCCTGCTCCACCTGTAGAGGGCGGTAGCGGATCTCGACGGGGTAGGTACGGCCGGAGACCTCGATGACCGGCGCGGGCCGACCCCCGGCGTCGGCGAAATGGCGGGCGAACCGCTCGGGGTCGATCGTCGCGGAGGTGATGATGAGCTTGAGGTCGGGGCGCTTCGGCAGGATCTGCTTGAGGTAGCCGAGCAGGAAGTCGATGTTGAGGCTGCGCTCGTGCGCCTCGTCGATGATGATCGTGTCGTAGGCGCGCAACAGCCGGTCGCGGCGGATCTCGGCGAGCAGCACGCCGTCGGTCATCAGCTTGACCGCGGTTTGCGGGCTCGTGCGGTCGTCGAAGCGCACAGCGGAGCCGACGAGACCGCCGATCTGCACACCCAGCTCCTCGGCGATGCGCTCGGCGACCGACCGGGCGGCGAGCCGGCGCGGCTGTGTGTGACCGATCATCCCGCGGACACCGCGGCCCAGTTCGAGGCAGATTTTGGGGATCTGCGTGGTCTTACCCGAGCCGGTCTCGCCGGCGATCACCACCACCTGGTTGCCGCGGATGGCCTCTGCGATCTCGTTCTTGCGCGTGCTGACCGGCAGCTGCCCGGGGTACTCGGGGATCGGGATCGAGTCAGCCCGACGCCGGAGCCACTCGGCTGCCTTGTCGACGCGCTCGGAGAGCTCGTCCAGTTGGTCTGCGCGGGCCCGCCGGATCCGGGGCCGGAGCCGGTGGGCGTCGAGGGTGCCGACCTCGTCGAGGCGGACGAGCAGCTCGTGGCGGGCCCGGCGGAGCTCAGGGGAGGGCGCGGAAGACGAGGACATGGTGCCCGCAAGGATATAGCCCCTCGCGCGGTGGTCAGTCGGCGCCGCTCTCCCGGCGGGATTGAACCCGTGCGTAGCGTTCGTGGAGCCGTTCGCGGATCTCGTCCGGCTCGTAGGCGCGACGCCGCCGTTCGGAGCGTGCCGCGAGGATTCCGGTTGCGGCGACTCCGGCCATGCCCGCCGCGCCGACCACCTTGAGCCACTGCCGTCCACGAGGAGCCATGCGACAACTGTAGGCGGAGAATGGCAACCGCCTGGCAGGATCTCATCATGACCGTCGACACCGTGCCCCTGGCGGCCGCCACCGAACGGACGAGGACCGGGGACCTGTGGGTGTTCCGTGGCCGCTCGACCGCCGACAGGCTCATCCAGACACTGACCAACGCGCCTGTGAACCACGTCGGGATCGCGGTGGTGCTGGAGGACATGCCGCCCCTGATGTGGCACGCGGAGATGGGCCGGGCGCTGCCCGATGTGTGGACGGGGCGTCGCCAGCGGGGTGTTCAGCTGCACGACCTCGAGGCCGCGGTTCGCCAGTGGGCCGGCCCGTACGGTCAGCGGGCGTGGTTCCGGCAGATCAGTCCGGAGGTCGGCCCCGGGCAGGAGGACGCGTTGCTCGAGTCGATCGCCCGGCTGAACGGCGTGTCTTTTCCGTCGACAGGACGCCTTGCCGCGCGATGGGCACGGGGCAGGTGGGCAGCCGGGAGGAGCGGGGACGTCGGCGCCGAGGAGGGGGTTGGCGGCCGCGCCGAACAAGGCGGGAGGAAACCCGGAGAGAGGGACGACGCCGACGCAGGCAGTCCCGACGGTCGCCGGGGCTGTTCTCCGCTGCCGGAGTTTCGGCGTTCGCGGACACAGGCGGCTGCCTCCGCCGTGCCCGCGGAAGCAGACGGGGCCGGGGCACGCGGGCCCGCTTTCGCGCGGGGGCCGGCCCGACGTCTCGAGGCGGCGTACTGTGCCGAGGTCGTCGGAGCCACGCTGGAGGAGATGGGGATCCTGCTGCCGGCGGGGGACACCAGCTGGTACGACCCCGGCCGCTTCTGGAGCGGTGACAGCCTCCCGCTCGCCCCGGGCTGGGGATACGGTCGTGAGATCGCGGTGACCGTCAGCCCCGGAGCACCACGTCGCTGAGCTCGGGCTCGACCTCCTCGGGTGCCACCACGAGCAGCTCGTCACCGGGTTCGAACGGTACGTCCGGGGCGGGGACGATCACACGCCCGCCGCGCAGGATCGCGACCAGCGCGGCATCGCGGGGGAACCGCACGCGGTTGACCGGCCGGCCGGCCAGCGGCGTCTGCTCGGGGAGCGTGACGCTGATGAGATTCGCCCCACCGCGGCGCAACGTCATCAGACGGACGACGTCGCCGACGGAGACCGCCTCCTCGACCATCGACACGATGAGCCGCGGGGGGGACACGGCGACGTCCACACCCCAGCGTTCGTCGAAGAGCCACTCGTTACGGGGGTTGTTGACCCGGGCGACGACCCGGGAAACGGCGAACTCGGTAGTGGCGAGCAGGCTCACCACCAGGTTGGCCTTGTCGTCCCCGGTCGCCGCGACCACCACATCCGCGTCCTCGACTCCCAGACGGGACAGAAAACTGAGCTCGCAGGCGTCCCCGGTGTGGAGATCAGCACCGTCGACCGGATCGGCCTCGAACACCGAGGCGTCCTTGTCGACGAGGATCACGTGGTGGCCGCTGGCGAGCAGTTCCCGCGCGATCGATCGGCCCACGACGCCGGCGCCGGCCACGACCACCGTCATGATCGCGGGACGGGCGGGCAGGATCGGCGACTCGTCGAGCAGTCCGGTCCCGTCCGCGTAGTCGGGGATCTGGTTCTCAGACATCGGCGGGACCTCGTCTCAGCACTTCGTCGAGTTCGGCGACCGTGGCGGAGGGGACCGCGAGGTGCACGATGTCCTGGGCCTGGACGAGGGTGTCCGCGTTCGGTAGACGGCCTTCGCCGAAGCGGGTGAGGGTCACGGCCCGTCCACCCGCCGCGCGGGCGAGCGCGTCGAGCGGCGCCCCGACCCACTCCTTCGGCGCATCGATCGCCACGAGTGACACCGAGTCGGTCTGGTCCCGCCAGAGCACCGGGCTGGATCCCGCGGTGATGAACCGCACCAGCCGGCCGGTCGCCCACGGGACGGTGGCGACGGTGGGTATACCGAGGCGCTCGTAGACCTCGGCGCGCCCGGCGTCATAGATCCGAGCGATGACCCGGTCGAGCCCGAACGTCTCGCGTGCCACGCGCGCCGCGATGATGTTGGAGTTGTCGCCCGATGACACCGCGGCGAAGGCATGAGCGTCGCGGATACCCGCGCCCTCCAACACGTCCCTGTCGAAGCCCGTGCCGGTCACGGTTCGACCGGTGAAGTCCTCGGACAGGCGGCCGAAAGCCCGCGGCTCGTGGTCGATCACCACCACGTCGTGCCCGGCGGCGTCCAACTCGGTCGCGAGCGCCGCGCCGACGCGCCCGCACCCCATGATGACGACCTTCATGGCGGTCTCACTCCTCACGGCGCACACCGCGTGCGTCCATCCGGTTACGCTACTTGCCCGCCTGCGGTGCTGTCCGAGATGGCGTGCGGGTCATACGATGTGTCGGTGTCCAGGATCTCCAAGGTCTCCGTGGGAGCCAAGCGGCTGCTCGTGGGTCGTCCGTTCCGCAGTGACACGATCGGGGCCACCCGCCTGCGTAAACGGATAGCCCTGCCGGTGTTCGCCTCCGACGCGCTGTCGTCCGTGGCATACGCGCCGCAGGAGATCTTCCTCGTGCTCTCGATGGGCGGGATGTCCGCGCTCGCGTTCACCCCGTGGGTCGGGCTGGCGGTCGCGATCGTCATGGTCGTCGTCATCGCCTGTTACCGGCAGAACGTCCGGGCGTATCCCTCGGGTGGTGGCGACTACGAGGTCGCGACGGTCAATCTCGGGCCCAACGCCGGCCTCGGCGTGGGGGCCGCGCTGTTGATCGACTATGTGCTGACGGTGGCGGTGTCGATCGCCGCGGCCGCCGAGAACATCGGCTCGGCGATACCGTTCGTCCACGATCATGAGGTGCTCTTCGCGGTCCTGGCGATCACGGGACTGGCGGCCGTGAACCTGCGGGGGGTTCGCGAATCGGGCGCGATGTTCGCCATCCCGGTGTACACGTTCATGGCGGCGATGACCGGTCTGGTGGCGTGGGGCCTGTTCCAGGTCGAAGTACTCGGGCGGGATCTGAACGCCGAGTCCGCGGGTTTCACGCTCGTCACGCCGGACGGCCTGTCGATCACCGGGCTGGCACTGGTGTTCATCGTGGCGAAGTCGTTCGCGTCCGGATGTGCGGCCCTGACCGGGGTCGAGGCCATCCACAACGGCGTACCAGCGTTCCGCAAGCCGCGCGCCCGCAACGCCGCCGCGACCCTGGGCATGCTCGGGGTGCTCGCGGTCTCGTTCCTGCTGGGTCTGATCGAACTCGCCCGCCGCCTCGACGTGAAGATCGCCGAGAATCCCGGCGCCCAACTGCTCGGCGCACCTGAGGGCTACCGGCAGAAGACGATGATCGCGCAGCTCTCCGAGCCCGTTTTCGCCGGCGTTCCGCTGGTCTTCTACGTGATCATGGGCGCCACCGGGCTCATCCTCGTGCTCGCCGCGAACACGGCCTTCAACGGTTTCCCGATGCTGGCGTCGGTGCTTGCGCGGGACAAGTACCTGCCCCGCCAGCTCGCGACCCGTGGCGACCGGCTCGCGTTCTCCAACGGCATCGTGCTGCTCGCCGTGGCCGCCGCGGCACTGGTGATCGTTTTCGACGCGCAGGTCACGGAGCTGATCCAGCTCTACATCGTCGGGGTCTTCGTCGCGTTCACACTGGGCCAGTGGGGGATGATCCGGCACTGGAACCGGCGTCTCGGCCACGAGGAGGACGCTGCGGTGCGCAGGGGGGTCAGGCGCGCTCGGATCGTGAACGCGACCGGGATGGTGTTGACGGCGAGCGTCCTGGTGATCGTCATGGCCACCAAGTTCCTGTCCGGGGCCTATATCGCCGTGCTGGGGATGGTGGGTCTGTTCGTGGTGATGAAACTCATCCGCCGACACTACGACTCCGTTGCGCGGGAGCTGGACGACTCGTCGTGGGAGGTCGTACTGCCCAGCCGGACCCACTGTCTGGTCCTGGTGTCCAAGCTGCACCTGCCGACGCTACGGGCACTGGCCTACGCCCGGGCGACCCGGCCGGACACCATCGAGGCGCTCACGGTCAACATCGACACCGCCGATACGCGAGCGTTGGTGCGCGAGTGGGAGGACCGGGGGATCCAGGTGCCGCTCAAGGTAGTCGAGTCCCCGTACCGCGAGATCAACCGGCCCGTGGTGGACTATGTGACGAGACTACGGGAGCAGCGACCGCGGGACGTGGTGATCGTCTACATCCCCGAGTACGTCGTCGGGCACTGGTGGGAGCAGTTCCTCCACAACCAGAGCGCGCTGCGGCTCAAATCCCGCCTGCTCTACGAGCGAGGTGTCATGGTGACCAGCGTGCCGTGGCAGTTGTCCTCGTCAGACGGCCGCGCGGAGCAGGCCCGAGACGAGCCGATCGTCGGACGCTGGCGTGAACCGGAGGCGCAATGACTGTCAGGGAATCGATCGACTGGACCGGCCAGGTTCTCCGGGTGCGGGTGGAGGGGCCGGCGCACGGCGGGGAGTTCGTCGCGCGACACTCCGGTCGCGTGATCTTCTGTCGGGGTGCGCTCACCGCCGAGCTGGTGGAGGTCGTCGTCGACGACGACCCGGGTAAGGGCTTCTGCCGGGGGACCGTTCGCGAGGTGCTGGAACCGTCCCCGGACAGGGTGCGGCCTGTGTGTGAGGCGGCTGCGGCCGGCGCGGGGTGCTGTGACTGGAGTTATATCGACGGCCCCGCAGCCCGAGACCTGGCGGGTCGGGTCCTCGCGGAGCAGGCGGCCCGGATCGGCCGTATCGGGATCCCGCACTCGCCGGTTCCTGTCGATCTCCCCGCCGGCGACCCCGCCACGACGGGGTGGCGCACGACCGCACGGTGGGTGACGGACGCCGATGGGCGCCCCGGAGTGCGCCGCGCCCGCTCCCGGGACGTGATCACGAAGCGCTGCAGCCAGTCGGATCCACGTCTGCTCGACGCGGTGCTCTCGGCGGGTATCGGCCCGGATCGCGAGATACTGGGTGTCCTGGACGACGAGGGTGCGATCCATGTGGCCCATCGAGCTGTAACGGAGGACCGGCCCCGCGGACGGGGGCGCAACGCGGCCCGTTCCGCGGCGACGAGAGCACGGGCCCGCCAGGCGCGTGGCCGGGGCTGGGAGCACGTGGTCGGTGGGCCGACGATGGTCCGGCGTGTAGGGGAACGTCGGTGGTACCTGCCGGTGGACGCGTTCTGGCAGGCCCACCGGTCCGCGGCCACCCACTACAGCGACGTCGTCCGTGCGGCCGTGGCAGGCGCGCCCGGGGTGACGGGGGCCCCGGTGGTGTGGGACCTGTACGGCGGCGCCGGAGTCTTCGCGGCGGCCACCCTGGATGCCGCGCCGGGCGCCCGGATCACGGTCGTCGAATCCGCGCCGGATGCGCTCGGCGCGGCGGAGGCGGCGCTCGATGCCGACGGAGGGATCCGCACCGTGCGTTCGCGGGTCGAGACCTTCCTCGAGCCGGGCGACGAGACCGATCCGTTCGGACGGCCTGACGTCGTGATCCTCGACCCGCCGCGGGGCGGCGCCGGCATCCCGGTGATGGAGAAGGTGGCCCGGACCGCGAGGTCGCGGGTCGTCCACGTCGGCTGCGACCCGGCCAGTCTCGCGCGTGATGTGGGGGTTCTCGTCTCCGCCGGGTGGTCGCTGCGCGAGTTCCGTGGGGTGGCGGCGTTCCCGGGGACCCACCACGTCGAGGGGATCGCGGTGCTGGACGCGCCCGGCCGGAACTGATCGTCGTAGGTGATGAGGGCCTCAGACTGCCGCCCACGGGAGGGCTCCCGCGTCAGCAGCCCGTAGACTGGCCGTTCGACCCAGCGGGGTGAAGGTCAGGAAAGGGGCGGTCGACAGCAATGAGCGTGCTCGATGAGGTGGACGGCCCGTCCGATCTGCGGGGCCTGGGTTCCGACCAGCTGAGCCGTCTGTGCGGCGAGATCCGAGAGTTCCTCATCCGCAAGGTCGCGGCGACGGGCGGGCATCTCGGCCCGAACCTCGGCGTCGTCGAACTCACCGTCGCGTTGCACCGCGTGTTCGATTCACCGCGGGACCCGATCGTGTTCGACACCGGCCACCAGTCCTACGTCCACAAGATGCTCACCGGCCGCAAGGACCGGTTCGACGGACTGCGCACGCGGGACGGTCTCTCGGGCTACCCGTGCCGCGCCGAGAGCCCACACGACATCGTGGAGTCCTCGCACGCCACCGCGTCGTTGTCGTACGCGGACGGCCTCGCCAAGGCTTTCGCCCTGCGCGGCCACTCGGACCGGACGGTCGTCGCCGTGATCGGCGACGGCGCGATGACCGGCGGGATGGCCTGGGAGGCGCTGAACAACATCGCCGCCGCGAAGGACCGTCCCCTGGTGATCGTGGTGAACGACAACGGCCGCTCGTACTCGCCGACCATCGGCGGGATCGCCGATCGGCTGGGCGCCCTGCGACTGCAGCCCGCCTATGAGAAGGCGATGGACCGCACCAAGACGGCGTTGACCTCTCGGAAGGGTCTCCTGGGCAAGGCCGTGTACTCCGTACTCCACGGCATCAAGGCCGGCCTCAAGGACGCGGTCTCACCCCAGGAGTTGTTCGCCGACCTCGGGATCAAGTACATCGGCCCGGTCGACGGCCACAATCTGGCCGCCACCGAGGCCGCGCTCCGACTGGCGAAGGACTTCGGCGGCCCGGTGATCGTGCACGCGGTGACCCGCAAGGGCATGGGCTACGTGCACGCCGAGAACAACGAAGCCGACCAGATGCACGCCACCGGGGTCATCGACCCCGAGACCGGCAAGCCGCTGTCCACCTCGTCCTCCGTCGATTGGACCTCGGTGTTCTCCGACGAGCTCTGTGCCATCGGCGCGGAACGGGAGGACGTCGTGGCCATCACGGCCGCCATGGCGGGGCCCACCGGGCTGACCGCCTTCGGCGACCGCTTCCCGGACCGGATGTACGACGTCGGAATCGCGGAGCAGCATGCGGTGGCGTCCGCCGCCGGCCTGGCGCTCGGCGGGCTGCACCCCGTCGTCGCCGTCTACTCGACCTTCCTCAACCGGGCCTTCGACCAGTTGCTCATGGATGTCGCCCTGCTCGGACAGCCGGTGACCCTGGTCCTCGACCGTTCGGGCGTGACGGGGCCGGACGGCGCGAGCCACAACGGGATGTGGGACCTGTCCCTGACCGGGATCGTGCCGGGCATCAGGGTGGCCGCGCCGCGCGACGACGTGACGCTGCGCCAGGAACTGCGTGAGGCGGTGGACGTCACCGATGGGCCGACGGTCGTGCGCTTCCCGAAGGGCTCGGTCGGGGAGTCCATCCCGGCGCTGGAGACCTCGGAGGACGGCGTGGACCGTGTCCACGGTCCGGGCTCGTCGGATGTGTTGATCGTGGCTGTGGGCTCGATGGTCGCCCCGGCCATCGCTGCGGCGCGCGAGCTCGAGTCGGACGGTCTGGGCGTGGACGTGGTCGACCCGCGCTGGGTCTACCCGGTCTCCGACTCGCTCGTCGGGTCCACCCGGGGCCGCCGCCTGGTCGTCACGGTCGAGGACAACGGTCTCCACGGTGGGGTCGGGTCCGCGGTCTGTGCGCGGCTGGACTCAGCCGGCGTCCGGGTCGACCGGATGTCGCTGGGGCTGTCGCAGGAGTTCCTGGACCACGCGTCGCGGGGAGAGATCCTGACCGACGCCGGGCTCACCGGTGAGGGGATCGCGGCCTCGATCCGGGCGCGACTCGCCGACTGACCGAGGGCGAGCCGCTCCACGTCGTGTGAGCTCGCGGCGCCGAGCGGGTCAGCTCGTCGCCCGGAACTCCCGAACAGCCTCGAGCAGGGGCGCGGAGGTGAGTACGCGCTGCCAGTCCCGGGCCTCCTCGCCCCGGAGGACCTCGTCCAGTAGCTCGCCGTCGTCCCCGGGACGAGTGGTGGCGGCCCGCCACACCCACAGTCGCAGCGTGGCGGGCTTCAACAGCAGGCCGGCCTCCAGTCCGAGCTCGTCGCCGAGTTCACCGATCCGGGCGCGGGCCAGCTCGAGCAGAGTGGCGGCCTCCGGTTCGTTACGCTTCCAGGACGCGTGGGGCGGGTGCTCGCCGCGGGGTCCCTGACGGGTCGGGAGGTCCGCACGACCGAGCCCCTCGGCCCATTCGAGGGCCTCCAGCCAGTCACCGGCCATCCTCCGACGGTGTGGCCCGTCGAAACCGTCGATCGCGAGCAGAGCTGATCTGCTGGCCGGGCCGATGCGCGCGGCCTCGACGATCGCGGCGTCGGGTAGGAGTCGCTTGGGGGCGATGTCCCGGTCCTCGGCGATGCGGTCCCGAGCCATCCACAGCTCCCGCGCCCGCGCGAGCTGGCGCACATCCCGGAGCGAGGTGAGCCGCGACAGGCGACGCCACGGCTCGGGTGCGGCGGGTGCAGGTTCGGATTCGACGAGATAGCGGCACTCCGCCTCGTACCAGTCGCGCCGACCGAGATCATCGAGACGTGGCAGGACTGCGTCCGCCAGTTCGTGGAGGAAGAGCACGTCGTAGGCCGCGTAGTCGAGCCAGGACGCGGGAAGTGGTCGACGGGACCAGTCGGCGGCCGAATGTGCCTTGGCCAGACCGATGCCGAGATGTTCGGAGATCATCGCGCCGAGGTTGACCCGCTCGGTTCCGAGGAAACGCCCGGCGAGCTCGGTGTCGGCCAACGACGAGGGGATGATCCCGAGCTCGCGCAGAGAGGGCAGATCCTGGCTCGCCGCGTGCAGCAACAGCGGGCGGTCGGACAGGAGATCGGCGAGCGGACCGACGGTGCGGCCCGGGGTCTCGGGGTCGACGAGGAGTGCGGGCCCGTCGGCGGGTCGGAGTTGGAGCAGGAACGCGCGTTCGGAGTATCTGATCCCGGAGGCCCGTTCGACGTCCACCGCCACCGGGCCGGACGACGCACTCAGCGCCCCCGCGACCACATCGAGTCCCGCGTCGTCGTCGACGAACTCGTACTCGGCCGGCGGCGGCGCCGCTCCCGGCGGGGTCTCACCCCTGCGGCGGACACTCACGCGCGACGATGCAGCGACGTCACGCCGACGGGAGGCAGACCGGCTGCGAGGGCCAGAGTCTTGCAGAAGGCGGACGCATGGCCGGTGAGGTCTGCTTCGAGCGCCGTCCACGAGGCCCGGAGTTCCAGCTGGTGTGCCTGGGGAGGGCCCGCGATATCGCCGTAGCGGACCGACGCGGTGCTGGTGACGGTACCGCCCAGCGCCGTATACGGTCCCGCCTCCTCGTCGAGCGCCTCGGTCAGCCAGCTCCATGCGACCTGCGGCAGGAGCGGGTCCCCGGCGAGCGCGGCCTCCATGTCGGCCTGGATGTAGGCCACCAGCCGGAGGGTGCCGTTCCAGGCGTCGTCGCCGGACGGGTCGTGGAGGAGGATCAGACGGCCGAACGCGTCACCGTCGGAGAACTCCGGGACGTCGTCTCCGGAGGGCGGGATGATCTCGACGCCCAGTGCGTGGCTGTACGGCGCCAGCCGCTGAGGGGGGCGGATCGGCCCGACCGAGATCTCGGGGCGCACCTCGAGCCGCGACAGGGACTCGACCGCCTCCTGGAAGACCTCCGGCTCGCCGTCATTGACCGATGTACTCACAGGGCGTCACGCTAGTCACCGCCCGGCGGCGTGCTCCGGAGGCGCGCCGTCAGCCATCGGGGTGGGCTGGCCGCCCTCCTCGGCCCATTCATGGGACCATGGAGGGCGTGTTGAACTCCGATATGCCCTCGACCTCTCCCTCTGGCGACGCCCCGACCAGCGCCGCGACCATCGGCCGCCGCCCGGGGACCGGCCCCTATCTCGACGAGGTGACCGGCAAGGGCGGCCCCCACACGCCGGTGTGGTTCATGCGCCAGGCGGGGCGATCGCTGCCCGAGTACAAGCAGGTGCGCGGCACCTCGAGCATGCTCGAGGCGTGCTTCGATCCGGCGATGACGTGTGAGATCACGCTCCAGCCGGTGCGTCGTCACGGCGTGGACGCCGCGATCTTCTTCTCTGACATCGTGATTCCGCTCGCCGCGGCCGGTGTGGACATCGACATCGTCCCGGGCGTGGGCCCGGTGGTGGCGGAGCCGATCCGCGACGAGGCGGGCATCGCGGCGTTCCCCGAACTGACCCCGGACCGGCTGGAGAAGATCGAGGAGGCGGTCCGCCTCATCATCGGCGAGTTGGACCCGGGTGTCGCGCTCATCGGGTTCGCCGGCGCCCCGTTCACGCTCGCGTCCTACCTGATCGAAGGGGGGCCGAGCCGTAACCACGAGCACACCAAGTCGCTCATGTACTCGCGTCCGGACCTCTGGAACGATCTCATGTCCAGGATCGCCGACCTCACGACGGTCTTCCTGCGTGCCCAGGTGGGCGCCGGCGTGGACGCGGTCCAGCTGTTCGACTCCTGGGCCGGTGCGCTCACGCAGCGCGACTACCGTTCACTGGTGCTGCCGCACTCCACCCGGATCTTCGCCGATGACGTGGTCTCGAGCGTCCCGCGCACCCACTTCGGCGTGGGCACCGGCGAACTGCTCGGCGCTATGGGCGAGGCGGGCCCGGAGGTCGTGGGCGTGGACTGGCGGATCCCGCTCGATGACGCCGCCACCCGCGTGCCGGGCAAGGTCCTCCAGGGAAACCTCGACCCGGCGATGCTGTTCGCCGATCGCTCCGCCCTCGACGCCGAGGTCACGCGCATCGTGGCCGAGGGACGACGTGCGCGGGAGGCCGGCGCACGCGGCCACGTGTTCAACCTCGGACACGGGGTCCTACCGAGCACGGACCCGACGGCGGTGACCCACGTCGTGGAGCTCGTCCACGAGCTGACCGCCGAGTAATGGCGGCCCCACGCGTCGCCGTGGTGGGTGGCGGCCTCAGTGGGCTGACGGCCGCCTATCAACTGTCCCGGGACCTCCCGGGCGCCCGGGTCACGGTGTTCGAGGCGTCGCCGGTGCCCGGTGGCTGCCTGGATACGGCCGACTTCCCGTCCGGCCCCATGGAGCTCGGTGCCGAGGCGTTCATCGGCAGGCGCCCGGAGGCCTCGGAGCTCGTCGCCGAACTCGGTCTGACACACGAACTGCGGCATCCCGGGACCCTCGGTCCCGCCATCCTCACCGGCGGCCGTCTCGTCCCGATGCCGGCCGGCACGCTGATGGGTCTGCCCTCCGATGCGTCGACACTGTCCGGGGTGCTCCGGCCGGCGGACGTGGAGCGGGCGGCGCGGGAGCCGGAGCTGCCTCTCGACTGGGCCCCCGGCGGGGACGTCGCCCTGGGCAGGTTGGTCGCCGACCGCTTCGGTGCCGCGGTGGTGGCCCGTCTGGTCGACCCGATGCTGGGTGGCGTGTACGCCGCGCCCAGCGTGGGGTTGGGGCTGCGCCAGGTGGTGCCCGGCCTGGCCGACGCGCTGGACCGCGGGGCGCCCAACCTCACCGCGGCGGCCAGGGATCTCACCGCGCACCGCACCCCCGGCCCGGTGTTCGCCACCCTGTCCGGTGGCTACCGCGTCCTCGTGGACGCGCTCGTCCGTGCGTCCCGGGCGCGGGTGGTGACCGGGGCGCGGTGCACCGCGATCCGACGGGACAGCGGGGGATACGCGCTGGTCGGCTCCGACGATCGTGGTCCGTGGACGCATGAGGCCGACCTCGTCGTCGTCGCGGTCCCGGTCCCGCTCGCCGCACCGCTCCTCACCGCGGCCGGGGGAGTCGACGACGCGGTGCGGGCGCTGTCGGGGATCCGCACCGCCTCCTCGGCGGTGGTGGCGCTCGAGGTCGACCGCTCCCTCGACCTGCCCGAACGATCCGGGGTGCTCGTCGCCACCGACGAACCCGTGCCGTTCAAGGCGATGACGTTCTCGAGCCGTAAGTGGCCACACCTGGACGACCGGCGCGGCCATCTGGTGCGGGTGTCCTTCGGCAGGCTCGACGACGACGAGATACTCGCAACGGACGACCTCACACTGGTCAGGATGGCGGTCTCCGCGCTGGCCGGGGTGTGCGGATCGACCCCCACCGTCCTGCACTCGCGGGTGCGCCGCTGGGACAACGCCCTCGCCGAGATCGGCCCGGGTCACGATGCGCTGATCGCCGGCATCCGCGGCCGTCTCGTCGAGGACCTCCCCGGAGTCGAGCTCGTCGGCGGTGCGACCGAGGGGGTCGGGGTGCCCTCCTGCGTGGGGTCGGCCCGGGTCGCGGCCCGCCGGTTGGCCGGGAAGTGGCAGGATTGAGCCATGGCACGCCTTGACTACTCCAAGCTTAACTCGACTCTTCGCTACCTGATGTTCTCGGTCTTCACCGTGACGCCGGGGCAGCTCGGGGAGGACCGGGCCGCGGTGGCCGCGGATCTCGAGAAGTTCCTCGCCGGGTACGAGGACACCGACGTCGTGGTCCGCGGGATGTACGACGTCTCCGGCCTGCGCGCCGAGGCCGACTTCATGATCTGGACCCACGCCGAGCACATCGAGGACCTCCAGGGGTTCTACAACGAGTTCCGCCGCACCACCCTGCTGGGTAAGGCCAGCACCGCGTTCTGGTCCAACACGGCCCTGCACCGCCCGGCGGAGTTCAACAAGAGCCATATCCCGGCGTTCCTCGCGGAGGAGGAGCCCGGTGCGTTCATCTCGGTGTACCCGTTCGTCCGCTCCTACGAGTGGTACCTGCTGCCGGACGAGGAGCGGCGCCAGATCCTCGCCGCCCACGGCCGCGCCGCCCGGGAGTTCCCGGATGTGCGCGCCAATACCGTCCCCGCGTTCACGCTGGGTGACTACGAATGGCTGCTGGCGTTCGAGGCACCCGCGCTCGACAGGATCGTCGACCTCATGCGCGAGATGCGCGCCACCGAGGCCCGGCGCCACGTGCGCGAGGAGATCCCGTTCTTCACCGGGCCGCGCGTGACCGCCGAGAAGCTCGCCACCACGATGCCCTGACTCCTGCAGGGGAGACGAGCAGAGCCCGCCGGGGATCGACCCCGGCGGGCTCTGCTCGTCTCCGGTCGCGCGGGCGCGGATCAGTTCTGTGTCGGCTCGAGCGTCAGGCTGAGGGAATTGATGCAGTAGCGCAGGTCGGTCGGGGTGGGGTAGCCCTCGCCCTCGAAGACGTGCCCGAGATGGCCGTGGCAGTTCGCGCACAGCACCTCGATCCGGCGCATCCCCATGGAGTCGTCGACGCGCTCGATCACCGAGTCGCCGGCGAGCGGGGTGAAGAACGACGGCCAACCGCAGCTGGACTCGAACTTGCCCTCGCTACGGAACAGTTCGGCGCCGCAGCCGCGGCAGCGGTAGACGCCCTCGGTCTTGGTGTCGTTGTACTCGCCGGTGAAGGGCCGCTCGGTGCCCGCCCGGCGCAGGACCTGATACTCGTCGGGGGTCAGCCGGCGGCGCCACTCGGCGTCGTCGAGGGTGAAGTTCGGCTGCGGGGCGTTGGTATCGGTGGACTCGCTCATGACCGCAGGCTACGCCGACGTGGCGGCGGGTGCGATCCGCTCGTGCCGGCCCGGGGCCGCGCGGCGCCACAGGAGCACGACCAGGATCGTGGCGAGGATGAGGAGCCAGCCCAGCGTCGGGTGCGCGAACTCCATGACCCGGCCGTAGTAGGGCCAGCGCACGGACTCCCAGTTGTCCGGGAAGAAGAACGCGTACGCCGCCAGCCAGGCGGGCCAGGTCCGCACCAGGGACCCCTTGAGGACCACGGTGAGCATGAGCGGGATCAGCATCATGGAGTAGTACATCTGGCCGAGCGTGGACACGAGGAATACCCCGGCCAGGACGACTCCCGAGGTGGTGGCCAGCCACAGCACCTCGTTGTTGTGCCGGTAGTCCAGCAGCAGCCACACCGCGAGCAGGGTCGCCGCGACGACCAGGATCCGGGCGACCAGGATCAGCGGCTCGGGAATGCCGTAGTAGACGCCGAGACCGGCGATCGAGCTGTTGTAGTAATCACGCACCTGCCCCATGTACGGCATGGTGGTGTCGAGGTACCGGGAGGCGTCGACCGTCAGCGCCCATCCCGCCGCCATCGCGGCCGCGGGGATGGCCAGCGCGCCCACGAACGGCTGCCACTGCTTACGGATCAACGGCAGTACCAGCAGCGGGGCGAGCATCGGCTTGACGGCCAGCGACAGCCCCATCGCGACACCTGCCCACCAGAGACGCCGCGTGTGCAACAGGTACAGGAACGCGGCCTGGCAGAGGAAGATCACGCCGTTGATGTTCGTGAACACCAGCGTGTTGGTCACCGCTTCGGTGCTGAACGCCGCGAGGAGGATCGCGGGGGCGGCGAACGACTTCACGTCGAGGTCGAACATCCTCATGAGCAGCCACAATGCGGCGATGATTGCCGCGGTGTTGATGAGGATGAACAGCCACCTGGAGATCGTGTAGTTGTCGATCACCCCGAATGGCGACAGGAGCAACGTCCCACTCGGGGCGTACAGGTAGTGCGGCTGCACGGTGAGCAGGTTCTCGGAGTAGACGGGCTCGCCCGCAAGGAAGCGCCGGGTGGCGGCGTACACCGTGGCGAAATCGTTGGTGATCGCGCCGTTGACGGCCCTGATCAGAACACGGTGGATCACCGTCATGACCGCCAGTGGCCAGAGGACATTGGCGAGGATGCGGGGCACGGTCGTCGAGCTTCGGGTGGGCAGCGGCACGCTGAGGAGGCTACCGCCCGGGCCCCTGCCCCCGGGTGAGGCACTCCGGTTCGTCAGGACGGACAGGCGGTGGATTTCTCGGCTGCCGCCGGGTCGTCGAGGAAGGTCGTCACCGCCTCTCGCGCACAGCCGGAGTGCAGCATCACCGCTGAACCGGGAGCCCCCCAGCTGACGGTGCGGACCTCGGTGGCGCCGGCAGCGGTGAGTCGGCCCGCGGTCGGTTCGAGGTAGGCGGCGCCGGCGACGGGATCGGCGATACCCGCCAGCAGGAGAACCGGAACCGTGGGCGGGACCTGTAGCGGCATCGGGGCCGGGACGGGCCAGGTGGAGCACGCGGAGAGCTGGGCGGCGAGGATCTCTCCGAACGGCGGGGTGTCGGCCCATTCCGCCTCGAGTTCGTCGACCCGGCTGACGGGAACTCGTTGCGACAGGTCGGAACAGCCGGCGACGTAGGGGAGGGAGGACCGACTCAGCGTCTCGGCCCGCCCCCGCACGCTCTCGGGAGTTTCTCCGGGCCCGGCGGCGATGAGGTCGCCGAGGATGATGTCACCGCCGGAGGGCTCGGGCGCGGAGGCGCCGGACAGATCGCCCAGCGCGGAGCGGACAACGTCCGAGAGCAGCGCTGCAGGGATGTCAGCGAGGGGTTCCTGCGCCCTGTCGAGCGCGGCGGAGACCGCCTCGACCTTCTGGTCGGCGTCGCCGGGCCCGCATTCGGGCCGGGTGCACGAGGATGCCCACAGCCGGAGGGCGGCATCCGATCCGGCGAGGGCGGCCCGGGCGGTGCCCTCCTGATCGCCGTCGTCCGGCGCCGGGGAGTCCAGCGCGAGGAGCGACAACCTGTCGGGGTGGGTGGAGGAGTAGGCCAGCGCGGTCTGCGCGCCTGCCCCGATGCCGAGGATCGCCAGACCCGGCACGTCCCAGTGCTGGCGGAGTACCTCGAGGTCCTGCGCCGCGCCCACGGCGCCGTAGTCGAGTTCGCGCCCCTGGAGTTCGTCCGTGCACGACTGGGAGGCGTCGGCCAGCTCGCCGCGGAGCTCGGGCGAGCCGGGGTCGGCCCCGGCATCGGCGAGGCCGTCGAGGGTCCGTCGCGCCGCGAATGTCAGACACGCGCCTGCGGCGTCGGTGCGGCCCCGGTGGTCGACGACGACGAGCGGCCGACTGTCGACCAACTCGGTACCGGAGGAGACCAGGCGGGGAGCCAGCTCCGATGCGGGGGTCTCGGGGCCGGCGACGACGACGAGAGGTGCCGCGTCGTCCGGCGTGGCAGTCGACGACAGACGGATCGAGGGTGATTGCCCGGCGAGTCCGCACCGGGCGGTCACTGTGTCCGGGATCCCGCTGATTCCGCGATCGCCGCAGTTCACCCACTCGGGTTCGGACTCCGGGGCGAGCCACTCCGGCCGTTCCGGTGGGCCGCTGCCGTCGGTTCCCGTCCCGCCGTTCGAGCGGGGGTCGTCGCCGGTGGCCAGCCGTGGGCCGGTGGCCGGCAGCGGTGCGCACGACGTCGCGGCCAGGAAGAGAACCGTCAGTCCGGCGGTGACCAGTCGACCCGCTCGTGTGTGCCTCATCCGTTCGCCTCGTTCGTCCGATCAACGCTGTCGGTGCGCCCGACATCCGTCGGGGCGTGATCGACGACCCACCGGGTGTAGAGACCGCCCCGGGGGCATGTGAACGCGGTCACCACCCGCATCGGCACGCGCCGGGGCTCGTCCGCGTTCACCAGCCCCGGACCCCGGCCGCCCACGACGACCTCCGGTGCCAGCGAGAGCACGAGTTCATCGACCAGGCCCTGTGTCAGGAACTCCCCGAGCAGGCGAGGGCCACCTTCGAACGCGACCTCGCCCGCTCCGAGGTCACGAAGGAGTGTGCGCAGTGCCTCTGCATAGGGCCCGTCGGGCATGACGTGGACCGTCACACCCGCCTCGCGGGCGGCGTCGACCCGATCCCGTGGGGTGGTGGCGGCGGCCGCGATCTCCAGTCCGCCGCCGGCCGAGCAACACTGCGCGATCAACTCGCCGGGAATCGAACGGGTGACGACGAGGACCGGCGGGGCCGGACGTGACCTACGGCCCGCCCAGGCACTCGCGATCCGGGCGGGGCCGTAGCCCTCTGCGAGGGCGGTTCCGGAGCCGACCAGCACGACGTCGGCGCGTGCGCGCATCGCGTCGTAGACCAGGCGGTCGGTGGGCGTCCCCAGCGGCCCGCTTCGTCCGTCGACGGCGGTGGTTCCGTCCACCGAGGAGATCATCACCGCACGAATCCGGACATCCGTGCCGCCTGGCTCGGGATGCAACGCGTGCCACAGGACATCCTGGGCCGCGGGGTCGTCGTCGAACACGGCGGGTCGCGTGCTGTGCACCTCGGATGTCCTCCATTCTGACGTGGGGTTCCCCCACGATAGGCTCTGCCCATGGTCTCCCGCCTCGTAGACGTCACCCCGGTGGTCCCCGCCGATCAGCTAGTGGCCCAGATGGTGCCGCCGACGATGTTCGACGACGTGAGTTTCGATTCGTACATCCCCGACCCGGCCCAGCCCTCGCAGGCCGCGGCGGTCAAGGCGTGTCGCGAGTTCGCCGAGACGGTCACCGCGCGTCGGGCGCCCAAGAAGGGGTTCTTCGGCCGTCGTCCGAAGGTCGTGAAGGGGACGGGCATCTACCTCGACGGTGGGTTCGGCGTGGGCAAGACCCACCTGCTGACCTCGATCTACCACGACTGTCCCGCACCCAAGGCGTTCGGAACGTTCGTGGAGCTGACGCATGTGGTCGGCGCGCTCGGTTTCAACCGGGCGGTCGAGGAACTGTCCGGACATTCCGTCCTGTGCATCGACGAGTTCGAGCTGGACGATCCCGGTGACACGATGCTGGTCTCGCGCCTTCTCGCGGAGTTGACCGCTGCCGGCGTGAGCGTCGCCGCCACGTCCAACACCCTTCCCGAACAGCTGGGGGAGGGCCGGTTCGCGGCCAAGGACTTCATGCGGGAGATCCGCAAGATGTCCGGCATCTTCGATTCGATCCGCGTCGACGGCCCGGACTACCGGCACCGCAACCTGCCGCCGGCTCCCGAGCCGATGTCCGACGAGGCACTCGCCGCCGATGCCGCGGCGGCACCGGGAGCGACCCTGGACGATTTCGACGCGCTGTGCAAGCACCTCGCGACCCTGCACCCGTCCAAGTACAACCGGCTCGTGGACGGGGTCAGCCGCGTGTGTCTGAGCGGGGTCAAGCCGCTCCCGGACCAGTCCATCGCGCTACGACTGGTGGTTCTCGCGGACCGTCTCTACGACGCCGGTATCCCCGTACGAAACTCCGGGATGAAACTCGATGCGATCTTCACTGACGAAATGGTGGCCGGCGGTTACCGGAAGAAGTATCTACGGGCCACCTCTCGACTGCTCGCACTCTCCCGTTTCGACACTGTCGGCGGCTGAACGGGGCCGTCCTGCACGGGCTTTTCGGACACCACTTCCTACAGGGGCTTCTCCAACACCACGTCGTTGTTCTCAGTGCCGCCGACGGTGAAGACGCGTGTCCCGCGCTCGGCGAAGCCGTTCCTGACGTAGAACGCCCGGGCCCGGGCGTTGTCGACGTTCGTCGCTAGCCAGAGACTCGACGCACCGGCCTGCCGCGCTGTGGCGACCGCGGCGTCGAGCAGGACCCCGGCCACGCCCAGGCCGTGCAATGCCGGGTCGACGTAGAACTTGCTCACCCCGACCGTGGACAGGCCCGTGAGCACCGACGCGCACTCCGGATCCATCCCTGTACCGTCGACGAGCAACGCATACGCCCTTACCTCGCCATCCTTGTCGAGCCCGACCAGCACCGTATGCCCGGGGGTCCGGAGGTACTCGGCGAAGGCCGCCTCGCAGAGGTTCTCGGCGACGAAGGCGTCGATGGCGGCCGCGGCCAACCCGGGCGGGCACGCCAAGGGAAACGTCCGTGCAGCGAGGTCGGCGAGGGCGGGCACGTCATCGGGGCACGCGGGGCGAACGGAGACTGTCACGGCCACAATCCTAGGGGCCGGGTGCATTTCCCGGTTCTGCGACAGCCCTCTCCGGTTGATTCGATGTGATGGAATGATCACAGTGGTCGACACGACAGCCTTCGGCCAACCGGTCACCACCGAATCGGCCGGGGCGTGATCGTCCGAAGAATGGCCGGTCGTATCGATCCGGCGGGAACGCCGAGAGGGAGCGAGATACATGAGAACCGGACCTGCCGGTCGTGTGTCCCCACTTCGTTCATGGGGCACGGTGATCGTCGCGATGGCGTCGTCGATCGCGGTCGTCTCCGGGATCCTGTGGGGATATTCCCCGCCCCCGGCGCACAAGCCCACCGCAACCGTCGAGTCGCTCCGGGATCAGCCGCCGTGCCTGAACATCGGGATGGCCACCAACGCGGACTGGGATGTGTTCTCGTCGGAGGACTACGACCTCGCCACCGAGACGACGCGGGATCTGGGCATGGGACGGTTGCGGATCAACGCGAACTGGTCGGAGGTTGAGAGCAATCCGGGGCGCTACGACTGGACGGCGCTGGATATGCGGATGAGGCATGCCCTCGACGCGGGTTTGACGCCGCTCCTTCTCGTCCATTCGGTTCCCGACTGGCAGCAGGTCCCCGGGCCCGGCCAGATCACCGACGCCCATCGCCAGTTCGCGGCGAACTACGCGCGGTTCGCAGGGGCCGTGGCGGATCGCTACGGCGATGACGTGGACGGCTACGAGATCTGGAACGAGCCGAACCTGCCCAGGTTCTGGCCCGATCCGGACGTCAGCCACTATGTCGAGTTGATCAAGGCCGCGTACCCGGCGATTCACGCGGCCGACCCCACCGCCACCGTGATCTCCGCGGGGTTGGCTCCGGCCGACGACCTGCGTGGCCGGATCGAACCCGTGAGGTTCCTCACGACGTTCTACGACCTGGGCGGGAACCAGTACGCGGATGCCATCGGAATGCACCCCTACTCGCACCCTGAGATGCCCTCGCATGATGCGTCCTGGAACACTTTCGGGAAGCTGGACGCCATCGTCGAACTCATGCGCCGCAATGGTGACGGGGACAAGAAGATCTGGCTCACCGAGTACGGGGCCCCCACCCGACCCGAGGCGGCGGACAGGACCGTCCCGGTCGAGAAGCAGGCCGCGATGATCGCAGAATCGTATGAGCTCGCGACCGCGCACCCTGCGATCGGCCCGATCTTCATCTACACGCTGATCGACAATGCCGAGTCGTCAAACGATCCCGAGTCGCATTTCGGTATCTACCACTGGGATCAAACACCTAAGCCTGCGGCGGCAGCGATCCAGGAGGCGATCAGGGACTGCGTAGACACCGGCGGCGGCTCGGTGGCGAACCCCATGCCGGAGCTCGGCGACCAGCCGGCTCTGAGCTCCGTTTCTTAGAGCACGACCGTCGGTCGCCGGCAGGCCCTCCGACCCCAGTCGAGCCGGGGCCCGTGCCGGATGGCGCCTCAGCGAATCACGACCGGCGCCGACGTGACCTCGGCGACGCGCGCGGCGATCTCCTCGTTCTCTTCGCGGGACGTCTTCCCGGCGGGTCGGATGGTGATCCGCCGTCCGGATGCGGTGACCTCTGCGCCGGTATACCGCGGATCGCGCGTGACGGCCCGGCGCACGGCGTCCAGTTCGACATGGGCGCCGTTCACCACGACGCGATCCTCAGTAGTTCCGCGGTATTCGAGTCCGTCGCGGCCGAGTGAGACCAGCAGGTCGGACTCCCGGGCGCCCCGGGGAGTCAGGAACACGACGCGGCCGGGTCGCCCGAAGACGGATGGCCGACCGAGATCAGACCGGACCTCGATTCCCGTGACGTCGGTGAGGCCGACGCTCGAGGCGAGATCGGCGACGGTGCAGTTCGTGCCCCACTCCAGTGGTTGGGGAGAGTCGGGCCCCGCGGTGTCGGCGAGCTCGGCGTGGAGGCTCTGTTCGGCCGCGGTGAGGCAGACCAGGTCGGAGACGGGGGCGTCCGGCCGTGCGGCCACCTGCTCCAGCCAGTCGGCGAACCGCTGCGCGTGCAGAACGCGATCCGAGGCGGGATAGATCGAGGGATTGAACAGCATCTCGGTCCGGATCCCGTCCCCGGGCGCCGGCGTGATGGTGAACGAGAGATCATCGCAGGGGCCGTGACTGACCACTTCCAACCCGGTTTCGAGTGCTCCCGCCATCGACGGGATCTCAAAGGGAATGACGTTGACCATCGGCCCGTAGACCCGCCCGGTACGCCATGCGACCGGCAGTTCGGCGCGAAGGGCATCGGGCGCCTGTCGCTGGTGGTTCTTCGTGGTGCGAACCGTATTCCGGAACACGGTGACGAGGTCGGGGATCGTGGCCGCGTGATCGACGCGCAGGTGCAGCGGTAGAGCGCCCATCGACTGGGACGGGGTCATCTTCTCCTCCGGCGTGAATCGGCCGGTGACGGGGAGACCCACGACGACCGCCGGGCTCTCGAGGATCACCGACGTGTAGGCGATCGCGGCTGCCGCCGCGACGTGTGCCCAGTTCACCCCGTCGAGGGCCTCGGCGACCCGAGTGGTGAAGCGCGGGACGCGGAAATCGATCATCTCGTAGAGCGGGGCCGGCGGTGCGACACGATCGGCGAAGCTGATGACCTCCGGCGCTCCGTCCAGGTGGGCCTTCCAGAACTCGAGATCGGCGGGATCGGGCTCGGGAGTCGCGGCGATCAGGTCGGTGATGCTTCCCAGGGGGGAGTCAGGGACGGCCTGACCTGCTGCGAGCGCGCCCAGGACCTGGCCGACCCTGGCACGCAGGAGAGTCGCCCCGTACCCGTCGATGAACATGTGGTGGCAGATCCCGAACCATGCGAAGGAGGTGGGCCCGAGTGTGAGGACGTAGGACCTGAACGGGAGTTCGGGTCCGCTGATCGGAAGCGCACGCCGCACCTCGCGGAACGCGAGATCTCGGGCCGCCTGCTGCGGATCCGGCTCCGCGGAGAGATCCACCCGATGAACGGGAACCTCGGACGCGGTGTCGAGTTGCTGGTACCACTGGCCGTTCTCATCGGTTCCGGCGACGAGGAGGATCGAATGCGTATCCCTGACCCCGATCTCCACGGCGTCGACCACCATCTGCTCTGAGAGCTCCTCGCCGGCGAACCAGACGATCTGGGCGACCGAGTATGCCGAATTCTCAGGATCCTGGAGGTGCCCGTCGCGCATCCCGGTCTGTGAGGGAATCAGCGACAGGCGGGGGGAGAGCGTGTCGGTCATGAGCACCTATGCTGGTCAGGGTCCGGGCATCACCTGTTGCCGGGACGTTCGCCGCGCATGTTACCGCCAGACCGGGTGCTCCAGGCTGTGCTCGATGCCATAACGTGGAAGAGTATTCATCTGACGCCATCGGGGGATATGATCCCGCGGTGCTTTGTGATGTCCGGCCGGTGCCGGTCCCGGCGCCACCGCATCGACTGGAGGGACCCATCCATGGAGACGGCTAGCCCGGACGTGCGAGCTTCGTCCGTAGGGACCGGGAGAAACTACCGACCACCGGTGCTCGACCTGGGCCTGCTCCTGTCGTCGATGGGGAGATCGCTTCCGGTAGCGCTCGTGATCGGCATCGCGGTCGGTCTACTGGCAGGCGTGGTCGCCTCCACGTTCCGCGATGAGTACACGGCGACGACCACCGTGAACGTCGCCACGCCGGGTCGCGCCGAGCGGGACGCTGCGACCATGGAGGCACTGGCCGCGGGGATGTCCGAGTACGTCACCGACGAGCGGGCGAGGTTCTTCATCGAAGAGGGCGTCGGCGAGGCCGTGACGCTGTACGGGCTGCGTCCGTCGGTCGCGGCCACCACCTCGAAGATCCCCGGTCTGCTGGAGATCAGTACGCGGTCGCATTCCGGACCGCTGGCGGCCGCCAAGATGGGGAATCTCGCGGTCGAGGCCATGAACCTGCGGGCCGACGAGGCTCGTGAAGAGGTCCTGGAGCCCGTAGCAGAGGCTGCCCAGCAGGAGATCGACCGGCTCAACGAGCAGATAGAGGCCCGCCGTCGAATCGATCGCACGGCGGATACCTCGGATCTCCTCGCTCTCATCTACGAGGCACGGGCCGGCGCAGAGCAGCTCCGGACCGCCTACCCCACCGCCACGATCGTCGCCCAGACCGGCAGCACCGGACCGAGCTGGCCGGCTCCGGTCTCGACGGGATTCGTCGTGGGCATCACCGCGACGGTGATCGCCGTTCTGGTCCTCGGACTGCTACGTCTGCGCAGGGGTCGGCGTACTGACGCGATCTGGGCGAGGGCCGCGGGTCACCGTCACCTCGCGGCCGTCGACGTCGACTCCGCGACCTCCGATGAGCTCCCGCCTCTGACCGAGGCCGCGGTCTCCGCGGTGCTTTCCGCGGGCGGCACCGTCGTGGTGCTGGGACGGACGGAACCGATCGAGGTGCCGAGTGGAGACGGTATCGATGCGGGGCGACTGATGATCGCGCCATACGACGATCCGTGGTGGCGGGAGGTGCCCGCCGCGGACGTCGACCTGGGTGTGGTCGTGGTGGATGACCGCTCCACCGATGGTCGGACCGCAGAGGCCGGATTGGCCACGTTCTCGGAGGTCGGGGTCCCCGCGCGCGTGGCGGTCCGAACACCGGGGAAGAGTTGAGCGCGACGGGTGCGCAGGGTTCTTCGCGCACACCCCGGGTCGCGTTGGTCCATGAGCGGCTCACGGATATCGCCGGGAGCGAGCATGTGGTCGAGCAGATGGCCCGGACCTGGCCGGACGCGAGGATCCACGTCCCGTTCGCCCGGCCCGAGGGGGTCCCGGCAGGCCTCGGGGAACGGGTCAGCACCGGCCCGCTCCAGCGCGCCTACGACCTGGTCGGTGGCGTCTCCTACGCGCCGCTGCTCCCGATGGTGCCGTGGGCCCTCCGGAGGGCGGACATCACTCCCGCCGACACCGACGCCATGGTGATCAGCCACCACGCCTTCGCGATCGCTGCCGCAGCACTCGATGTCCCGTCGGTCGCATACGTCCACAGCCCGGCCCGGTGGGCCTGGGACCCCGCTTTTCGCCGAGGAGAGACGGACGCCGTCGCGGGCAGGACCGCACTCGGACTGCTCGCCGCACGGGCGAAGGCCAACGAGGCACGGTGGTCGCCTGCGCCGCAGGAGGTCGTCGCCAATTCCTCAGCGGTCAGGGACAGGATCCGCGACTGGTGGGGAAGGGACGCCCTCGTCGTCCATCCTCCTGTGGACACGACCTACTTCACCCCGGGAGACGTCACCCGGGGTGACTACTTCATCTCCGTGGGCAGGCTCGTGCCCTATAAGCGGGTCGACAGGGCGGTGGCCGCGGCAGTGCGGGCCGGGGTCCGGCTGCTCGTGGTGGGCGACGGCCGGGACATGGAGCGGTGCGTGTCGCGGTCCGGGCCCGGCGTCGAGTTCCTGGGCCGTCTCCCTCGCGACGAGATGCGGGATCTCGTGCGCGGGGCACGCGCCCTGATCATGCCCGGTGAGGAGGATTTCGGCATCGTGCCGGTCGAGGCCATCGCCGCCGGTACCCCGGTTCTGGCGCTGGGTCGGGGTGGCGCGTTGGACACCGTCGTTCCGGGCGTCAGCGGTGAGCTCGTGAATGGGTCCGACGACAACGACGACGTCGTGGTCGCTGCGCTCGCCGAAGCGATGCGCGACTGGGACGACTCGCGCTATTCGCGGTCGGAACTGGCTCGGTTCGCGGAAGCCTTCTCCGAGGCGACCTTCCGGGAGCGGATCGCCGCGGTGGTCGACTCCGTGTTGTGAGTCGTCAGCACCGCCGGCCGGCCGGGTCGTAGACGGCCGGTGATCCGATCGCGTACCGCCGTGGTGGTGCTGGCCGCGATCGCCGGGAACAGCCAGAAGTAGGCATCCATCGGAAAGATCTCGAGATAGGTCGAGAACAGTGCGGCCACGCACGCGGCGAGGGTCGCGGCGACAACCCCTCCGATGAGGCCGCGCTCCAAGGGGTCCTCGGTGACCGGCATCATCCGCAGCAACGGGATCACCATGAGCAGAACGATGGCGGTATAGCAGACGAAGCCCACCGGGCCCAGTTCCAGCAGGATCTTGATGACGTTGCTGTCGGGTTGGTACAGCGGGGCGACCGGGTCCCAGCCCGCCGCGACCTTCGCGGCCGAGGAGCCGGTTGTCCCGAGTCCCTGACCGAGCGGTTGGGTGACGATGAGCGGGAGATTGGTCGTCCAGTGGCCGCCGCGGTCTTCGAGACTGCTGCTGGAGATGAAGGCCGAGAGCGCACCGGTACCGAAGATCGCGGTGAACACTGCGAGTACGAGACCTCCGACGACTGCGCCGACCAAAAGCCAGCCCAGGAACCGGCGGTAGAGAAGTAGGCCGATGAGGACGAGGCCCACGACGACCCCGATGTAGCTCGCCCGCACCACGGACAGGACCATCCCGAGACCGAGGACGGGGAAGGCGAGCATGAACAGTCGTGATCGGAGACGGTGGGGTTCGGCGAGTGCCGCCGAGGTGCCGATGATGATCACCAGCATGAGGAAGAGCCCGAACGGGAACGGCTGGTTGAAGGTGCCGAAACTCCGTAACAGCGGGCCGGCGCTGCGGATGTGTTCGTTCCACTCGTAGCCCATGTCTGCCAGCGCGTGCGGACCGATGAGTTGCTGCCAGATCCCGTACACCGCGGAGATGGTCCCGGTGACGATCAGCACAGTGACGAACGTGTCCTTGTCACGCCGGTCGAACGGGAAGATCACCGCGATCACCGCGAGAAGAACGTAGAAGAAGGCGATCTTGAGCGGGAAGAACGCCTGCGCACCGTGCACGACCAGCGCGGAGACGATCCCGACCGGTGCGAGGACCACGAACGGGATCAGCCACGGGGCGACCACCGTCCGGCCGTGGGGGGCCCGTGGCGCGAAGGGGCATGCCACCAGAACGGCGAGGACCGCCGCCTCCTTCCAGAACGAGACTGTCACGGGATAAATCAACAGCAGGCCGTGGAGAGGCATCAGGGCCGCGATGGCCAGGACACCCCACTGCGGCCGCCTGAGAGCGAGCGCGAACAGCCCCAGGCAGACCGCCAGAGCGACCGCGAGTCCGACGATCATCGTCCTGCCTCCCGGGCGTGGTCGCGCAGATCACGGGCCTTCGGCCACGTGAGGTGGGGGCGTAGCAGGGTGGTGAGCCACGCCTTGGTGCGGAGCCCTTCATGCATCGCCATCCGTGGTTGGGCGAACGGATCGGTGCGGGGGTGGCTGCGCCCGTTGGTGAACGAGTACCCGACGCGGTAGCCGGCTCGTGCCGCGAGGGCACGCACGTCGGCGTTCTGGTGCCCGAACGGATAACACAGCTCCCGCACCTCCGATCCCGCCCACTCTGACAGGGTGTTCCGGGAGCGGGTGAGCTCATCGAGGGCGACCCGCGGCGCGACGTCCGGCAGCGACACGTGATTGGCCGTGTGCCCGCACAGCGTCGCCCCGGCCTCCAGCGCTTCGCCGATCTCGGCGCGGGACATCGTTCGTGCCGCTTCGGACCACCACCGCGGCCGCACTCCCGGATGATCGGTGACGGGAAGCAGCGTCCAGGGGATGCCCCGGTCACCGAGGTGGGGCATCGCATACCTGTGGACGCCGACGAGCGCGTCATCGAATACGACCGCCGCGAGACCGGAGGCGTCCCCGGCGAGGAGGTGGTCGGTGAACTCGGACAAGGTCACCGGGCGTAGACCCAGGCCCGCGACGATGTCGAGCTGGTGCAGGAAGGTCGATTCGGTGACGGCGTACTGATAGACGTCGGCGGAGTCCGGCAGGATGTCGTGGTAGGCGAGGACCACGCCCGAACGCCCGGCGTGGAGGAATGACGTCGCGGCACGGTTCGCGGCAGCTGCGGGCGGGCGAGGCATCATCGGTCCTTTCGTCCGATACCGAACGCCGCGGCGGTCCGGCTCAGTAACGGGATGTTCTCCAGTGAGCCGCTGTACTCGGCGAGCGCGGCGAACAGCAGCAGTGCCGCGACGATGACCGGCGGCCACGGCAGTCCGGCGTATCCGGTCAGGACGACGGCGGGCACGATGAGCGCTGCCGCCAACAGGACCTGCCTGACGAGCGGCCCCCAGGCCACCACACCTTCGATCCGGAGGCTTCTCTGGACGACGATGAGGCAGACGACGAACATCAACGTCTCGGTGACGAGAGTGGCCGCGGCCGCCCCGTCATACGAGAAGTGGGGGATTGCGAGATAGTTCAAACCGACGTTGAGCAGGACACCCGCACCCGCGACCCAGGGGAAGACGGTCAGCTTGCGTGTGGCCACCAGGGCGACGATCCCTATGTTGGTCACGCCGCTGATCGCGCTGGACAGGACCAGTAACCGGGCGGCGTCGGACGCCGGGACGAAGGTTTCGCCGTAGAGGAGGCCGATGAAGAACTCGGCGGTCGGCCAGAAGCCGATCACTGCGAGGGCCCCGAGCCCGCCGGCGACGACCATCGCCTGCCGGGTCCGGCAGCGGAACGTCTCTGCGTCGTGCGGCCATGCCTTGATCAGGACGGTGGTGAAGGGTACCGAGATGGTCACCGTCACGATGATGACGAGGTCCGAGAACTTGTAGCCGATGGCGTACATCCCGACCGCGTCGTAGGTGTCCAACCGCTGGAGGATCAGGATGTCGACCTTGGTCAGCAGCATGATCAACGCGAAACCGATGGAGATCGGGACCGCCTCCCGCAGCATCTCCCGCCAGTACCTCGTGCCGGCGCTGAACACCGGCCGCGGACCGAGTTTTCCGCGGAGCACCCCGGCTCCGCGCACCACGAGCACGACCACCTCCTTGACCACGGAGGGGACGACGAACCAGGCGAGACCGGGGGCGGTCGCGGCGACGACGAGGACGAGGGCGAACTGGACGATCTGGGCGACGACGTCCCAGAGGGCCAGCGGGACCAATCGCAGACGGGCCTGGTACAGGACGAGGAGGGCGTTGGACGGGGTTGCGAGGACCACGCCGGTGGCGGCGAACGCGACCACCGCGACGAAGGCGACCGACAGGCCCGTCGCCCAGGCGTAGAGGACCGCGACCGCGAACCCGAGGAGCCCGAGCAGGATCCTCAGGAGAATGAACGACCCCGCGACCTGCTGGGCTTCGTCATGGTCGTCAGCTGTCAGCCGGGCGAGCACCACGCGGCCGACGCCGAGATCGGTGACCAGAGCCATGATCCCCAGCAGGCCGAAGATGAACGAGTACTTGCCCCAGTCCTCCGGCGAGAGCGTGCGCGCGATGACGACGGTGCCGGCCCAGCCGAAGACGGCCGTGATGATGCGGCTGATGACCATGGCACTCGAGTTGGTGATCAACGAGCGGTTCTGGGACGGCGTCGACGCGGTCGCGGCCATGGCGCCGTCCGGAACCGTGGTGCCCACGCCCTCGTCGCTCACCTGGGCGCGATCCTGGCGGCGAGGCTGCGAAGTAGCGAGACGGCACGGTCCGCCGCTGCCATCCGAGCGCGGGCGGTCCGGTTTCCGGCGGGGATCGCGACGAGCGTGCCGACGGGGTACTCCCGCGTCTGCCAGTCCTTCTTGTACCCGCTACGACCGATCAACAGGTCCACCTCGGTGACTCCCACGTCGTCGTGGTGGTCACAGATCGATTCGATGAGCAGGTGCCCGGGGCGGGCCCGGCCGTGCGCGGGATCGAACCTGGTGAACCACAGTTCGGCGGTGCTGCCGGTACGCAGCGTGGCGAAGTGGGAACCCCAGTCCCCCCCGAAGGTCCCGCCCCAGAGCAGTAGATGGCCGTTCTCGGCCTCCTGCCGGAGGAACTCTCTGGTGAATGCGTCGTGGGGCGGCGCGCACAGGTTGAGCCGGTCGTCGCCGCGATCCGATTGCGCCGACGCCGCGGTGGCCACGATGTCGGGCCACCGTGCGTCGAACTCCTCGCGGGTGCGCACGGTCTCGATCCTGAGTTCCTTGCCCTCCCTGGCGAGCTTGCGGCGGGTGGAGGCGGCACGAGAGAGCGTGGACCTGCCCCGCAGATCGGTGGCACGAACGCCCTCGGGAAGGTCGATCACGGGGCAGTGATCGTCGGGGGTGAACGACGCCCTCCAGGAACCTTCCGCCAGGATCGCGGCCAACAGGGGAGAGGACGCGGGGAGATGAGTCAGTTCGAGCACGCCGCCGGCCGTACCGAGCCCGACCACCAGGTCCCTCATCGCCTCGTCGTCGACCGCCAGGGCTTCACCGACGGTGCCGAGGCCGTGCCCCAGCAGCCGGAACACCCGCACCCCGAGGCGTCGGCGTTGGTGCAGGGGAGCAAGGGCGACCAACCGACCGTCGCGATGGACCGTCGCCACCCGGAGCGGACCACGGCCGAGGTGGCGGTGCCAGGACAGCCCGTAGGAGGGACGGGAGGCGAAGCGGGTTCCGACGTCCTCGGCGAGGGCGTGCCATTCGAGCCGGAGCCGGTCGTCGACGACGGAGGCGAGGGTGAAACTCATCGGTTCGGCTCCTCGGCTCGCGCATTCACCGCGTGGCGGAGCGCGTCGACGATCGCGTCGGCGGAATGGACGATGCTGTAGTGCGTTCGGACTCGAGCGTGGCCCGACTCGCCCATCCGACGTCGCAGGACGGGGTCGGAGACCAGCGTGTCGAGTGCCCGCGTCACCGCATCCCGGTCCGCTCCGTCGACCAGAAGGCCCGTCTCACCGTCCGTAACCATCTCCGGGATCGCCCCACCGGGATTGGCGATGACCGGCAGTCCGGCGGCCGACGCCTCCAGAACCACGTTGGGCGCCTGATCGATGGTGGACGGGAAGCACATGATGTCCGAGCCGGCCAGGAGCTCCCAGAGCCGGTCGTCCCCCGGGGTGAGATCGCGGACCACCCGGAGACCGGCTTCCTCGGGGACAGGGTCGAGGGTGACCAACAGGAGGTCGGCGCGGTCGCGGAACGATGAGCGCCACACATCGAGGAGGAGTGAGCCGCCCTTTCGATCCATCGACGTCCCCACGAAGACGATCGTCGGTTGACGGTCGGGGCTCCGGTGCGGGACCGGGGTGGTCAGGTACGGAGACCAGATCCCCATCCTCAGGAGGGAGACGGACGCGGGGGAGAGCCCGTACCCCGGGGAGGTCAGAGAGTCGGCCACGAGCTCGGAGTTGGCGAGGACGTGCCGGGCGGCGTGCAGAACCGGCCGCTCCCAGGGCAGTATGGCCCGGCTGGAGCCGGCGGTGAATCGGGTCGGCGTGCGGTACGGGATGCTGTAGGCGTTGAGCAGGCCGGTGCTGTCCGTCGTGATGACGGTCGGCACGGACCGGACGATCCGGGCGCCGCCGAGCATGCAGTTCTGTGTGTAGAGATGCACCGCATCGATGTCCCCGCGCCGGAGTCGGTCGCGCACGCGACGGTTGACCGCCCACGAGTGAACCAGTTGGCCCCGGAGGGGCTGCAGGTCCAGGTCCTGCGCGGCGAGCCCGGGGACCGGTGCCCGCAGGATGCGTCCGACGAGGCCGGGGCCCATGGCGTCGAGGAACTCCGCGTCGACATCCGAGCGCTCGGCGAGGGCACGGCGCAGCGCGTGATGGACGGTCGCGTGTCCGCCGATATTCTCGTTGACGAACAACGCGCGCAGCGGGCGCTGTGGTGTGTCGGTCACCGAGAGTCCGAGGCGCGAGCGCAGCACGTCGGCTTCCCGCCGGATCAGGCGGGCCGCGGAGCGGCGGGTGTCCGGACGGTACAGGTTGTGATCGCCTTGCGGGGTGCGTATGCGTTCGATACGCCCGGTGTAGCCGCGTCGACGTAGCCGCTTCAGCCCGTCGTCACCACGCTGGAAGGTGAAGTGTTCATCGTCCTCGGGGGTGAGCGCGACGACGGTACGGACACCCGCGTCGTCGAGGTCGGTCAGAAGGGGACCCGGCACCTGGGTGACACCTCGTCGTCCGAGCTGCTCCCACGCCCGATACGGGAGCAACCTGCGCGCCAGCGGTTTGAGTCGCGTACGGCCGGACTCGGTGGCCGGGGGGACCTGGTTCTCGAGGTCGTACCCGTGCGCGAGGAGGAACTCCTTCGTGACGGGCTCGCGCACCCGGGACCACTGGATCATCCCAAACAGAAGCGCCGCGCCGGCCCGCGTGCGGATCGCGGATTCGGCTGACATCCACGCCCCCGAACACAGTCCGACGAGAAGCAGATTCCGCGCCGGCAGGGGCAACGCGCGGAGCACGGCGGCGGCATCGTCCCGCGAGGCGTGGGAATAGAGCACCGCGAGCCCGCCGGGCTCGATCGCGCCGGCCTCCCCGCCACCGGTCTTGTCGAATCTGTAGCAGGCCAGCCCGTTTCCGGCGTTTTCGCGGGCGGCCTCGACCCAGGCTCGTGTCGGACCCCACGCCGGCTCGTTCGCGGTGGTCTGGAAGACGATCCCGCCCCGCACGGGCTCCCCGACGACCCGGGTGGTGGTCAGGGGGAGCTCCTTCGCGGTGACCGTCGAGAGTTCCTCCTCGACGACGGTTCCGTCCGCTCTGCGCGCGACGATCGCCGTGAGGCGCGGCGTCGGATCGAACACGGCCCCCTCGCTGGTCGTGCCGATGACCGCTTCACGGTCGACGACGGCGAGGACGGCGGCCGACAGCCGCTCGATGTCGGGCTCGGGGACGTGGTGGATGAACGCGAGCGGAGCGGTGAAGAGCTCGCTCTGGGTCAGCTCCACGGTGGCGGTGGCGTCGTCGGCGATCGCGTCGACCTGGGGGTCGGCGATCACCTCGGGTCGGGCCGCGAGGATCGCCACACGAGTCACTGGGGCCCACTTCGCTCTCCGGATGCGTGCGGCCGTTTCCGGGGAGAAGTGCCCACCGAGGGTGGAGACACCCGGGTCAGCGGGATCCTGGCCCACGGTGAGCCGATACTTGGCTGTCTGTTCGCGGAGGAACCGCCGACCCGACTGCGGCGGATCCCAGACCACCAGGGACGTGTTCGGCAGGTCCGCGTCGGCGAGCGCGGAGGCGGCGATGAGTGCGCCGGCTCGAATCCCGATCACGACGACGTGTCCGACACCGCGGTCCTGCATCCACCGGACCGCCGTCACGACCCCGGACTCCCATTCCTCCCACGCCGTCCCCGAGAGCTGATCGCCCGTCGACGAGCCCGTTCCGGGATGGTCGTAGCGCAACGTCGGCACTCCCGCGCACGCGAGCTTCTCGGCCAGGGCCCGGGCGCCCCGGTAGGTGGTCACCTGCTCGATGCCGAGGGAA
This sequence comes from Dietzia sp. NPDC055877, assembly GCF_053615975.1. Taxonomy (NCBI): domain Bacteria; kingdom Bacillati; phylum Actinomycetota; class Actinomycetes; order Mycobacteriales; family Dietziaceae; genus Dietzia; species Dietzia sp. NPDC055877. The sequence continues at coordinate 272,639 of NZ_JBSHCV010000003.1, read as the reverse complement.
GGAACGACGACGACACCGGTGCCGGAGTGGCGTCCGACGGGGTGATTGACGACCCCGAACAGGGAGGCGTCAGGTGGGCCGAACCAGGTCGCGAACGACGCCGAGGAGTTGCTCACGGGAACAGGGACTCCCTGGCCTCCGCGGGCCACTGCTGCGGATCGAGCCCATGGACCCCGAGCAATGCCAGCGTGATGCGCTCGAGTCCGAACCCGACACACGAGCTGTGTGCAACCGAGCCGTCGGCGAGGGTCAGACCGAAGTTCCGACCGAAGTGGTCCTCGGCGAGATTGCACGACGCAATGGCATCGGCCGGGTGGTCCTCGCCGTAGACGTGGACGACGATCTCCGTCTTGAGATCGTTGGCGAGTTGCTCGTTGGCGAGAAGTCTGCCCGCACGGCCGAAGAACGGGTCGTTGGCCGCGACGGCCTCCACCTCGAGCCCGAGACCGGCGAGCAGCCGTACGGCCCTGTCGACCCACGCGGTGCGGAATTCAGCGGCCTCCACCGGCGTCCCGACGCGGACGTACTCGTGCATGCGGAAGGACTGCATACGCATGGGGTCCGCTGACGGTTCATGCCGGAAGCAGTAGCCGTTGACCTCGGCCGCGATTCCGCCCTCGGGGAGCGGGTTCGGCAGCGTCCCGTACAGAGGATGGCAGGCGGATGACACCATCACCGTGTCGCCTGGAGACAGATGATGATCCCACGGGCGTTCGGCCGCACGGTCCGCGAGAAGCGCGCGGTGATCAGCACTCGTGCCGGTGAACGTATTGACCACACCCGTCAGATCCGGGAACGACTCGATGTAGTCGGTCTTCTCGTAGAGGTCTCGCGGGAACACCGGCGGAAACCTGTACAGCTGGTAGCCGCTGCCGCCCGGCGTCAGTTCCCCGGCGTCAGCACCCTCACGGATGATCAGGCCGTCGACTGCGTCCAGGACGCGCTCGAACCCGGCTCCCCGGGCGTAGAGGCCGGGTAATCCGGCGGGGATGAGGAGCCCGGCGTCGATGAGTCGCCCTCGGAACTCGTCGTGCAGTGTCGAGATCGGGGTCATGATCCTCCAGCCACCTCTCGTCTCGGGGAGCGGCCGCTCGCGGTCCGGCCAATGCCTGATGCCAGAGTGAGAGAGTACCCACCCGTGTGCCGTGGTGGATGCTACCCAACCGGTTCCATTGGACTCGCAGTCAATGTTTATCTCGTGTCGAATTGGTCACATGATCGAGGAGGTAAAGCACAGCGCGCTGGAGCCGCGAAGCGGGGTGCACCCGGGTCGCGGTCTATCCCGGATATGCCCCTGACCACCGGTTATCCTCGAAGTTGTGCGGACCTGGTCGGGGCGACGGTGCACCGTACGCACCCCATCGAAATCGACTATCCGCCGGCGTCTACCCGCCGGTGTGAGGATTCTTACCCTGCTGCTGGTGTAACGCTGAAGCGGATAGCTGATATCCCTAAGGGAGAGCTTAGGTGGAGGGGGCGGTTGTGGGCAGTAGCAACGATGTCGAGGTCAGGGTTCGTGAGACGGTGGCGGCCGCTCTCGTCGGCAAGGTTGAGGTCGACATACTGGAGACCGAGGATGATCTCTTCGATGCGGGGATGACGTCCCATCAGACCGTTCAGGTCATGCTCGCCCTCGAGGACGAGTTCGACGTCGAGTTCCCCGACGAGGTGTTGAACCGGACCACCTTCACCAGCATCCGCTCGATGATCGAAGCTCTGGGGAAGATCCTGTGAGCGTCCCCGCCCCGCCCCGGCCCGCGGTCGCGGGCGCGGCCACGACGCTGCCCGCCCCGGCGGCCGGCCGTCGAGAGCGACGTTCTTTCTGGGGGCGCGCCACGCGCTTCCTCCTCGTGGTGCCGCGCTACAGGTTCGACGTGTGGCACCGGCTCGCGGACTCGATCGCGATCTATCTCATCGCCTGGCTTTTTCTCCCGGAGCGACCGTGGCTCACCGCTACCGCACTCGTCATCGCTATAGCGTTCTCGCCGTCGCTGTATCGTCACCGCCTCAACATCTCCGTTCTCGATGACCTGCCGAGGGTGGTCGTGGTGGGCACCGTCCTCTCGGTCTTCGGTGCCGTCGTCGCCAACGCGGGCATGAATCTCTTCAGCCTCATCAAGTTCACCGCGGTGGTCGTATCGACACTCGTGCTCACCCGCATGGTGGTCGCCCCGCTGCTGCGGTGGAGCCGTCAACGACATCGGGCGTTTCGAAACCGCACCCTGATCGTCGGAACCGGGGATACGAGTCTGGATCTCGCCCGGACCCTCGTGGAACGGTCCGAGTTCGGTCTGTCCCCGGTTGCCCTCGTGGACGCCGAGCGGGGCCTCGCCGCCGAGGTCGCGGCCATGGACCTCGGGGTGCCGCTCGAGAGCCCGACCGGAGGTCTGGTCGAACTCATCCGGCGCCACCGCGTGCGCACCGTGATCATCGGATTCGGCGCCTATGACGATCGCCAGCTGCTGCGGATGCTCACCGAATGCGACCACGAGGACGCCGAGGTGTTCATCATCCCCCGGCTCTTCGACTACATGAACGTCGAGGGACGCATGGACCGGATCAACGCGCTGCCGTTGATCCGGGTGAAGCGTTCGGCTCACCGATCGGTCGCCTGGAACCTGAAGCGCCCCCAGGACCTCCTTCTCAGTGGCCTGGCGTTGGTCCTGCTCTCTCCGCTCTTCCTTCTCATCGCCCTCGCGGTCAAGCTCGACGACAGGAACGCCCCGGTGTTGTTCCGGCAGACCCGGATCGGCGAAGGCGGGCGACAGTTCGAGCTCCTCAAATTCCGCTCGATGCGCCCCGCGGACGAGAACGAATCCCAGACGAAGTGGTCGATCGCCGGCGATCCGCGAATCTCCCCTGTCGGGGCGTTCCTCCGTAAGTCGTCATTGGACGAGATCCCGCAGATCTACAACGTATTCCGTGGGGACATGGCGCTCGTCGGACCGCGCCCGGAGCGTCCGCACTTCGTCGAGCAGTTCAGCGGTGAGTACCGCGGCTACGCCTCGCGCCATCGTGTCCCGGCCGGTTTGACGGGATGGGCCGCGATCAACGGTCTACGGGGCGACACGAGCATCGCGGACCGCGTGATGTTCGACAATTTCTATATCGAGAACTGGTCTCCGTGGATGGATATCCGGTCGATACTCCTCACCATGTGGGTCGTGGTCAAGGGCACAGGTAAGTGACCGACACCGGCGTCGTGGTCTGGGGTGCGCTCGCGTTGCGCCCCGGCGGAAGCGGGGTGCAGACCTATGAGCGGGAACTCATCCGGGCGACCGCAGACCTCGGATCGGGGCGCGGCCTCGCCGCCGTCGTCCAGGAGGACGCGATCTCCGAACTGCCGGATGACGTGCGTGCGATCACGCGTCCTGTCTGTAGTGGTGCGCGACGTGCGGTCCACGGACTCCGCCCCGCGCCGGGAGCCGCGCTCTTCCACTCTCTGGATGTCGACCTCCCGGTCGCACAGCGGGGCCCGACGGTCAGCACTGTTCATGACATGTCGGTTTTCGACACCCCGTGGGCCTTCGGCGCGGTCCGGGCACGCGGCGAGCGCATCCTGCTGCGGCGATCTCTCCGCCGCGCAGATGCAGTGATCGCGGTGTCGGAGTTCACCGCCGAACGTGTCGCCGCGCTGACCGGACGTGTGGCCACGGTGACGCCACTCGCGCCGGCCGACTGGGCGCGGATCCCGGGCCAGGCCGAAGTCGAGGCGGTCCGCGTCAAATACGACCTTCCCCGGACGTTCGTCCTCCAATTGGGAACCCTCGAGCCACGCAAGAACCCTCACGTCGTGGCGGACGCGGCTCGAGACCTGGGGGTGCCGGTGGTTCTCGGGGGCGCGGGTACAGACGGCCCGGGCCGACCGGTGGGCAGCATCGGCCTGGGTTACGTCGATCAGGTCGATGTACCGGCGCTGTATCGCGCGGCCGACGTGGTCGCCTACGCGTCGAGATACGAGGGTTTCGGGCTTCCACCGCTGGAGGCCATGGCGTGCGGGGGCGTCGTGGCGGCCAGCGCGGTCGGTGGGATTCCCGAGTCGGTCGGGAGCGGTGCCGTCGTGATCGCCCGCGACACCGCCGAGCACTGGACCCGGGCGATCCGGGACCTCCTCTCCGATACCGATCGTCGTGCAGAACTCAGGGCCGCGGCGGCCACGGTCGTGGCGTCCCGGACCTGGAGTGCCGTCGCGTCAGACACCCTCGCCGTCTACGACTCCCTCGGCTGATGATCATCACCGGAACGGTTCGGGAGTATCCGGGCGATGTCGCCGCGCGGGTACGGCTGTCACAGAGGAACACGGCACGCACGCCCGGTCCGGCCGCACCAGGAACAGGAGATCGTCGATGAGCGCCGGCACCGCAGTACTCGTCAATGCGACCGGTGTGCGCTCCGGCGCCGAGAACGTCCTCGTGGCCGTGGCCGGTGAGCTCGCCGACTCGGGCCACGAGGTGGTGCTTCTCAGTCCGCCGGGCCCGGTCGTCGACGGGATGCCCCCCGGCACGCGGCACCTCCGGATCCCCACGCTCGGCCTGGAGGGAAAGGGCGGGGTCGCGAGGCTGGTGGCGGTGGCCCGTCTCATCGTTCGCTGGGTTCGGGCCGGTCTCATCCTGCGAACGGTCACCGGTGACCGCGGTGACGGCGAGGGCGGTGTCGTCGTCGTCAATTCTCTTTTCGCCCTGCCCGCTCTCCCGTTCGCGTTCCCGCGGGCCCGGGCCTCCGGCACGACGTCATGGCTCGTCCATGACACCGTCGTGAGCCGGAGGCAACGTGTGGCGGTCAGACTCGGCGCCCGGCGAGTCCACCGCGCGGTGGCCGTCTCCGAGGTGACAGCGGCATCGATACGACCGCTCGTGCCGCGGGTGATAGTCCGACCGAACGGCGTCGTCATCCCCCGCGGGAAGGTTGTGGGCGCGTCCGACAGGGAGCCGGTGGTGGGGATCCTCGCCGCGTTGACCTCCTGGAAGGGCCAGGATGTGCTGCTCGATGCTGTCGCACGATGCCAGGGAATGACCGTGGAGATCGCCGGCGGAGCGCTGTTCGGCGAAGATGAGTACGAGCGTGCCCTCCGGGACCGTGCCGATCAGGAGGATCTACGGGGCCGGGTCCGGTTCCTCGGGCACGTCGACCGCAGGCAGGTGCTCGACCGGTGGGCCATCGCGGTCTCGGCGTCAGTTCTTCCCGAGGCGGGCCCGCTCGGGGTTCTCGAGTGTATGGCCGCGGGGCTGCCGGTGGTCGCCACCGATCACGGGGGAGCGGCGGAGTACCTCCGTGAGGGCATCGGGGTCCTCGTCGCCCCCGGGGATCCCGAAGGCCTCGCGAATGCGCTGTCGGAGTTGATCGCCGACCCGGCACGGAGGGAGTTGATGGCCGAGCGCGGTCGCGCGCGGGCGGCGCAGGAGCATGACATCGAGATGACCCTGCCGGCGATGGCCGGGGCGCTTACGGGGCGCTGACGCCCGCGACGACGGGGCGCTGACGCCAGAATCCGCCCGTTGTCGAGAAATGACGAACGCCCCGGGCTGAGCCGGGGCGTTCTGTGCGGTGCGCGATACTGGGATTGAACCAGTGACCTCTTCCGTGTCAGGGAAGCGCTCTCCCGCTGAGCTAATCGCGCGGGTATCTCCTGCCGGATCACTCCGACGTGGAGGTGGAGACGGGAATCGAACCCGTGTTGACGGCTTTGCAGGCCGCTGCCTCACCACTCGGCCACTCCACCGCAAAAGGTATCGAGCCTGGTGAGGACAACCTGACTCCTCGATCCCTCCGAGCGGATGACGGGATTCGAACCCGCGACCCTCACCTTGGCAAGGTGATGCGCTACCAGCTGCGCCACATCCGCACTGCGTTCCGGTTCGCTGTAGGCGCTCCGGGCTGCGAGAAAGAACATTAGCCGACCCCGGATGAAGAACACAAATCGGGGGCCCGATATGGGGTGTGAACTGCAAAAACAGCAGATGTGCGCTGTTTTGTGGTCATGAACGCGTGGGTCTCCCGAAGGCCGGGGTGCGTGCGACGCTCGGTGCACTTCCACTACAGGCGTGGCGAGCGGCAGGCACCAGCCGTGGGCCCGTCGGAGGGCACGTACCGGGCGCCACGGGCCGGGCACCGGATGGGCTGCCGAACCCGGACAGTCGCGGCATCACGGGGTCGAATTGGGGTCCGGGATCACGCTTGCTACAGTGTTCGAGTGCCACGGCGGGAACGCCTCGACACAGTGCGGTCCTATAGCTCAGCGGAAGAGCGCTCCGTTCACACCGGAGAGGTCACTGGTTCGAACCCAGTTAGGACCACCACCCAAGTCACCGAACCCCTCCCGGTCAGCCCGGGAGGGGTTCGTCGGTTTCGCGGACTCGCTTTCGCCCGCCGCCTCCGTCAGGTCAGGACTCGTTGCCCGCCAGTGCCTGTTCGAGCGCCCGGGAGAACACCTCGACGGGCTGGGCCCCACTCACCGCGAGCCGACCGTCGAGGACGAAGAACGGCACGCCCCGCACGCCGATCTCGCGGGCGGTCTCGATGTCCTTCCGGACCTGATCGGCGTAGTCCTCTCCGCTGAGCAGGGCGTCGAGTTCGTCCGAGGGGAGCCCGGCCTCGATCCCGATACGTCGGAGGACATCCGGATCCGAAACCGCCAGTCCCGCGGTGAAGTGGGCGCGGCGCACTGCTTCGTCGACAACGTCCGAGCGGCCGTGCCGGCTGGCGAGCGCGGAGAGTCGATGGGCGTCGAACGTCGAACAGATCTGTGCAGACCGCCAGTCGAACTCCAAGCCGAGATCGCGAAAGCGTTCGGCCATCTGCTCCTGCCCGGTCTCCGCGTCGGCCAGTGGCGTCCCGTACTTGCGGGAGAGCATCTGCGCACTGCTCTCGCCCCGCTGGCCCGCCGTGAGTGTCGGCGACGCGGGGTCGAGTTCGTACGCACGCCACACCACCTCGACCGGAACGTCCGGGTGGCCGCCCCGGAACGACTCCAGCGCCTGCTCCAGGTGGCGTTTCCCGATCCAGCAGAAGGGGCAGATGACGTCGGACCAGATATCGATGCGCATGTCGGGTGCAACACCTCATGATGATCCGGGATTCCGTGACAGCCCGGGTAGCATGGACCGGCCCCGGTGCGTCCGCGTTCCGGGATGTCAGCCCGGGTGGCTCAAGCCGCCCGACGTCCACTGCCGAGGAGATCGCCCCCCGTGTCCGAGAACCGCATGCCGGAAGCCGATGTCGACGTGACGGGTGCGGCGACCGTGACCACCGTCATCCCGGCGGGGGAGCCGGCCGGGAAGATCCTCGCCGAGCGTGAGCTGCAGTCCAGGAGCGGCCCCGAGACAATCGTTGTGGTCCGGGATTCTGAGGGCGCGCTTCGCGACCTGTCCTGGGCGCCGGAGGCGGACACCGAGGTCGAACTGGTCCGCGCCGATTCCGAGGACGGCCGTTCGGTGATCCGCCACTCCTGTGCCCACGTGCTCGCGCAGGCCGTTCAGGACAAGTTCCCCGAGGCCAAGCTCGGCATCGGTCCGCCGATCGCGAACGGCTTCTATTACGACTTCGACGTGACCGAGCCGTTCACCCCCGAGGACCTCAAGGACCTCGAGAAGCGGATGAAGAAGATCATCAAGGCCGGCCAGCGCTTCTCCCGTCGTGAGTACACCTCGCTCGACGAGGCCCGCGCGGAGTTGGCCGGGGAGCCGTACAAGCTCGAGCTCGTCGAGGACAAAGGTCGCGCGGATGCCGGCGATTCCGAGGGAACCGAGGCCCTGGCGGATTCCGAGATCATGGAGGTCGGCGCCGGCGCGCTGACCGCCTACGACAACCTGAACCCGCGCACCGGTGAGGTCATCTGGTCGGACCTGTGCCGCGGCCCGCACACGCCCACCACCAAGTTCATCCCGGCGTTCACGCTCACCCGCTCATCGGCGGCCTACTGGCGCGGGGACCAGAGCAAGGCAGGCCTCCAGCGCATCTACGGCACCGCGTGGGAGAGCACCGAGGCGATGGACGCCTACCTCGACCGCCTCGCCGAGGCCGAGAAGCGCGACCACCGGCGGTTGGGCACGGAGCTGGATCTGTTCAGCTTCCCCGACGAGATCGGTTCGGGCTTCCCGGTGTTCCACCCGCGCGGCGGAATCATCCGCAACGAGATGGAGCAGCACTCCCTCAAGCGGCACCTCGCTGCGGGTTATTCGCTCGTCAACACCCCGCACATGACCAAGGGCGACCTGTTCCGCAAGTCCCAGCACCTGAGCTGGTACGCCGAGGGCATGTTCCCGCCCATGATCGTGGACGCGGAGTACGACGCGGACGGCAACGAGACCAAGCCGGGGCAGGACTACTACGTCAAGCCCATGAACTGCCCGATGCACAATCTCGTCTTCGACTCGCGGGGCCGTTCGTACCGCGAGCTGCCGCTGCGGATGTTCGAGTTCGGCACGGTGTACCGCTACGAGAAGTCCGGGGTGATCCACGGCCTGACCCGCGCCCGCGGATTCACGCAGGACGACGCCCACATCTACTGCACCGAGGAGCAGATGGAAGGCGAGATCGCCTCGGTGCTCTCGTTCATCATCTCCCTGCTGCGCGACTACGGGTTGGACGACTTCTATCTCGAGCTGTCCACCAAGGACCCCGAGAAGTACGTCGGCGGCGATGAGCTCTGGGAGCGGGCCACCGAGACCCTCGAGCGCGTGGCCACGAACTCCGGCCTCGAGCTCGTGCCGGATCCGGGCGGGGCGGCGTTCTACGGCCCCAAGATCTCGGTGCAGGCCCGCGACGCGATCGGCCGCACCTGGCAGATGTCGACGGTGCAGCTGGACTTCAACCTGCCGGAGCTGTTCGACCTGACCTACAACGCCGCCGACGGCACCAAGAAGCGCCCGGTGATGATCCACCGTGCGCTCTTCGGATCGATCGAGCGGTTCTTCGCGGTGCTGCTCGAGCACTACGCCGGACTGTTCCCGGCGTGGCTCGCGCCCGTGCAGGTGGTGGGCATCCCCGTCGCGGATGCGCACGAGAAGCACCTCGAGGACATCATCGACGAGCTGCGTGGCCGGGGAATCAGGGCCGAGCTGGACACCTCCGACGAGCGGATGCAGAAGAAGATCCGCAACCACACGACCGGCAAGGTGCCGTTCATGTTGCTGGCCGGCGACCGTGATGTCGAGGCCGGCGCAGTGAGTTTCCGGTTCCCGGATGGCACGCAGCTCAACGGAGTCTCGCGCAACGCCGCGATGGACAAGATCCAGCACTGGGTCTCGTCGCAGCGTAACGACGCCCCGACCGCGGAGCGGTTGTGACGGGCGGCGGTCCGGTATCCACCGGGACCTACCGCCAGTACGGCGTGGGCGAGGACCGTCTCCAGTTGCTGTGGACGCCCTACCGGATGTCCTACATCGCCGAGACCCGGCCGGAGCCCGCCGAGGGGATGACCGGGGAGCCGTTCCTGGATATTCCGCAAATGAGCGACGAGGACGGGTTGGTGGTCGCCCGGGGCGAGCACGTGTACGTCGTCCTGAACCTGTACCCGTACAACCCGGGGCACTCGATGGTGGTGCCGTACCGCAAGGTGGCTGACCTGGAGGACCTCGACGACGACGAGGCCCGCGAGCTCATGTCGTTCACCCAGCATCTGCTCCGCGTCATCAAGGCCGTGTCGAATCCGGACTCGTTCAACGTGGGGCTGAATCTCGGCAGCGCCGCCGGGGGCTCGCTCTCCGAACACCTGCATCAACATGTCGTGCCACGATGGATCGGCGACGCCAACTTCATCACCGTGACCGGTGGTACGAAGGTGTTGCCGCAGTTGCTCAAGCAGACCCGTCAGCTGCTCGCTGACGCGTGGACCACGACGCCTTCCGGGCCCGGCCACACCTGAGAAGCGGGGAGAAGAATGCTCAGCGAGTACGGACGGTCCGGGGTGACGAAGGTGGCGCACCCCGTCGCCGCCTTCCTGGTACGCATCGGCGTTACGGCCAACGGGATCACGCTCACGGGCCTGGTCCTGACCTGCGCTGCGGCGGTGGGGTTCTTCGGCACCGGCCATCTGTTCGCGGGCGCGATCGTGATCGGCCTATGCACCCTGTTCGATCTGGTCGACGGGGCCGTCGCGCGGGCCGGCGACGGCGGCTCGCCGTACGGCGCGCTCGTCGACGCGGTGTCCGACCGGGTGGCGGACGGCGTGATCCTCGGTGCCCTCGTGTGGTGGGTCGTCGACACCGAGCCGACCAACCGGTTCGCCCTGGTCATGCTGCTGGCCTGCATGGTCCTGTCTCAGGTGGTCTCGTACTCCAAGGCCCGGGCGGATGCGGGCGACCTGCGCACCCCGGGCGGGCTGATGGAACGGGCGGACCGGCTGGTGATCGTCCTCGTCGGCGCAGGGCTCGAGGGACTCGGCGTCCCGTGGGCCCTCGAGGTGGCGGTCACGGTGGTCGCGCTGGGCAGCCTCATCACGGTCATCCAGCGTGTCCTGGGTGGCCGTGCCGACTACCTGTCCCGGGTGGCGGACAAGGGCGCGGCCTCGGTCGGTGACCGATGAGCCGGGTGGGCCAGACGCTCTCCGATTACGGTTATGCCGCCGGCTGGGCGGTCGTCCGGGCTCTGCCGGAGGGGCTCTCCCGAGGGCTGTTCCGCGCGGGCGCGGATCTCGCGGCTCGCCGGCAGCGCCCCGATTCGCAGTTGCGCAAGAACCTCGCCCGCGTCCTCGGCGTACCCCCCGCCGACGTCCCGGACGAGCTGATCCGGGACTCGATGCGGTCCTACGCTCGTTATTGGCGTGAGGCGTTCCGACTGCCGTCCATGGACCGTGAGGCGGTGGCGCAGGAGATGGACCGAACCATCTCCGGTGTGGAGCACATCGACGACGCCCTCGCTCTCGGGCGAGGGGTCGTGGTGGCACTTCCGCACGCGGCGAACTGGGATCTCGGTGGTACGTGGCTGGCTCGCCGCTACGGCGGATTCGCCACAGTCGCTGAGAGGCTCAAGCCGGAGTCGCTCTACCAGCGATTCCTGGAGTATCGGGAGGGTTTGGGCTTCACCATCTATCCGCATTCCGGGGGGCCAGTTCCGCCTCTCGAGGCGCTGAAGGCGTACCTCGCCGAGGGCGGGATCGTGTGTCTTCCCGGCGAACGGGATCTACGGCACACCGGCGTACCCGTGACGTTCTTCGGCGAGGAGACCCGGATGCCCGCGGGAGCTGCCAAACTCGCTGTGGAGACCGGAGCCCCGCTGCTAGTGGCCCACTTCTGGTACGAGGACGAGGACACGATGCGCGTGCGGATCACCCCGCCGATCGACGTGTCCGGGGGAGTCGAGGCGGGCGTGCAGGCCATGGCGGACACGTTCGCCGAGGGAATCGCGCTCCACCCCGCGGACTGGCACATGCTCCAGCCGCTGTGGCTCGACGACCTGTCGGCCGAGCGTCGAGAAAAGCTCGAGGGCTGATCCGACCGTGCGCATCGGCATGATCTGCCCGTATTCGTTCGACGCGCCCGGTGGCGTCCAGGCCCACGTGGTGGACCTGTCCCAGGAGCTTCGCCGCCGCGGGCACGACGTCCGGATCCTCGCACCGGGTCGGCCGGAGAACGCCCCTGCCCCCGGGATGACACTCACAGGGCCCGGGGTGGCGATCCCGTACAACGGCTCGGTGGCACGCCTGAGCTTCGGCCCGGCGTCGTGGCGGGCGACCCGCAACTGGCTGCGCGAGGCACCGCTGGACGTGCTGCACATCCACGAACCCAACGCGCCCGGGGTCGGGATGTTCGCCCTGGCCATGGCCTCGGGCCCCATCACCGCCACGTTCCACACCTCCACCACCAGTTCGATGATCCTCGAGGCCTCCGACGCGGTGCTCGCGCCGCTGCTGGAGAAGGTCCGCGGACGGATCGCGGTCTCGGCACTGGCCCGGCGCTGGCAGATCGAGGCGCTCGGCTCGGACGCGGTCGAGATCCCCAACGGTGTCGATGTGGGCGCCTTCGCCGGGGTCGACGCGTCGGCGGAGTACGCAAACGTGCCCACCATCGCATTCCTCGGCCGCTACGACGAGCCCAGAAAGGGCATGGACGTCCTGGTCGCCGCGCTGCCGAATGTTCTCGACTCGGTTCCAGACCTGCGTCTGCGCGTCATGGGGGACGGGGACGAGAAGGCGTTACGGGAACGCCTTCCCCGAGGTATGTCCGTGGACTTCCTCGGTCGCGTGGACGACGCCCGTAAGGCCGCGGTCCTGGCCGCCGCCGACGTCTACTGCGCACCCAACCTCGGCGGGGAGAGCTTCGGGATCGTTCTCGTCGAGGCCATGGCGGCCGGTACCGCGGTCGTGGCATCCGACCTCGACGCGTTTCGCCGGGTCCTGCGGGACGGCGGATGCGGTGAGCTCGCGACCGTCGGCGACCCGGAAGCCCTCGGGGAGGCCCTGACGCGCGTGCTGGTCGACGACGACCGCCGCGCGGACCTGCGTGCGCAGGGCAGCGTCGCTGTGCGGGACTACGACTGGCCTGTCGTCGCGGACAGGGTGATCCGGGTGTACGAGACGATCCGCGGGCCGGGGGAGACGATCCGTGTCCGTTGAGCTCGTGGTGCTTCTCGTCGTCGTCGCCGTCCTCGTCCTCGCCGCATTGCTCGGCGCCTACCTGACCGCGCACCGCCTGGACCGTCTCCATATCCGCACCGACCTCGCGCGGGCGTCTCTCATCGGGGTCCTCGAACGCCGTCACACCGTCGGTGCGGCTGTCGCGCGGGACCTCGCGGCCCGGGACCCGGCCGGCGCGGAGCGGTTGACCCGAGCACTGGCGGACGCGCGCTCGCACCTCCCGGGCGAGGTGGTCGGCGTCGATCCCGCCCCGGCTCCCGACCGCCGACGCCCGGCACGTGACGACGACCTCGTCGGCTCCTCGCCAGATGCCGAGCTGGCGGAGAACAGACTCGGCGTGATCCTCGCGGGGCTCGAGACGGCCGCGCTGCCCGACGACCTGGAAGCCGAGATCGACGACGTCACCGACCGCGTCGCGATGGCGCGGCGCTTCTACAACGACGCGGTCCGGGACACACGGAGCCTGCGCGAGCAGACCCTCGTCCGGTTGCTCCGGCTCGCCGGTCACGCGCCGATGCCCGACTATGTGGAACTGGTCGATGCACCGGCACCAGTGGGGTGAGGCGAGGCGGCCGGGTCAACCAGCGGGAGCCGGCCAGGGCGGCGGTTGGAGAGTCCGGGTGAGGGCAACCTACACTGGACGTCTATCACACGTCGTCTGAGCCAGGAAGGCCTATTCGTGAGCGAGTCGAGCGAGAACACCACCGGAACCGCACGCGTCAAGCGGGGCATGGCCGAGATGCTCAAGGGCGGCGTCATCATGGACGTCGTCACCGCCGAGCAGGCCAAGATCGCCGAGGACGCCGGCGCGGTGGCCGTCATGGCCCTCGAGCGTGTTCCCGCCGACATCCGCGCCCAGGGTGGCGTGGCGCGGATGAGCGACCCCGACCTGATCGACGGCATCATCGAGGCCGTCTCCATCCCGGTCATGGCCAAGGCCCGCATCGGCCACTTCGTCGAGGCGCAGGTCCTGCAGGCGCTCGGCGTGGACTTCGTCGACGAGTCCGAGGTACTGACCCCGGCCGACTACACCAACCACATCGACAAGTTCGACTTCGAGGTGCCGTTCGTCTGTGGCGCCACCAACCTCGGCGAGGCACTGCGTCGCATCACCGAGGGCGCGGCCATGATCCGCTCCAAGGGCGAGGCCGGTACCGGTGACGTCTCCAACGCCACCACCCACATGCGCACCATCCGCGGTGAGATCCGCCGGCTGCAGTCGCTGCCCGCCGACGAGCTGTACGTGGCCGCCAAGGAGCTCCAGGCGCCGTACGAGCTCGTCAAGGAGGTCGCCGAGACCGGCAAGCTGCCCGTGGTGCTGTTCACCGCCGGCGGTATCGCCACCCCGGCCGATGCCGCGATGATGATGCAGCTCGGCGCCGAGGGTGTGTTCGTGGGCTCCGGCATCTTCAAGTCCGGCAACCCCTCCGAGCGGGCGAAGGCCATCGTCAAGGCCACCACCTCCTTCGATGATCCGAAGGTGCTCGCCGACATCTCGCGTGGTCTCGGTGAGGCCATGGTCGGCATCAACGTCGACGAGATCCCCGAGCCGCACCGGCTCGCCGAGCGCGGCTGGTGATCAGCTCCGGCTGAGTGTGCGCGCAGAACCACCCCGGTGGCTCCGAATCCAGGAGCCACCGGGGTGATCTCGTCTCCGGGACACACGTGACCGCGGTGCGTACCCGCAGCGCTAGGATCTGTCCATGCATGCAGCCCCCCTGTGGACCCTGCCCCGGGTCCGGTCCCGTCGCCCGGCGGCGGGCTCGCGATCGACCGTCCGCCCGAACCGCGCCGGCTCCCCGGGAAGCGCGGGTGAGCGGTCGTGAACAAGATCGAGGACATCCTCGACATCGAGCGCATCGACCGCGACCTCTACCGGGGCCCGGCGATCACCACGAACCTCCAACGCACCTTCGGCGGGCAGGTGGCAGGACAGACCCTGACCGCGGCGGTCCGCACCGTCGAAGACGACAAGCACGTCCACTCACTCCACGGATACTTCATCCGGCCCGGCATCCCCGACGTTCCCACCGTCTTCCAGGTGGACCGCCTACGGGACGGCCGCAGCTTCGCCACCAGGCGGGTCACCGCGATCCAGGAGGGCGAGCCCATCTTCTCGATGTCGGCGTCGTTCCACCTCGTCGCCCAGGAAGGCATCGAGCACCAGGATTCGATGCCGCGGGTGATCGATCCCGAGGAGATCGCCGTTCCGACGATCGAGGATCTCGACGAGACCCATCGGGTGTTCGTCGAGGAGTGGGCGCAGTGGGACATCCGCATCGTGCCGCGGGACCGCATGGAGACCCTCTCGTCGCTGGCCGCCCAGCAGCGGGTCTGGTTCCGCTGCGTCGACACACTGCCCGACGACCCCAACTTCCACGTGTGCACCCTGGCGTACATGTCCGACATGACCCTTCTGGGCTCCGCCAAGATCCCGCACCCCGGCGAACCCACCCAGGACGCGTCCCTCGACCACGCCATGTGGTTCATGCGTCCCTTCCGCGCGGATGACTGGCTGCTCTACGACCAGACGTCCCCCTCCGCCTCCGGCGGGCGCACGCTCACCCAGGGCCGCATCTTCGACCGTCAGGGACGCCTTGTCGCTGCGGTCACCCAGGAAGGGCTGTCCCGCCGCCTCCGGCCGGGCGCCCAGTCATTCCCGGTCGATCTGTCCCGCGGGAAGGGGTCGGACGGCCCGGCCTCCGGCGAATGAGCCGGCCCGCACCGACGATCGGGGTGCTCGCCCTCCAGGGCGCCGTGATCGAGCACATCCGCCATCTCGAGGAGGTCGGCGCCCGCGCGATCTTGGTCCGGAAGCAGTCGGAGCTCGACGCCGTCGACGGCCTCGTCCTGCCGGGTGGCGAGTCGACCACCATGAGCCGACTGCTCGACGTGTACCAGATGTATGAACCGGTGGCCGAGAGGATCGGCGCCGGGATGCCCGTATACGGGTCGTGCGCCGGAATGATCCTGCTCGCCTCGCACGTCGTGGACACCCGCGCCGACGCCACCTGGTTCTCGGCCATCGACATGACCGTCCGGCGGAACGCCTTCGGCCGCCAGGTGGATTCCTTCGAGGCCGACCTCGTCGTCGACCCCCTCGGGCCGGAACCACTGCGGACGGTGTTCATCCGTGCCCCGTGGGTCGAGACCATCGGCCCCGGCGTCGAGGTACTCGCCCGGGTCCGGGCGTCCGATGGACGCGACCACGCGGTCGCGGTGCGTCAGGGCAACGCGCTGGCCACCTCGTTCCACCCCGAGGTCACCGACGACGTTCGGGTACACAGGTACTTCCTCGACATGGTACGGGCCGCGACCTCGTAGACTGGGCGGTCAGCGAGACCTCGCGCCGGAGCCCGCGGACATGCGGGCCCCGGACCCAGACACCCCCGGAGGGCGGAGAAACACATGGCAGGCCATTCCAAGTGGGCCACCACCAAGCACAAGAAGGCGGCGATCGACGCCAAGCGCGGCAAGCTCTTCGCCAAGCTGGTCAAGAACATCGAGGTGGCGGCCCGCACCGGCGGGGGCGACCCGACCGGCAACCCGACTCTCTTCGACGCCATCCAGAAGGCGAAGAAGAACTCCGTCCCGGCGGACAACGTCGAGCGCGCCCGCAAGCGCGGCGCCGGCGAGGAGGCGGGCGGCGCCGAGTGGGAGACCATCATGTACGAGGGCTACGGCCCGAACGGCGTGGCCATGCTCATCGAGTGTCTGACGGACAACCGCAACCGCGCCGCGGGAGAGGTGCGCGTCGCCATGACCCGCAACGGCGGCAACCTGGCCGATCCCGGCTCGGTCGCGTACCTGTTCGCGCGCAAGGGCGAGATCGTGCTGGACAAAGCCGAGCTGACCGAGGACGACGTGCTCATGGCGGTCCTCGAGGCCGGCGCCGAGGAGGTCAACGACCTCGGGGAGCAGTGGGAAGTGGTCTGCGAGCCCACCGACCTCGTCCAGGTGCGTACCGCTCTCCAGGACGCGGGAATCGACTACGAGTCGGCCGAGTCCGGTTTCCGGGCTTCGGTGGAGGTGACCGTCGACGCCGACGGCGCCGGCAAGGTGTTCAGGCTCATCGACGCGCTCGAGGACTCGGACGACGTCCAGAACGTCTTCACCAACATCGACGTCCCCGACGACGTGCTGGCGGCCCTCGACGCCTGACGGCCGTGCCGCTGGTAGGGTCTCGAACGTAGGTTCTACCGCCGGTCGTGGAGGGGGCGCTATGCGCGTCATGGGTGTGGACCCGGGGCTGACCCGGTGCGGTCTCGCGCTGATCGAGACCGCACCGGGTCGGGCTGTCACCGCATTGGACGTGGACGTGGTGCGGACGACCGCGGACGAGCCGCTCGAGCGGCGGTTGCGGGCGGTGCACACGGTCGCCGACGAGTGGATGGACGTCCACGAGCCGGACGTCGTGGCGATCGAGAGGGTCTTCGCACAGAACCAGGTGTCCACGGCGATGGGCACCGCGCAGGCCGCCGGCGTGGTCGCGCTCGCCGCCGCCTACCGGGACATCCCGGTGGCATTCCACACACCGTCGGAGGTCAAGGCCGCCATCACCGGAAGTGGGCGCGCGGACAAGAAGCAGATGACGCTGATGATCACCCGGATCCTGGGACTGCAGAAGCCGCCCAGTCCGGCCGACGCGGCGGACGCGCTCGCGTTGGCCGTATGCCACAGTTGGCGGGCTCCGATGCAGGGCCGTGTCGCCTCGCTGGACGCGCAGGTGGCGCGGTCCCGCGCAGGTTTCGAGGCGAAGGTCGCGGTGGCGCGTGAGTCGGCCGCGTCGCGGGGGATCCGGGGCCGGGGATCCGCCGCGGACCAGGAACGTGCCCGGGCAGCCGCCCGGGGGATGGCTCGAACGAAGGGAGTCCGCTGGTGATCGCCTCGATCCGGGGAACGGTGGCCGAGATCGGTCTGGATCGCTGTGTCGTGGAGACCGGCGGGGTCGGGGTCCTGGTGCACGCGACACCGGCGGCGCTCGCCGGGTTGCGCCGCGGTTCGGAGGGCATGCTCCACACCGAACTCGTGGTGCGGGAGGACTCGCTGACGCTCTACGGGTTCGACTCGGTGGAGGCCAGGGGACTGTTCCTCACTGTTCAGACCGTGTCCGGCGTGGGGCCGCGACTGGCGCTGGCGATCCTGGCCACTCTCGAGCCGCACGAGTTGATCCGCGCGCTCGGCTCCGGTGATGTCAAGGCGCTCACCCGCGTCCCGGGCGTCGGCAAACGCACAGCGGAACGCATGGTTCTCGAACTCAAGGACAAGGTGGGGCCGCTTCCCGGCGAGGCGGGCGCGGCTTCGGCCGACGGCAGCGGTGGCGCGGTCCCCGCCGCGACCGAGGTGGCCGAGGCGCTGGAAGGGCTGGGGTTCTCCGCCGCAGAGGCGGACAAGACCGCCACCGCGGTGTTGGCCTCCGATCCGGGTCTGGGTCCTGCAGAAGCCCTCCGGATGGCGCTCAAGTCGCTCGGGAAACGCTGATGACGGGTCCCTTCGAGGAATCGGGTGGCGAGCCGGAGTCCGGGCTCACTGCTGCACTCACCCCGTTCGACACGGATGTCGAGGGGGCGTTGCGCCCGCGAAACCTCGGCGAGTTCATCGGCCAGGAGACGGTCCGGGAGCAGCTGGACCTGGTCTTGACCGCCGCTACCCGGCGTGGGGTCGTACCGGATCATCTGCTGTTCTCCGGCCCGCCCGGCCTGGGCAAGACGAGCCTGGCGATGATCGTCGCCGCGGAGCTCGGCGGCTCACTCCGCATCACCTCGGGCCCCGCGTTGGAACGTCCCGGGGATCTCGCGGCCATGCTCTCGAACCTCATCGAGGGCGACGTGCTGTTCATCGACGAGATCCATCGGATCGCCCGGCCCGCGGAAGAGATGTTGTATCTCGCGATGGAGGATTTTCGGATCGACATCATGGTGGGAAAGGGGCCGGGCGCCACCTCGATTCCTCTCGAGATCGCGCCGTTCACCCTCGTCGGTGCCACCACCAGGTCCGGCGCACTGACCGGGCCGCTTCGAGACCGGTTCGGTTTCACCGCACACATGGACTTCTACACCGATCAGGATCTGGCGCGGATCGTGACGCGGGCCGCTGACATCCTGACCATCCCGGTCGACCCCGATGCGGCGCTCGAGGTGGCCGGCAGGTCGCGGGGCACACCGCGAATCGCCAATCGTCTGTTGCGGCGAGTCCGGGATTTCGCCGAGGTGCGGGCCGACGGCCGGATCACCGTCCCGGTCGCCCGCGCGGCACTGGAGGTCTACGAAGTCGACCAACTGGGGCTCGACAGGTTGGACAGGGCCGTACTGCGAGCCCTGCTGGTCCAACACGAGGGCGGCCCGGTCGGACTGAGCACACTGGCCGTAGCCGTCGGTGAGGAAGCCACCACGCTGGAAGAGGTGTGTGAACCGTTTCTCGTGCGGGCCGGCCTTCTCGCGCGCACGCCACGAGGCCGGGTGGCAACGGCGGCGGCGTGGGACCACATGGGCATGACGCGTCCGGAACGGGGGAGTGGGCAGCCCATGCTCCGTATGGAGGTCGACGGGGGACCCGACTCGGCACGGTGAGCCCCCGGCTGGCATCCTCGGACGAGACCGTCCGCCATCCGGACCACAATTGACAGGGCCTGCAGCAGCGCTGGGTCCGTACCAGGAGGACCCCATGGGACTTGAACTGCTTCTGCCGTTGATGATCGTCGTGCTGATCGTGCTCATGTTCCTGCAGAGTTCCAAACAGCGGAAGGCGATGAAGGCACTCCGCGAGATGCAGGACTCCCTCACGGTTGGTGACCGGGTGCTCACGACCTCCGGCGTCCACGCGACGATCGCGTCGATCGACGAGGAGACCGTCGGGCTCGAGATCGCACCCGGCGTCAAGACCGTCTGGGACCGGCGAGTGATCCGGGAGAAGCTCGACACCGCCGGATCCACGGATACCGGGACAGATTCCGGATCGGACGACTCGAGTTCTCTGTAAGGCCCTACCCGGAAGTAGGGTGATAGGGCCGTCCGGTCCGCTGTCGGCCACCGAGTCACCTACGCAAGGAAGTTCCCCGTGACACCAGTACGTCCCCGGCGCGCGGACGCGAGACCGAGGCCATGGCGGTTACTCGCCATCTTCTTCCTGGCTCTGTTCATCATCTTCGTCGCCTCATTCGCGGTGGCGGACCGGGGGCTCTCCCCGAAACTGGGGATCGATCTCCAGGGCGGGACGCGCGTGACGCTGATCCCCAAGGGACAGCCGGCTGAGGCTGATCTCCAGCTCGCGCAGGAGATCATCCGAGACCGCGTCGACGGTTTGGGCGTCGCCGGAACCTCCGTGGTGATCGAGGGCAGCAACATCGTGCTCACCGTTCCCGGGGAGGACTCCAGCCAGGCCCGAGACCTCGGAACCACCTCGCAGCTGACCATTCGACCGGTCATCCAGTTCCAGCCCGTTGAGCCGGGCGATCGTGAACCGGTGCCCGCAGCGAAGGGGGACAGCGAGGCGGTGGCCCAGGAGGTCGCCGAGGCTCGCGAGGTGCGGCAGGGCGACCCCCAGGAGCTCACCGAGTCGCTCGCCACGTTCCGCTGTCCGGAGCGGGATGTCCTCGCGGGTTTCGATGATCCTGCGCAGGCGTTGATCGCGTGTGGGGAGACCGGGAAGTACGTACTCGGTCCGGTGCCGCTACTCGTCGGAGAGCCCGACGACGGCAAACGCCTGGACGGGCAGCAGATCGTCAAAGACTCCGTCAGCTCCGGGTTCAGTCAGCAGGCGGGAAAAAACGAGGTCTCCTTCCGGTTCAACGCCGGCCCGGGCGAGCAGGGAAGCGCCACCTGGTCGCGTCTGACCCAGGAGAACCTGCAGAAGCAGATCGCGATCCTCCTCGACGGCGAGGTGATCAGCGCCCCGGTCGTCCAGAGCGTGACCCCGGTCGGTTCGGCAACCTCGATCACCGGCGAGTTCTCGACCGACGAGGCGTCGACGCTCGCCGGCAACCTCCGGTACGGCGCCCTCCCGATCTCTTTCGAGGACCCGAACGTCGACAACGTGCCGGCCTCGCTCGGCCTGGCCTCGCTCGAGGCGGGGCTTCTCGCCGGCGCGATCGGGTTCCTCCTCGTGCTCATCTACTCGGCCGTGTTCTACCGGTTGCTCGGCGTGCTCGCGTTCATCTCGCTGGCCCTGTCCTTCCTCCTCACCTACGGGATGTTGGTCTTCCTCGGATACACGGTCGACTACAGCCTCGACCTCGCCGGCATCGCCGGACTCGTGATCGGCATCGGTATGACCGCCGACTCCTACGTCGTGTTCTTCGAGCGCATCAAGGACGAACTCCGGGACGGACACAGATTCAGATCGGCCGTTCCGAGAGCATGGAAGAGCGCGAGCCGGACGATCGTCACCGGAAACATGGTCAGCCTCATCGGCGCGGTGGTCCTCTACCTGCTTGCCAGCGGCGAGGTGCGCGGGTTCGCGTTCACTCTGGGTCTGACGACCGTCATGGATGTGTTCGTGGCCTTCACCGTGACGTGGCCGTTGGTCTACCTGGCCTCGACCAAGGACGTCTTCTCCAAGCCCTGGGCCAACGGTATGGGTCGCATGGCGAACCTGCAGGCCGCCGCCGCTGAACGGCGGCGTATCGAGCGTCGCGAGGAGAAGAAGGCCGAGCAGACCCGTGGACGGGGCGTCACCGCCACGATCCAGGGACCCGACGGGGCCATGGCCACCGGAACCCCGGGCCGTCCCGGCACCGAAGACGAGGAGGAGCGCCGATGAGCACGTCCACCATGGCCACGCCCGGCGACGGCGCCCCGGCAGAGCATGACTCGAATGACAGTCTGTTCAACCGTCTCTACACGGGCACCGGTGCGTTCGAGGTGGTCGGTAACCGTCGTAGGTTCTACGTCCTCACCCTGGTGATCGTCGCGGTCTGTCTCGCGAGCATCCTGCTACGTGGTTTCAGCTTCGGCATCGACTTCGCCGGCGGCACGAAACTCACCATGCCCGCCGGCGAGATCGACAAGGACCGCGTCGCCGCGGTGGTCGAGGAATCGTTGGGCGAAGAGCCCGAGATGGTGCAGATCGTCGGCACGGGCAATGCACGGATCGTCGAGGTGGAAACCCGCTTCCTGACCACGGACGAGATCGCGGCCACCAAGAACGCGATGTTCGAGGAGTTCCAGCCCGTCACCGCGGCCGGCGAGACGTCGGTGGAGGCCATCGGCGATTCCGCGCGTAGCGAGAGCTGGGGCGGCCAGGTCACCCAGAAGGCCCTGATCGCGCTTGCCGTGTTCCTCGTGATCGTCTTCGGTTACATCGCTTTCCGATTCGAGTGGCAGATGGCGACGGCCGCGATCGTGGCCCTGCTCTTCGACATGATCACCACTGCGGGGATCTACTCGATCGTCGGATTCGAGGTAACTCCCGCCACCGTGATTGGATTGCTGACGATCCTCGGATTCTCCCTGTATGACACGGTGATCGTCTTCGACAAGGTCGAGGAGAACACCCGCGGGCTCAAACACACCGCTAGTCGCACGTATGCCGAAGAAGCGAACCTCGGTGTCAACCAGACACTCATGCGGTCCATTCACACCACCGTCATCGGCATCCTTCCGCTCCTGTCGCTCGTCATCATCGCGGTGTGGATCCTGGGCGTGGGCACCCTCATGGATCTGGCGATCGTGCAGATGGTCGGTATCGTGACCGGTACCTTCTCGTCGGTATTCCTCGCGACACCGCTCCTGGTGACGCTCAAGCAACGCGACCCCGAGATCAAGCGCCAGACGACGAAGGTACTGGCCCGACGTGAAAAGGCGGAAGCGCTCGCATGACCGAGTCCCCCCTGACAACTGTCTCCCCGGCGATCAGTTCAGCTGTTGAACGTCTGATGCGCCGCGTCGAGGACTTTCCCTCCGCCGGCGTCCAGTTCTGTGACCTCACCCCGGTCCTCGCGGATTCCGAGGGTTTCGACGCGGTCGTGCGTGGGCTGGCCGCAGGACACGAGGTCGGATCCATCGATTATGTCGCGGGGCTGGACGCGCGAGGCTTCCTTCTCGCCGGTGCGGTGGCCATACGTCTGCACACCGGTGTGCTCGCGATACGGAAGGCCGGGAAGCTACCCCCGCCGGTGCATTCGCGGTCCTACGAGCTCGAGTACGGGGCTGCGACCCTCGAACTGCCCGCTGACGGCCTCGACCTCAGCGGTAAGCGCGTTCTCGTCGTCGACGATGTGCTGGCGACCGGAGGAACGCTCAGCGCGGCAGTCGGTCTGCTGGACGACTGCGGCGCGATCGTCGCCGGTCTCTCCGTCGTTCTCGAGGTCCCGGGTCTCGGGGGTCGGGATAGACTGGCCGACACATCGCTGACCTGCCTCACGGTCGCGTAACACCCGGCCGCTGGGCGCGGCACTTCGATGCTCAGGGAGGAGGCGGGAATGACGCAACGACCGGACCCCGCGGCTCAGACCGGCCGCGGGGAACGTGAGGGCGCGGCCGGACAGCCGCAACCCACCACCCAGCCGCTACCGGTGATCCCGGGCACCAAGCCGTCGGCGAGTCGTCGGGTGAGGGCTCGCTGGGCTCGGCGCCTGACGTCGGGTCTGGCCATCACGTCGACGCCCGCGGTGCTCGAGCCGCTGGTCCGGGTCCATCGGGTCCACCACCCGAAGGCCGACGTCGGCCTACTCGCCCGGGCCTACGCGCTGGCCGACAAGCAGCACGCAGGCGTCTACCGGAAGTCCGGCGACCCCTACATCACCCACCCGCTCGCCGTCGCGACCATCTGCGCGGAGATGGGGATGGATACCACGACACTCGTGGCCGCCCTGCTCCACGACACCGTGGAGGACACCGACTACTCGCTCGAGCAGCTGTCCACGGATTTCGGCGGCGAGGTCGCGCACCTCGTCGACGGCGTGACCAAACTCGACAAGGTCGAGTTCGGCGAAGCCGCGGAGGCGGAGACGATCCGCAAGATGATCATCGCGATGGCGCACGATCCCCGTGTGCTGGTGATCAAGGTGGGGGACCGGCTGCACAACATGCGGACGATGCGTTTCCTCCCGCCGGAGAAGCAGGTCAAGAAGGCCCGTGAAACGCTCGAGGTGATCGCGCCGCTGGCGCATCGGCTCGGAATGGCCACGATCAAGTGGGAACTCGAGGACCTCGCGTTCGCGATCCTGGAGCCCAAGAAGTACCAGGAGATCGTCCGGCTGGTCGCCGATCGCGCGCCGAGCCGGGACGTGTACCTGGGCACAGTGATCGGGCGGGTCAACGCAGAGCTGGAGAAGGCCCATATCGAGGCCACGGTGGAGGGACGTCCGAAGCACTATTGGTCGATCTATCAGAAGATGATCGTCCGCGGTCGTGAGTTCGACGAGATCCACGACCTGGTCGGCATCCGCGTCCTGTGCGAGGACGTGCGGGACTGCTATGCGGCGATCGGTGTCGTCCACTCCACGTGGAAGCCCATGCCGGGTCGGTTCAAGGACTACATCGCGCAGCCTCGGTTCGGCGTCTACCGGTCTCTGCACACCACAGTGATAGGCCCGGACGGCAAACCGCTCGAAATCCAGATCCGCACCCACGAGATGCACCGAAACGCCGAGTACGGCATCGCGGCGCACTGGCGGTACAAGGAGACGCGGGGCAAGCACCACGGCGACCAGGCCGAACTCGATGATATGGCGTGGATGCGCCAGCTGCTGAGCTGGCAGCGAGAGGCCGCGGATCCCGGTGAGTTCCTCGACTCGCTGCGTTTCGAGATGACCAGCAAGGAGATCTTCGTCTTCACCCCGAAGGGGGACGTGGTGAACCTTCCGGTGGGTGCGACGCCGGTCGATTTCGCCTACGCCGTGCACACCGAGGTCGGACACCGGTGTATCGGTGCGCGCGTGAACGGAAAGCTCGTCGCCCTCGAGCGGCCTCTCGAGAACGGCGAGGTCGTGGAGGTGTTCACCTCCAAGGACCCCAACGCCGGCCCGAGCCTCGACTGGCAGAAGTTCGTCGTCTCCGGCCGGGCCAAGAGCTCCATCCGGCAGTGGTTCGCCAAGGAGCGCCGCGAGGAGGCTCTGGAGAGGGGCAAAGACCTCATCACCCGTGAGGTCAGACGCGGCGGCGTTCCCGTTCACCGGGTCTTCTCCAACGAGACGATCGCCGGCGTGGCCCGCGAGCTCGGCTTCGCCGACGTCACCGCGCTCTACACGGCCATCGGCGAGCATCACGTCTCGGCGAAGACCGTCGTCGGACGACTCGTCGCAGCCCATGGTGGCGTGGATGAGGTCACCGAGGAACTCGCCGACAGGTCGCGGGACAAGACCATCGCCCCGCGTCGATCCGCGCCTGCGGGCGCCGGCGTCCTGGTCGGTGGTGTCGAGGACGTCCACGCGAAACTCGCTCGGTGCTGTATGCCGGTTCCCGGTGACGAGGTACTGGGTTTCATCACCCGGGGCGGCACGGTCAGTGTTCACCGTACCGACTGCACCAATGCCTCCGATCTACATCGTGAACCCGAGCGGCTCGTCAAGGTCGAGTGGGCACCACAGCCCGGCGCGGTCTTCCTCGTGGCGATCCAGGTGGAGGCCCTCGATCGTCATCGCCTGCTTTCGGATGTGACCAAGGTCCTCGCCGACGAGAAGGTCAACATCCTGTCCGCGTCGGTGCAGACCGCCGGCGATGACAGGGTGGCGATCTCCCGATTCACGTTCGAGATGGCCGATCCCAAACACCTGGGTCACGTCCTGGGCGCCGTCAGGCGGGTGGAGGGTGTCTTCGACGTCAGCCGGATGACCTCGAACTGAGAAGAGAAAAGGACGGTCTCCAGCGTGGAAGCTGGGGACCGTCCTGTCTCCGGCGCCCGATCACTCTTCAGGCAGGCCCTCCTGGGCACCGACGGTGACCTTCTCGATCTCGACAGCACTCTTCGGCCGTTGGTAGTCGGCATTCGACGGGTCATTGCTCTTCACGCCCGCGTCGGTGATCTCGTCGAGTACCTCGAGGCCGGACTCACTGATCGTTCCCATGACCGTGTACTCGGCGGGGAGCATCGAGTCCTCGTAGACCAGGAAGAACTGGCTACCGGCACTGTTCGGCGCCTGCGACTTGGCCATGGCGACCGTGCCGCGCGGGTAGACCGACATCCCCGAGCCGTCGTCGGCCACGGCGAGATCGGTGGGCGGCTCATCGACCACCGTGTATCCCGGCCCGGACAGGCCCGTGCCGGTCGGGTCGCCACACTGTAGGACGGACAGGGCCGCGCCCTCCTCGGCGACGGTCAGACGGTGGCATTCGGTGTCGTTGAAGAAACCCTGCTCCGACAGGGAGACGAAACTCGCGACGTTGCACGGGGCGCCCTCGCGGTCGAGCCGGAGCGGGATCTCCCCGCTGTTGGTGGTGATGGTGATCTCGGCGGTACCTCGACGCGGCTGGTCCCCGGTGGGCGCCTCGCCGTCGCGCTTGCTCTCACCGATCTCGTCGACCTGCTCGTTGAACCGCTCGACCTCGGCAACGACCTCGGGCCCCTGGTCCTCGTACTCGGCGGGGTCGATCTTCTCCGGCGCCGCCGTGTCCTCCGGGTATTCGCAGGTGATCCAGTTCGCCGCGTATTCCTCCGCGCGGGCCTCCTCGGCCTTGTTCCAGACCACGAAGCCGACGATCCCGAGGAGCACCACGACCACCACGGCGGCCGCAGCGATCTTCAGCTGCTTCTCACGGCGCGCCTGGGCCTCCATCTGCTCGCGCAGGCGCTGGCGTGCCTCGGCTCGACGTTCCTGGTTGGTGGACACAGACCCTCCTGGGTACCTGGACTAGGCTGGAACGGTCGGCTGGATCGTCCTAGGTGACTTCCCCCGGGAAGCCGTGACGCTCCAGCCCAGGGTCCTTGTCTACCAGGTCGGGCTGAGATGACCGAACACCACTCCGGTGTCGCGGTCCGTTGGCCCCAGCTCCGCGTCACACGTCGTGGGTGATGCGAGAAGAGGAGTACGTGACGTGCAGATCGTCGGTTTCCCCGCGGGGATGTTCCAGACCAACTGCTACATCGTGTCGGACGATTCCGGGGACTGCGTGGTCGTGGACCCGGGTCAGGATTCCGAAGCGCAGGTCCGCCAGCAGGTTTCCGAGGCGGGTCTGCGGCCCCGGGCCGTGCTGTTGACCCACGGTCATCTCGACCACATCTGGAACGCGCAGCAGGTCGCCGATCATTACGGGGTGCCTGCCTACATCCACCCGGATGACCGGGAGATGTTGTCGGATCCGGCCAAGGGACTGTCTCTGGACCTGTCGGCGATGCTCAAGGGCGCGGAGTTCACCGAGCCCACCGAGGTGATCGAGGTATTCGACGGTGACACCCTGACATTCGGTTCGATGGTCTTCGACGTCGACCATGTCCCCGGGCACAGTCCGGGTTCGGTGTCGTTCAGGATCCAGGTGGAGAGCGAGCAGGGGCCTCGCATGGTGGTCCTCGGTGGTGACGTGCTGTTCCAGGACGGTGTCGGCCGAACCGACCTGCCGGCCGGGGACACCGACGTGCTCATGCAGTCCATCGCGAAGAAGTTCCTCGTGTTGGACGACGACGCCGTGGTCCTGCCCGGGCACGGCCCGTCCACCACGGTCGGTCGTGAGCGGCGCTCGAACCCGTTCCTGCGAGACCTGTAGCAACCGCCATCCCTGCATTTCGAGAGAGCCGAGGATTTTCGACCCGTGACCGGTAGCCAGAAGAAGACCGCCATCAAGGCGCCCAAGGGCGTGCCCGATTACGTGCCGCCGACGTCGGCGGCGTTCGTCGCCGTACGGGACGCGATCACGCATGCGGCGCGCAGGGCGGGCTACGGCCATATCGAGTTGCCCGTCTTCGAGGAGACGACCCTGTTCGCGCGGGGCGTCGGCGAGTCCACCGACGTGGTCTCCAAGGAGATGTACACCTTCTCCGACCGGGGCGGGCGGAGCGTGACTCTGCGACCGGAGGGCACCGCGGGCGTCATGCGCGCGGTGATCGAGCACGGCCTGGATCGAGGGCAGCTACCGGTGAAGCTCTGTTATGCGGGTCCGTTCTTCCGCTACGAGCGTCCGCAGGCCGGCCGCTACCGCCAGCTGCAGCAGGTGGGGATCGAGGCCATCGGTGTGGACGACCCGGCGCTTGACGCCGAGGTGATCGCGGTCGCTGACGAGGCGTTCCGCTCGCTCGGGTTGACCGGGTTCCGCTTGGAGTTGACCTCACTGGGCGACGACACGTGCCGCCGCGAGTACAGGGAGCGGCTCCAGGGCTTCCTCGCCGGGCTGGAGCTGGACGAGGCCACCCGCGAGCGCGCCCGGATCAACCCGCTCCGCGTTCTCGATGACAAGCGTCCCGAGGTCCGCGTCCAGCTCGAGGACGCGCCGCTGATGATCGATCACCTGTCGGACTCGAGCGCGGAGCACTTCGGGTCGGTGCGTGCCCATCTCGACGCGCTCGGCGTGCCGTACGTGGTCAATCCCCGGATGGTGCGGGGACTGGACTACTACACCAAGACCACGTTCGAGTTCGTTCATGACGGTCTCGGCGCACAGTCCGGGATCGGCGGTGGCGGTCGCTACGACGGTCTGATGGCGCAGTTGGGCGGCCAGGACCTGTCCGGGATCGGGTTCGGGATCGGCGTGGACCGCACGATGCTCGCGCTCGAGGCGGAGGGCCTCGATCCGACGGCCGGCGGCAGGGTCGACGTCTACGGGGTCGCCCTGGGCGCCGCGGCGAAGTCGGCGCTCGTGCCGGTACTTGCGGAGTTCCGTCGGGGCGGGGTACGCGCCGACATGGCCTACGGGGACCGCGGGATGAAGGGCTCCTTCAAGGCCGCCGACAGGTCCGGGGCGGCGGTGACGATCGTCGTGGGCGAGGACGAACTCGCCGCGGGGACCGCCGTGGTCAAGACCATGTCGACGGGGGAGCAGCACTCGGTTCCGCTCGATTCGGTGGTCGATCACGTTCGTGGACTGCTCGACGACTGACGATGCGTGGCCGCCTGCGCTGCCTCCGCGGCAGAGCAGGCGGCGCCACGTCGTTGAGAACCACCTCGTTCAGAGCTGCGCGCTGAACGTGTCGCAGTCGGCCACGGACCCCTGCTGGTAACCCGTGACGAACCACTGCCGACGCATCTCGGACGAGCCGTGGGTCCACGAGCCCGGATCGACGCGTGCGCCGCCGGACTTCTGGATGTGGTCGTCGCCGATCGCCTCCGCGGTCTGGATGATCGCGTCGACGTCCCGCTCGGTCAGGCTCTCGAGGAGGGGCTGCTGCCCTCCTGGCGCGGGGGTGGACGTGGCGTAGTGCGCCCACAGCCCGGCGTAGCAGTCGGCCTGCAGTTCCACGCGTACCGCGCCGGAGGAGGGGCCGCGTGGATCCTGCTGAGATCGTCGGATGTCGCCGAGCATGGTCTGCAGGTGATGGCCGAACTCGTGTGCCACCACGTACATCTGGGCCGCGCCGTCCGGTGAACCGCCGAGACGCCCTACCAGGACGTCGTCGAAGAACGCCGGGTCGATGTAGACCTCCTGGTCCGCGGGACAGTAGAAGGGCCCGACGTCGGAGGAGCCGGCGCCGCAGCCGGTGTTGATGCGGCCGGTGAAGATGTTGGTATGGGGTTGGCCCCAGTTCATGCCGACCTGGGCGGGTAACTCGGCGGTCCAGACGTCCTCGAGACTCTCGGTGGTGGCGACGATCCGGCAGATGGTGTCGGAGTTCGCCTGTTGGAGATCGCACTGATCGATGTGCGTCTGGAACTGCTCCGCCGATGAGGAATTCTGACCCTGTTCGTCGGAACCGCCTTCGGTCAGGCCCAGCTGGGCCGGGTCCACGCCGAGGAACAGGGCGATGACGACGACAACGATGCCGCCGACACCGCCACCGATCGCCACCCCCCGACCGCCCCGACCTCCTCGGCCACCACCTGACACACCGCTGGTGTCCAGCCGGCCGCCCTGCCTGAATGTCATGGCCTCCGCCCTCCCTCGCGTGGGCCGCCCGGTCTTCCGAGCCGTCGCCACCCCGCGCTGTCGGCCTCACACTATTGCGCGGTACACCCCGTGTGCAGCCGGCACGGGCCTATCCGGGTGGTGGACGTAGACTGTTGTGCGTCCGGGCTGGCGGCGGACTGTCGGCGTCGTCGACCGTCCCCTGGCTCATCGAACACACTTTGCTTCCCCGACGAGAGGACCACCGTAGTGCTGCGCACCCATTCCGCCGGCCAGCTCCGAGCCGCCGATGCAGGGGCCACCGTCACCTTGGCCGGGTGGGTGGCGCGCCGCCGGGACCACGGCGGGGTGATCTTCGTCGATCTCCGCGACTCCTCCGGCGTCTGCCAGGTGGTCTTCCGATCCGAGGAGGTCGCCGAGCGGGCCCATCGTCTCCGCAACGAGTTCTGTGTCGCCGTCACCGGCGTGGTGGATCGTCGCCCGGAGGGCTCGGAGAACCCCAACCTCGACTCCGGTGAGATCGAGATCGACGTGACCTCGTTCGAGGTCCTCGGCGAGGCCGCCCCGCTCCCGTTCCAGCTCGATGACGAGGTGGGGGAGGAGGCGCGCCTGCGTCACCGTTACCTCGATCTACGCCGCGAGGGCCCGGGTGCCGCGTTGCGTCTGCGCTCGAAGGTCAACTCAGCGGCCCGTGGTGTCATGGCGCGGCATGACTTCGTCGAGATCGAGACCCCGACCCTGACGCGGTCCACTCCCGAGGGCGCCCGCGACTTCCTGGTTCCCGCACGCCTGCAGCCGGGCACCTTCTACGCGCTCCCGCAGTCTCCGCAGTTGTTCAAGCAGCTCCTCATGGTGGCCGGGATGGAGAAGTACTACCAGCTGGCCCGCTGCTACCGCGACGAGGATTTCCGCGCGGACCGGCAGCCTGAGTTCACCCAGCTCGACGTCGAGATGAGCTTTGTCGACCAGGACGATGTGATCGCCTTGGCCGAGGAGATCCTCACGGCCGTGTGGGCGACCGCGGGCTACGAGATCTCGACCCCTATTCCCCGTATGACCTATGAGGAGGCGATGCGTCGTTACGGCTCGGACAAGCCGGACCTGCGTTTCGAGATCGAGCTCGTCGAATGCACCGAGTTCTTCGCGGACACCCCGTTCCGGGTCTTCAAGGCACCGTATGTCGGCGCCGTCGTGATGAAGGGCGGGGCGTCGCAGCCGCGTCGTCAGCTGGACGCCTGGCAGGAGTGGGCCAAGCAGCGCGGAGCCAAGGGCCTCGCGTACATCCTCGTGGGCGAGGACGGCGAGCTCGGCGGCCCCGTGGCCAAGAACCTCTCGGACTCGGAGCGTGCCGGTATCGCCGCGCACGTCGGGGCGGAGCCGGGAGACTGCATCTTCTTCGGCGCCGGCCCGGTCAAGACCACGCGGGCCCTTCTGGGCGCGGCGCGTGGCGAGATCGCCGACAAGCTCGGTCTGATCGACCCCACCAGGTGGGCCTTCACCTGGGTGGTCGACGCCCCGATGTTCGAGCCGGCCGACGACGCCACCGCTGCCGGCGACGTGGCCGTTGGCTCCGGCGCCTGGACGGCGGTGCACCACGCGTTCACCTCGCCCAAGCCCGAGCACCTCGACACCTTCGACACGGATCCGGGATCAGCTCTCGCCTACGCCTACGACATCGTGTGTAACGGCAACGAGATCGGCGGTGGCTCGATCCGCATCCACCGTAAGGACATCCAGGAGCGGGTGTTCGGCGTCATGGGCATCACGCAGGAGGAGGCGCAGGAGAAGTTCGGCTTCCTCCTGGACGCCTTCTCCTACGGCGCCCCGCCGCACGGCGGCATCGCGTTCGGTTGGGACCGCATCTGCGCTCTGCTCGCCGGCACCGATTCGATCCGCGACGTGATCGCGTTCCCGAAGTCGGGCGGCGGGATCGACCCGCTCACCGATGCGCCGGCCGAGATCACCACCCAGCAACGCAAGGAGTCGGGGATCGACGCCAGGCCCGCGTCGCGGGGTCAGCAGGCTCAGGCTCCCGTCGAATCCTGACCAGGCAGCCTGGAAACGAACCGCCCGCCACCCGGTCGCCCCGGGTGGCGGGCGGTTCGTCGTCGACCGCGGGATTCGGGCGGCTTCGCTGCTATCAGAGGTCGAAGGCCTCGACCGCCGGGGAGCCGTCCATGTCGTCGTGGCTCAGACCGAAGAGGTGGGCGACCGTCGGGGCCACGTCGCGGGTGGTGACCGGGCGGTCAATCACCTGGCCGTGGCGCACCATCCGGTGGCCACCGCTGATGAAGAACGGGATCGGCAACGTCACCTCATGACCGTGGTTGCCGGGGATCGGGTTGGACAGCGGCGTCGGGTCGGAGAAGCGCCAACCCGGGTGGCAGGTGGCGACCAGGTCTCCGGCGCGGTCGCCGAGACGCAGATCGGCGGGGTCGTACAGGCTCTTGACGCCCGGGATCCCGGCGACCACCTGCCGGAGTCGGGCCAGCGCGGCGTCGCGCTCGGCCGGGTCGCCGAGGAACGTGAAGGTGTCGGCGCCCCCGTTCTGAGCGATCCCGAAGCGTCCACGCAGCGCCGGGTCGGCATCGAGTGCGCCCTGGGCGCTGATGACGTTCTCCGGCACCGACCAGTCCATGGAATGGTCGGCCAGGACCATGATCACCGAACGCTCCCAGCGTCCGGTGTCCCGCAGGAAGCGCTCGAACTGGTAGAGCTTGTGGTCGGAGTTCCACACGGCCTGGTTCCGCGCGGCGCGGAGGGAGTAACCGGTGAGGTCCATGTGCCCGAACCGGTCCATGTCGCCGAGGTTGACGAACGTGAACCGTGGGTTGTGGTCGGTCACCGTCCGCTTGAGCGCCTCGACCGTGAACTCGTCCAACGAGTGATCGGTGATGGGGACCAGCGGGAAGGGTGCCCACTGCACAGAGGCCCGGCCGGAGAAGATGCCGTGCAGGTAGTCCTTGCTCAGCACGCTCGCGGTCGTCAGGCCCGCCTCGACCCGGACCCGCTCCAGAACGGTCGGGTAGGTGATGTCATCGACCCGGTCCATCGTCCGGTCCTCACCGGCCGCGTGGTCCCAGATGCTGTTGGAGGGCACGCCGTTGCGCTCAGGGAAGACCCCGGTCATCATCGCGGCGTGGTTCGGGAGCGTCTCTGCGATCATGTGGGCCTGCGCCGAGGTGTATCGCGTGCCGTGCTCGGCCCACCGGTTCAGCGTGGGCGCCTGGGCGGGGTTGAGTTCGCCCGGGTTCATCCCGTCGGTGACGATCACGTACAGGTCCAGGTCGTCGGCCACCGGGCGAGTGGGTCGGGCCCACGCCTTCACCGGCGTACCGAGGACGGTCGCACCGACCGCGGCGAGCAACCCGGCACCGCCTGCGGCGAGGGCGGTTCGCCGCGTGATGGTCGTGAGGTCCCGGGGGGAATGGTGACGATCGATCTGGCACATGGTCTCGCCGCTGGCTTTCCTGTCACTGGTGAACATGGGGTCACCGATCCGATGCTCCAGTCAAGCGCATAGGCGTCATCTGCGGAAGCGTTCCGCCCGATAGTTGGACCAACGTTCACCTGTCGGGCACGTGGACGCGGCGTGTCGGAGCGGCCCGGTAACCTGACCGTGTGACTGACGAGGCCGGATTGTTCGCCACGCCCGGGTCGCCCGGAGCGGCCGGGACGGGTTCCGGCTCCCCGCTCAGCGGGGGGCGGGTCGTCGACCCCTCGGCACCGCTGGCCGTCCGCATGCGGCCACGTGCGCTCGAGGAGGTCATCGGTCAGGACCACCTGCTGCGGGACAACTCGCCGCTTCGACGCCTGGTCGAGGGCCGCGGTGGCTCGTCGGTGATCCTGTACGGCCCGCCGGGCACCGGTAAGACGACTCTGGCGAACCTGGTCGCGAGCACGTCGGGTCGGCATTTCGTGGCGTTGTCAGCGCTGAGCGCCGGGGTCAAGGACGTCCGTGCGGTGATCGACGACGCCCGGACCCGCCAGATCCACGGTCAACGCACCGTCCTGTTCATCGACGAGGTGCACCGGTTCTCCAAGAGTCAGCAGGACGCGCTCCTGGCCGCCGTGGAGAACGGGATCGTTCTACTGGTGGCCGCGACCACGGAGAACCCCCACTTCTCGGTGATCGCCCCGTTGCTCAGTCGATCGCTCATCGCAGAGCTCCGGGGACTCGACGACGAGGGGGTGCAGACCGTACTGCGTCGCGCGGTGGCGGACGAGCGAGGTCTGGGCGGGCAGGTGGACGTCACGGACGAGGCGGTCGCTGACATCGTCCGCCTCGCCGGAGGGGACGCCCGTCGTAGTCTGACGATCCTCGAGGCCGCCGCCGGCGCCGCGGAGGACGGTTCGGTGACGCCGGAGATCGTGGAGCTGAGCCTGGATTCGGCCCCAGTGCGATACGACCGCGACGGTGACCAGCATTACGACGTCACGAGCGCGTTCATCAAGTCCATCCGCGGGTCCGACGCGGATGCCGCGCTGCACTATCTCGCCCGCATGCTGGTCGCCGGCGAGGATCCCCGTTTCATCGCCCGCCGATTGATGGTGCACGCGAGCGAGGACATCGGGATGGCCGATCCCACGGCGTTGTTGGCAGCCACCGCGGCCGCGGAGATCGTCCAGAAGGTCGGCCTGCCCGAGTGCCGCCTGGCCCTGGCCCAGGCGACGGTTCACCTCGCGACGGCGCCCAAGTCCAATGCGATCATCTCCGCGATCGATGCCGCGATGTCCGACGTGCGGGCGGGGGGAGTGGGTGAGGTTCCCAAGCACCTGCGGGACGGGCACTATGCGGGCGCGAAGGGCCTGGGCAACGGGGTGGGGTACCGGTATGCACACGATGCACCGGCCGGTGTCGCCACGCAGCAGTATCCGCCCGACGAACTGGTGGGCAGGGACTATTACGCGCCGAGCGGTCACGGCCATGAGCGTGAACTCGCGGCCCGCCTGGCCAGGCTGCGTTCGATCACCCGGGGCGGGTCGTAGGGCCGAGAAGCCGGGCGCACACGGCTTTGCCGGCCGCGGCACCGGGCATCTCGGTCGTTCTCGGCGTCAGCGGTAGTCTGGGGAGTCGACCGATACGTCCTTTCGTAGACCCCAGCGAGGCTTCCCAGTGCAGACCCATGAGATCCGGCGCCGTTTTCTCGACCATTTCGTCAAGGCCGGACATACCGAGGTCCCCAGTGCGTCGCTGGTGCTCGACGATCCCAATCTGCTGTTCGTGAACGCGGGCATGGTCCCGTTCAAGCCGTACTTCCTCGGGCAGGAGACCCCCGCCTACGCCACGGCGACATCCATCCAGAAGTGTGTGCGCACCCTCGACATCGAGGAGGTCGGCATCACCACGCGTCACAACACGTTCTTCCAGATGGCCGGCAACTTCTCCTTCGGTGACTACTTCAAGGAGGGGGCGATCCGCCACGCGTGGTCGCTGCTCACCACGCCCGTCGACGAGGGCGGGTTCGGGATCGATCCGGCTCTGCTGTGGGTCACCGTCTATCTCGACGACGACGAGGCCTTCGGTATCTGGCGTGATGTGATCGGTCTGCCGGAGGCCCGGATCCAGCGTCGTGGGATGGCGGACAACTACTGGTCGATGGGCGTCCCGGGCCCCTGCGGTCCCTGCTCGGAGATCTTCTACGACCGCGGGCCGGCGTACGGGGTCGAGGGCGGCCCGGAGGCGGACGAGGACCGGTACATCGAGATCTGGAACCTCGTGTTCATGCAGAACGAGCGCGGCGAGGGCACCGGCAAGGACGCGTTCGAGATCCTCGGGCCGTTGCCCAAGCAGAATATCGACACCGGCATGGGCGTGGAGCGCGTCGCGTTCCTTCTCCAGGGGGTGGAGAACGTCTACGAGACCGACCTGCTGCGCCCGGTGATCGACACCGCCGAGCGCCTGTCGGGCGCGAGGTATGGCGTGGACGGCGCCGCGGACGTGCGGTTCCGTGTGATCGCCGATCACGCGCGCACCGCGTACATGCTGATCTCCGACGGGGTCACGCCGGGCAACGAGGGCCGCGGGTACATCCTCCGCCGGCTGCTTCGTCGCATCGTGCGCTCTGTCCGCCTGCTCGGGGCGTCCACGGAGACGATGGCCGAGTTCATGGCGACCGTCCGTGACGCCATCGGCCCCTCGTTCCCGGAGACGATCGCGGGCTATGACCGCATCGAGCGGATCGCAGTGGCCGAGGAGGCGGCGTTCCTCAAGACTCTCGAGTCCGGCACCCAGTTGTTCGAGCGCGCGGCGGAGGACGCCCGCGGTTCCGGCGCCGCGGTCCTCTCGGGAAGCCAGGCATTCGCCCTGCACGACACCCACGGATTCCCGATCGACCTCACGCTGGAGATGGCGGCCGAGGCGGGCCTCGAGGTGGACGAGGACGGATTCCGGTCACTCATGGCCGAGCAGCGTGCCCGGGCCAAGGCAGATTCGCGGGCCAAGAAGCATGCGCACGCGGACCTGTCGGTGTATCGGGACTTCCTCGACGCCGGGGAGACCGTCTTCACCGGGTTCACGGACCTGTCCGACGAGGCGACGCTGCTGGGCATCGTCTCCGGGGGCGTCTCCGTGCCGGTGGCGAGCGAGGGCGACGAGGTCGAGTTCCTGCTCGACCGCACCCCGTTCTATGCGGAGTCGGGCGGGCAGATCGGCGACCGCGGGCTCATCTCGACCGCCGGTTTCCAGATGCGCGTCGACGATGTGCAGAAGATCGGTAAGAAGCTCTGGGTTCACAAGGGCGTCGTGACCGCCGGACAGGCCGAGGCGGGGCAGCTCGTCACCGCCGCGGTCGATCGGGACTGGCGCAAGGGCGCCACCCAGGGCCATTCGGCCACCCACCTCGTCCACGCCGCGCTGCGCCAGATCCTCGGGCCGGAGGCCGTGCAGGCGGGCTCGCTGAACAAGCCCGGGTACATGCGGTTCGACTTCAACTGGAGCGGCTCGATTCCCCCCGACGTCCTCGCGCAGGTCGAGGAGGTCACCAACACCGCCGTCGATGCGGACTACACCGTCAACACGGTGGAGACCTCGCTGGACGAGGCCAAGCGGATGGGTGCGATGGCCCTGTTCGGGGAGAACTACGGGTCTCAGGTCCGGGTCGTCGAGATCGGCGGGCCGTTCTCGATGGAGCTGTGTGGTGGAACCCACGTGGCGAACTCGGCGCAGATCGGCCCGGTGAGCCTGCTCGGTGAGTCATCCGTCGGCTCCGGCATCCGTCGCGTCGAGGCCTTCGTCGGTATGGACGCCTACCGCCACCAGGCGAAGGAGCGGGCGCTCGTGTCCGGGCTCGCCGCGTCGCTCAAGGCTCCCACCGACGAGGTGCCGGATCGCGTGGCGGCGCTGGCCGCGAGACTGCGTGAGGCCGAGAAGTCGCTGGATGCGCTGCGTGCCGCCCAGCTCACCGCCCAGGCCGCGGGCCTCGCCGCCGCTGCGGAGGATCTGGGCGGGGTCCGCTTCCTCGCCCATAACGCGCCGGGGGCCGCTGCCGGCGATCTCCGGACGCTCGCTTCCGACCTCAAGGGTCGACTCGGCTCCGAGCCCGCCGTCGTGTTGCTCACGGCTCCGGGCGAGGGGAAGGTGCCGTTCGTCATCGCCGTCACCAAGACCGCGCAGGAGCGGGGTCTCAAGGCCGGCGACCTGGTCAAGGCCATCGCCCCGGCGCTCGGGGCCCGCGGCGGAGGAAAGCCCGACATGGCCCAGGGCGCGGGTACTGATCCGACCGGGATCGACGCTGCGGTGGCGGCGCTGCGCACCGCTGTACAGGACGCCGTGTGAGTGCCGCCGGCCACGGCCCGGTCGGCGGGAGCGACGTCACGCCGGCGGCGGGATGGACGCGGGGTCGCCGGGTGGGTCTCGACGTGGGGACCGCCCGGATCGGGGTCGCCTCGTGCGACCCCGACGGGATCCTCGCCACTCCTGTAGAGACGATCCGGGTCGTCGACGGGGACCCGGGCTGGGGGGCGGAGATCCGCCGTCTGTCCGACCTCGTCGAGGAGTACGACGCGGTCGGGGTGGTGGTCGGACTACCGACCTCGCTGAAGGGGCGGGAGACCGCCTCCACCGCGATGGCCCGCTCGTTCGTGGCTGCTCTGTCCACGTCGTCCCCGGGGCTGCCGGTGGAGTTCGTGGACGAGAGGCTCACCACGGTGACCGCGGGGGCCGCGCTCCATGGAGCCGGCCGAAACACCAGGAAACAGCGCGATGTCATCGATCAGGCGGCGGCCGTGGTCCTGCTCCAGGCCTGGATCGAGTCGCGGCGCGCCCGAGGGTGATCGGCGCGTCGCACCTGCGGGCTGGATAAACTCGCCGCCGAGCACGATGCTGTCCGCGGGACAGCTCCCTCTAATCCCTGACCGAGGAGCATGATGTCTGCGGCACGAGGACGACCACGCACGGGGGGTACCACCCGGTTCCTCCTCCTGGCGGCCGTGATCGGAGTGGTCCTGGCATTCGGGTTCATGGCATTCCGCAATATCAACAACCAGACCGGTGCGGCTCCGGACTTCGACGGCTCGGGCACCGGGAACGCCTTGTTGCATGTCGAGGCCGGCGATTCACTGGGCATGGTGGGTGACCGCCTCTACGACGTCGGCGCCATCGCGAGCACGCGGGCATTCACCGCCGCGGCCACCGGGACGCCTGTAGAGGGCATACAGCCGGGCTACTACCAGGTGCAGCAGAAGATGAGTGCCGCCGCCGCGGTGGAGGCGTTGTCGGATCCGGAGAACCGTGTCGGATTCATCGACGTCAAGCCCGGTGGCCGTCTTCTTGACACCGTCGTCGTCGGTGGTGGTACGGAGAAGGGGATATACACCCTGATCGCGGACGCGACGTGTACCCGTGACCTCGATTCGCCGGACAGCGAGCCCGCCTGCCGACAGCCGCAGGAGATCGTGGACGCCGCGGTCCAGATCGACCCCGCTGCGCTGGGGGTCCCGGCCTGGGCGATCAACGAGGTCCAGGCGGCTCCCGATCCGGTACGTCGCCTCGAGGGCCTGGTGTCGCCCGGCGTGCACAACATCGATCCGCACGGCGAACCCGCGGAGATCCTCCGGCAGCTGATCGAGTCCTCCACGGCGTCCTACGACGCCACCGGCCTGACTCCGTCCGCCGAGAGGATCGGTCTGACGCCGTACCAGTTGCTGACCTCGGCCTCGCTCGTCGAGAAGGAGGGCACTCTCCAGGACTTCGACAAGGTGGCGCGGGTCATCCTCAACCGTCTGGCCGAGCCGATGCAGCTCCAGTTCGACTCGACGGTGAACTATGCGCTCGCCGATCAGGAGATCGCCACGACCGACGACGACCGCGCGGCGGCCACGCCCTGGAACACCTACGCGATGGACGGGCTGCCGTACGGCCCCATCGGCTCGCCGGGCCTCGATGCGCTGCGTGCGATGGAGAACCCGGCCGAAGGCGCCTGGCTCTACTTCGTCACGGTCGACATGCAGGGCACGACCAGGTTCGCCGACGACTACCCGGAGCACGAACGCAACCAGAGTGAGGCCATCGCGAACGGGGTCCTGGCAAGTGGGCGCTGAGCTGCCGCCCGACGTCATCGGGGCGGGCGGCGGCCCGGTCGCGCCGGGGGGGCCGCGGTCTGCAGCGGTCCTCGGCCACCCCGTGGATCATTCTCTGTCACCGGTCCTGCACGGAGCGGCCTACCGCGCCCTCGGATTGGCGGGCTGGACGTACGAGCGAATCGATTGCGACGAGGCGATGCTCCCTGCCGTCGTCGACGACTCACCCGGTCATCGGATCGGCTACTCGGTCACCATGCCGGGGAAGTTCGCGGCGCTGGAATACGCCTCGGCGGTGAGCGAACGCGCTCGGATCGTGGGGAGCGCCAATACGCTCGTCCGGCGGGACGGCGGCTGGTTCGCCGACTGCACGGACGTCGACGGCGTGACGGGCGCGCTCGCCGCGTTCGGTGACCTGCCCGCCTCGCCGTCGGCGGTCGTTCTCGGGGTGGGCGGGACCGCACGGCCGGTCCTGGCGGGCCTGGCCGCCATGGGTGCCAACCGGGTGGTCCTGGCCTCACGCCGGGACAATTCCGGCCCCGCCGCCGACTGTGGGCGCGAACTCGGGTTGGAGGTGACCACGGTTCTCCTCCGCGACGCGTCGCTGCCCGCGGCCATCGCGGACGCCGACGTCCTGGTCAACACTGTTCCCGAGCCGGGCGTCAGGGAGATCGTCGATCTGGTCTCCCGTTCGCATCGACTGTTCGACGTGCTGTACGACCCGTGGCCCACCGCCGCCGGCGCCGTTGCCGCCGCAGCCGGGATCCCGGTGGTGGGCGGGGACGTGATGCTGCTCAATCAGGCCTTCGGTCAGGTCGAACTGTTTACCGGGCTGCCCGCACCTCGAGACCAGATGGCCGCCGCTCTCGCGGAGGCACTCGGCCGGTGAGGCCCCTCCGGCGGGCCTGATGTGCCTGGGCACACGAGGTCATGGGATGATCGGCGACGTGCTGAAGTGGACCACCGCCGGAGAATCCCATGGCCAGGCCCTCGTGGCGATCATCGAGGGCGTCATCGCCGACGTGGAGGTGACGAGCGAGGAGATCGCTGCGCAGCTTGCGCGGCGTCGTCTCGGGTACGGCCGTGGCGCGCGGATGAAATTCGAGGCCGACGCGGTGCGCGTCCTCGGCGGTGTGCGACACGGTCGCACGATGGGCTCGCCCATCGCGATCGAGGTCGGAAACACCGAATGGCCGAAGTGGGAGCAGATCATGTCCGCCGACCCGGTCGATCCCGAGTCGATCGATGACAAGGCGCGGGCAGCGCTCCTGACCCGTCCGCGTCCCGGCCACGCCGATTTCTCCGGAATGCTCAAGTACGACTTCGACGACGCCCGGATGGTTCTCGAGCGCGCCAGCGCCCGGGAGACCGCGGCCCGTGTCGCCGCCGGCACGGTGGCGCGCGCGGTACTGCGCGACGTGCTGGGCGTCGAGGTGCTCTCCCACGTGATCTCGATCGGCGCCTCGGATCCCTACGTCGGTGCCGAGCCCGGTTTCTCCGACCTCGAGGCGATCGACGCGAGCCCCGTGCGGGCGTTCGGCGCTGCGGCGGGGGAGTCGATGATCTCCGAGATCGAGGCGGCCAAGAAGGCCGGTGACACGCTCGGCGGTGTCGTCGAGGTGGTGGTCCACGGTCTACCCATCGGCCTTGGATCCCATGTGTCGGGGGAGGAGCGCCTGGACGCCCAACTCGCCGGTGCGCTCATGGGCATCCAGGCGATCAAGGGCGTCGAGGTCGGTGACGGCTTCGAGACCGCCCGTCGCCGCGGAAGTGTCGCCCACGATGAGATGGACCGGGGCGCCGGCGGCGTCGAGCGTCGCAGCAACCGTGCCGGTGGTCTCGAGGGCGGCATGACCAACGGGCAGGCGCTGCGGGTGCGCGCCGCCATGAAGCCGATCTCCACTGTTCCGCGCGCGCTGAGCACCGTGGATATGGCGGACGGATCCGCTGCGACCGCGATTCACCAGCGTTCCGACGTCTGCGCCGTCCCGGCCGCAGGTGTGGTCGCCGAGTCGATGGTGGCGCTGGTGCTTGCCCGTTCCGTGCTCCAGAAGTTCGGTGGCGATTCGCTCGGCGAGACCCGCCGGAACGTCGAGGGGTATCGTGCCGCGGTGGCCGAGCGTCTGAACTGGACGACGGACCAGGCATGAGCGTCCCGGCACGACCGGTCGCCGTGCTCGTGGGGCCGCCCGGTGCCGGCAAGACGACCATCGGACGGAAGCTGGCACGCCGCCTCGACGTCCCCTTCCGCGACGCCGATCACCTGATCGAGGACGCGGAGGGCCGCTCCATCCCCGATATCTTCGCGACCTGCGGGGAGCCGGAGTTCCGTCGCATCGAGGAGCGCGTCATCGGCGAGACTCTCGAATCATTCGACGGCGTCCTGTCCCTCGGCGGTGGCGCGGTGCTCTCCGAGGCGACGCGACATCGGCTGAGGGGCCTGAAGGTGGTGCACCTGACCATCGGTGTGGCCGAGGGCGTCCGGCGATCGCGTGGGCCGGGCCGGCCGCTTCTCGCGGGTGGCGACGCGACCGCTCGCTACCAGGCGCTGCTCACGGAGCGCTCACCCCTGTACCGCGAGGTCGCGTGGACCACGGTCAGCTCGGAGCGCCGTAGTTCCGGCAAGGTGGTGGCGGACATCGTCGACAGACTCGACTCCGGTGACCCGCATCCGAGGCGGAGAGGCCGGCGGCCGTGACCGTGCGCCCGGCCATTCCCCCTAGCCTGGGCGTGGGGCCCGGGTGGAGCATCGGGAACGGGCCGGGTCGGCGAACTGTCCGGAGGGCGACGGCCCGGGACCGCCGGGGCCCACATATTCACCTTGAGACGAGCCGGAGACGGCGACAAGCGACGAGCGGGAGCTGCAGATGAACCACGAATCGAACACCAACGAGCCCGTAGTCGTGGAGGTGCGTTCGGAGTCCCCGTACCCGGTCGTCATCGGGCGTGGCCTGCTCCCCGAGATCATCGAGGCCTGTTCCGCGTCTCGGACGGTCGCGATCTTCTACCAGCCCCCGCTGGCACAGACCGCCGAGGCGGTCCGCGAGAAGCTCGAGGAGGCGGGCGTCAACGCACACCGCATCGAGATCCCCGACGCCGAGGCGGGCAAGGATCTCGCCGTGGCGGGGTTCTGTTGGGACGTGCTGGGGCAGATCGGGGTGAACCGGAAGGACACCATCGTCAGCCTGGGCGGCGGCGCAGCCACCGATCTCGCCGGGTTCGTCGCCGCCACCTGGATGCGTGGCGTGCGCGTCATCCACATCCCCACCACGCTCCTGGCGATGGTGGACGCGGCTGTCGGAGGAAAGACCGGCATCAACACCGACGCCGGGAAGAACCTCGTGGGCAGCTTCCACGAGCCGGCTGCGGTCTTCATCGACACCGCGACGTTGGAGACCGTTCCGCGCAACGAGTTGATCTCGGGAATGGCCGAGGTCGTCAAGTGCGGCTTCATCGCGGACCCCGAGATCCTCGATCTCATCGAGGCGGACCCCGAGGCCGCACTAGACCCGGGCGGCGAGATCATCGTCGACCTCATCCGCCGCAGCGTCCAGGTCAAGGCGGACGTAGTCGGCCAGGATCTGAAGGAATCCGGGCTCCGCGAGATCCTCAACTACGGGCACACCCTGGGCCATGCCGTGGAGCGGCGCGAGCAGTACCGGTG
Organism: Dietzia sp. NPDC055877; assembly: GCF_053615975.1. Taxonomy (NCBI): domain Bacteria; kingdom Bacillati; phylum Actinomycetota; class Actinomycetes; order Mycobacteriales; family Dietziaceae; genus Dietzia; species Dietzia sp. NPDC055877. The sequence goes on along the minus strand of NZ_JBSHCV010000003.1, from coordinate 229,960 downwards.
GCGGCACGGTGGCGCGATCAGCGTCGGGATGTGCTTCGTGGCCGAACTGGCCCGACTGGCCGGGCGGCTGGACGATGCGACGGCGGATCGCCACAGGTCGATCCTGTCCTCGATCGGTCTGCCGACCGGCTATGACGAGGACGCGTTCCCGCGCCTTCTCGAACTGATGGCCGGAGACAAGAAGAACCACTCCGGCTTCCTCCGACTGGTCGTTCTCGACGGGCTGGCGCGGCCCTCACGTATGGAGGCACCGGACCCCACGCTGATGACCGCCGCCTACGCCGCCATTTCAGAGGGCCGGAAGCCGAGCGGCGGGGGGATCCTGCTGTGACCGGGCGGTTCGCGGACCGGAGGGAGGCGGTCGGAGCAGCACTGGTGGACACCGGTGCCACCGCTCTGTTGGTCACCGATCCACGCAACATCGCCTATCTGACCGGTTTCCGAGGTTCGGGCGGGGCGGTCCTGGTCGAGACCGACGGGGGGGCGGTGCTGTGCACGGATTCGCGGTACGAACTGCAGGTCGTGGAACAGGCCCCGGATGTCGGACACGTGATCTCGCGCGAGTACGTGAGCGGTGTGCTCGGCCGTCGCCGGGGCCCGGCTGATGCACCGCTCGCGGTGGAGGCGGACGAGCTGACCCTGACGGCGGCTTCCGCGCTGCGGCGGGCGATGGCGGACGTCGGCGCCCCCGACACCGGGGTGATCGAGACCAGTGGCGTGGTCGAGCAGGTCCGTCGGCGAAAGGACGACTCCGAGGTCGCCCTCATCGAACGAGCCTGTGGTGTCGTTGATGACGCCTGGACGCACCTGCTGACCAGCGGCGCGATCGCAGCCGGTCGGAGCGAACGCGACGTGGCGGCCGACCTCGAGCACGCCATGCGCCGCGCGGGTTCCGACGGCGTCGCGTTCGAGACGATCGTGGCGAGTGGCCCCAACGGCGCGCACCCGCACCATGTCCCCGGAGACCGTCTGCTCGCCGACGGCGAACTCGTGGTGATCGACTTCGGCGCGATGGTCGGGGGATATTCGTCTGACTGCACGAGGACCGTGGCATTGGGACAGGCACCGGGCCGACTCGTCGACGCCTATGCCGTCGTACTGGAGGCGCAACTCGCCGGTGTGGCGGCCGTCCGGCCGGGGATCGCCTGCTCGGATCTGGACGCGGTCAGCCGCGGCATCATCGACTCCGCGGGCTACGGCGGTTACTTCGGTCACTCCCTGGGGCACGGTGTGGGGTTGGACGTGCATGAAGCGCCCGCTGTGTCCAGCAGGTCCACGAGTACACTGTCCGACGGCGATGTGATCACCATCGAGCCCGGAATCTACCTTCCGGACCTCGGCGGGATCCGAATCGAGGACACCGTGGCCGTCAGCGGCGGTGGCGGCAGGTCCCTGACGACTACCTCGAAGGCCTTCAGCGTTCTCTGAGGGCCAGATCCACGACTATCCGCGAGGCAGCTCTCCCGGCCGCCCGCGGACGACTTTCGAAGGAGTACCCACCATGGCGTCCACCGCCGACTTCAAGAACGGTCTCGTCCTCAAAGAGGAGGGCCAGCTGTGGCAGATCGTCGAGTTCCAGCACGTCAAGCCCGGCAAGGGCCCGGCGTTCGTGCGGACCAAGATGAAGAACGTGGTCTCCGGCAAGAACATCGACAAGACGTTCAGCGCCGGCGTGAAGGTGGAGACCGCCACCGTCGACCGCCGGGACATGACTTTTCTGTACCGCGATGGTGAGGACTACGTCCTCATGGACGAGCAGGACTTCGAGCAGATCAACGTCTCGCCGGTCGTGATGGGGGACGGCGCGCGCTTCCTGCTCGAGAACACCAGCGTCCAGGTCTCGATGCACGAGGGCCTGCCGCTGTTCGCCGAGATGCCGGTCGCGGTCGACCTGGTCGTCCAGCACACCGATCCGGGCCTGCAGGGTGACAGGTCGACCGGCGGCACCAAGCCGGCGACCCTCGAGACCGGTGCCGAGGTCCAGGTTCCGCTGTTCATCAACACCGGCGACAAGCTGCGCATCGACACCCGTGACGGCCACTACCTCAGCCGGGTGAACGACTGATCATGGCGGAAGAGGTCGATCACCGGAGCCGGGGGTCCCGGTACCGGGCGCGCAGGCGTGCCGTCTCGCTCCTGTTCGAGGCGGAGCTGCGCGATGCCGATGTCGTCGAACTCGCTGAGGAGCGTCGCCGGATGGGCGAGGACTCCCAGGAGTTCCACGATGTCGCACCATTCACCATGGAGATCGTGGCAGGCGTCGCCGAGCGCCTGGACCGGCTCGATTCGATGATCTCCGAGCACCTACGTGAGTGGACGCTCGAGCGTCTGCCCGCGGTGGACCGTGCCGTGCTCCGTGCAGGCGCATGGGAGCTGCTGTTCGGGACCGAGCAGGTCGAATCGGCCATCGTGATCGATCAGTCGGTTCTGCTCGTGTCGGATCTGTCGGCTGAGAAGTCGGTGCCGTACGTCAATGCCGTCCTGGACCGGATCGCCGGCCTCGCCGAGCACATCCGGGCTGCCGAGCAGGCGGTCTCGGTGCTGGGGTCATCGTCGGCGTCGGCGTCGGCGTCGGCGTCCGAGTCGGTCGGGTCGGCAGAGTCGGCAGAGGATACTGCGGAAGCGGATCCCGAGGTGTCGAAGGACGTGTCGGAGGCCACTTCCACCGAGCCGGGAGCGGGGACCGCGGACTGATAGAGTTCGGTATCGAAAACTATCCCTTTAACGAGCCGTCCAGTGAGGCGGACAAGGAGGTGGTGATCGGTGAGCGCTGAAGGTTCGGATACGAACGCGAACTCGGTGTCACTCTTCACGTCCGAAGACGTGGCCAGGACGGTGTCCCGCCTGGCCCATCAGATCATTGAACGTACCGCCGCGGACTCCCCGGATGCGGGCTCCGTCGTCCTGCTCGGCATTCCCACGCGCGGCGTTCCACTGTCCGCCCGGCTGGCGGATCGAATCCGCGAGTTCAGCGGAGTCGCCGTCCATGCGGGATCGATCGACGTCACGTTGTACCGCGACGATCTGGCCGGCGGTCCGCACAGGCCGATGAACCCGACCAGGGTTCCCGCCGAGGGCATCGATGGCGCGACCGTCATCCTCGTCGACGATGTCCTGTTCTCTGGGCGGACGATCCGCGCGGCCTTCGACGCGCTGCGGGATCTCGGCCGCCCCGCCCGCGTCCAGCTGGCCGTGCTGGTCGACCGGGGCCACCGCGAACTACCCATCCGGGCGGACTACGTAGGCAAGAACGTCCCCACGTCGCGGGAGGAGGGCGTGTCGGTGCAGTTGAGCGAGATCGACGGGGCCGACGCGGTGGTACTCCGGCGCCCCGTCCCGGAGGAGAACCGATGAAGCACCTGCTCTCCGCCGCCGAGCTAGACCGGGACACGGCGCTGTCGATCCTCGACGAAGCCGGCAGGCTCAAAGAGACGCTCCTCGGCCGCGAGGTGCGCAAGCTTCCGACCCTGCGCGGGAAGACCGTGCTCACGGTGTTCTACGAAAATTCCACCCGGACGCGCGTCTCGTTCGAGACCGCCGGCAAGTGGATGAGCGCCGACGTCATCAACGTGTCGGCAAGTGCCTCCTCTGTGCAGAAGGGCGAATCACTGCGCGATACCGCCCTGACCCTCACGGCGATCGGCGCCGACGCACTGATCGTGCGGCACCCGGCCTCCGGATCGTCCACGCAGATCGCACGATGGGTGTCTCCGGGCGGCGTCGGGCCGTCGGTGATCAACGCCGGTGACGGGATGCACGAGCATCCGACCCAGGCTCTCCTCGATGCGATGACCCTCCGGGAGCGGATGGGGGGCATCGAGGGCCGTCGGGTCGTGATCGTCGGGGACATCCTCCACTCTCGCGTGGCCCGCTCCAACGCACTGCTCCTGTCAACTCTCGGCGCCGAGGTGGTCCTCGTCGCCCCGCCGACCCTGCTGCCCGTGGGCGTGGACGGCTGGCCCGTCCGCGCGTCCACCGATCTGGACGCCGAACTCGCCGGTGCGGACGCGGTGATGATGCTCCGGGTCCAGGCCGAGCGGATGAACGGCGGGTTCTTCCCGTCCGCCCGCGAGTACGCGGTGCGCTACGGGCTGGGACCCGCTCGCGCCGCTCGGCTGGGCGAGGATGTCGTGGTCCTGCACCCCGGGCCGATGGTCAGGGGGATGGAGATCGGCTTCGATGTGGCTGATGCCCCGTCCTCGGCGATCCTCCAGCAGGTGACCAACGGCGTCCACCTCCGCATGTCTGTTCTCCTCCACACTCTCGTCGGAATGGAAGGAACCACCGAGTGACCGTCCCCGAATCCCCGACCCTGCTGTTGCGTCGGGTCCGTCCCTACGGCGAGGGGGACCCCGTAGACGTCCTCATCCGGGACGGACACATCGCGGCGCTCGGGCCCGGCGCCGGCGAGGGGCCCCCCGCCGACGCGGAGGTCCACGATCTCGACGGCGCGGTCCTCCTCCCGGGTTTCGTCGATCTGCACACGCACCTGCGCGAGCCGGGCCGCGAGGACACCGAGACCATCGCCTCGGGTTCCGCGGCCGCAGCACTGGGCGGCTACACCGCCGTCTTCGCGATGGCCAACACTCAGCCACCTCAGGACAACCAGACGGTCACCGACTCCGTGTGGCGGATCGGGCGCGAGGTCGGATTGTGCGACGTCCATCCCGTCGGAGCGGTCACCGTCGGACTCAAGGGCGAGCAGCTCACAGAGATGGGGCAGATGGCCGACGGTGCGGCGAAGGTCAAGATCTTCTCGGACGACGGCATGTGCGTATACGACCCGCTGGTGATGCGTCGGGCCCTCGAGTATTCGGCCGGGCTCGGTGTCCTCATAGCCCAGCATGCCGAGGAGCCGCGGCTCACCCGTGGCGCCGTCGCACATGAGGGCCCGACCGCGGCTCGCCTCGGTCTCACCGGCTGGCCCCGGTCCGCCGAGGAATCCATCGTCGCCCGTGACGCGATTCTGGCGCGGGACGCCGGCGCGCGCGTGCACATCTGTCACGCGTCGACAACCGGGACGGTGGAACTGCTCGCGTGGGCGAAATCCCAGGGGATCTCGATCACCGCCGAGGTCACCCCCCATCATCTACTGCTGGACGACTCGCGGCTGGAGACCTACGACGGCGTCTACCGGGTCAACCCCCCGCTTCGCGAGGCACACGATGCCCGCGCGCTCCGCGAGGCGCTGGTTTCCGGGGTCATCGACTGCGTCGCGACCGATCACGCACCCCACGCAGCACAGGAGAAGTGCTGTGAGTTCGCCGCGGCCCGCCCGGGAATGCTGGGCCTCGAGACCGCGCTCCCGATCGTCGCCGCACTTCTGATCGACACCGGCGACATGACCTGGCGTGATCTCGCCCGCGTCATGAGCGTCCGGCCCGCCGAGATCGCCGGTCTGACCGACCAGGGGCGACCGATCGAGGTGGGGGAGCCCGCAAACCTCGCCGTCGTCGACCCCGATTCCTCCTGGACGGTGATCGGCGAGGACCTCGCCAGCCTGTCCGCCAATACCCCCTACGAGGGGATGACATTCGCGGCGAGGGTGGTGGGCACCGTCTACCACGGGCGCATGACCAGCCGCGACGGGAAGGTACTCGCATGAACCAGGACTTCTGGACAGCGCTCGTGATGATCGTCCTGCTGCTCCTCCTGATCGGCCTGATGACGCTGGGATGGCGCAACCGCAGCCGGTCACAGGCGGGCCTGTTCGACTCGCTACCGCAGCCCCCCGCCGATCCCGGCGCCGTGGTGCTGGGACCGCTGACCGGCGTCTACGTCGGCAGCACGGTGGCCGGGGACTGGCAGGCCAGGATCGCGCGCCCACCGCTCGGGCACCGTTCGGCCGCGACCCTCACGGCATACACCGACGGGCTTCTCCTCGAACTCGCCACCGACGTGGTGTGGATTCCCCGCGCCGACCTGATCGGCGTGCGCCGGACCTCCGCGCTGGCGAACAAGACCGTCCCCGGCGGAGGCATCCTCGCCGCCCGGTGGCAGGTCACCGCACCAGGAGGACGCACGGTCATCGACTCGGGATTCCGGGCCGACGACAAAGACAGCTATCCGCGCTGGGAGGCGCTCCGCGGTGACGCCGCGCCCTCCGACCGGACCGACACCCCGACCTCCACCACCGAGGAGAAGCAGTGACATCGCAGAACAACACGCCCGCGAAGCCAGGAGCACGCGAGCCCGCCGCGCTCGTCCTCGAGGACGGTCGCATCCATCGCGGCACCGCCTTCGGCGCTCGCGGCACCACGCTCGGCGAGGCTGTCTTCACCACGGCGATGTCCGGCTACCAGGAGACGATGACGGACCCGTCGTACTGCCGGCAGATCGTCGTGACGACCGCACCCCAGATCGGTAACACCGGCTGGAACGACGAGGACGGCGAGTCGCTCCTCGACGGCGAGGACCGAGGCGGTCGGATCTGGGTGTCCGGCCTGGTCGTCCGCGATCTATCGCGACGCGCCTCGAACTTCCGCGCGGAGCGCACCCTCGAGGACGAGATGATCGCCCAGGAGATCATCGGCGTCGCCGACATCGACACCCGCGCGGTCGTACGACACATCCGCGACCGGGGCGCCATGAAGGCCGGCATCTTCTCGGGTGAGGACCTGGCCGATGACGAGTCGATGGTCGCGACCGTGCGTGCGCAGGAATCCATGGCCGGGGCGTCCCTCTCTGACGAGGTCACCACGGAGAACGCGTATGTAGTGGAGCCGGCCGAGGGCGAGGCACGCTACTCGGTTGCCGCGCTGGATCTGGGAATCAAGTCCAACACCCCGCGGATGCTCGCCGAGCGCGGTGTGCGGGTCCATGTCATCCCCGCCTCGTCGACGCTGGCGGATGTGCTCGACCTGGACGTCGACGGCGTGTTCCTGTCGAACGGCCCCGGCGACCCCGCGACCGCCGACGCCGCGGTGCACCTGACCAAAGAGGTCCTAAGCCAGGGCATCCCGTTCTTCGGCATCTGCTTCGGTAACCAGATCCTCGGCCGCGCACTGGGCCTGGAGACCTACAAGATGCGCTTCGGCCACCGGGGAACCAACATCCCGGTGATCGAGAAAGCCACCGGCAACGTGGCGATCACCTCGCAGAACCATGGTTTCGCGCTCCGTGCACCCGAGTCCGAGACCTGGCAGACGCCGTGGGGATCGGCGAAGGTGACGCACATCTGCGCCAACGACGGGACCGTCGAGGGCGTCGCTCTCGCCGACGGCAGTGCGTTCTCCGTCCAGTACCACCCCGAGGCCGCGGCCGGCCCACGTGACGCCGCCAACCTCTTCGACCGCTTCGTCGACCTGCTCGGTTCGTCCGTCGCCGGGTCCGCAGACACCAGAAAGGGCGCCCTCTGATGCCCCGCCGCACAGACATCAACCACGTCCTCGTCATCGGCTCCGGCCCGATCGTCATCGGGCAGGCGTGCGAGTTCGACTACTCGGGCACACAGGCCTGCCGTGTCCTGCGCTCCGAGGGCCTGCGGGTCACGCTGGTCAACTCGAACCCGGCCACGATCATGACCGACCCGGAGTTCGCCGACGCCACGTACGTCGAGCCGATCACCCCCGAGTACATCGACAAGATCTTCACTAAGGAAGCGGCCGAGGGGCACCCCGTCGACGCCGTCCTGGCGACGCTCGGCGGTCAGACGGCCCTCAACGCCGCGATGCAGCTCGATGCGCAGGGGATCCTCGCCAAGCACGACGTCGAGCTCATCGGCGCCGACATCCCGGCCATCAACCGGGGCGAGGACCGTCAGATGTTCAAGGACATCGTCGCCGGCGTCGGTGGGGAGTCCGCCCGCAGCGCTGTCTGCCACACCATGGAGGAGGTCCACGCGACCGTCGCCGAGCTCGGACTGCCGGTCGTCGTGCGTCCGTCCTTCACCATGGGCGGCCTCGGTTCGGGCCTCGCCTACACCATGGACGACCTCGAGCGGATCGCCGGCGGCGGCCTCGCGGCCTCGCCGACCGCGAACGTCCTCATCGAGGAGTCGATCCTCGGGTGGAAGGAGTTCGAGCTCGAGCTCATGCGCGACAACAAGGACAACGTCGTCGTGATCTGCTCGATCGAGAACGTGGACGCGCTGGGTGTCCACACCGGTGACTCGGTGACCGTCGCGCCGTCGATGACGCTCACCGACCGCGAGTTCCAGAACATGCGGGACATCGGTATCGACATCCTCCGCGCCGTCGGCGTGGACACCGGCGGGTGCAACATCCAGTTCGCGATCAACCCGGTGGACGGCCGTCTCGTGGTGATCGAGATGAATCCGCGTGTGTCCCGCTCGTCGGCACTGGCCTCCAAGGCCACGGGATTCCCCATCGCGAAGATCGCGGCGCGCCTCGCCATCGGCTACTCGCTGGATGAGATCACCAACGACATCACGGGCGAGACTCCTGCGAGCTTCGAGCCCACCCTCGACTACGTCGTGGTGAAGGCACCGCGCTTCGCGTTCGAGAAGTTCCCCGGAGCCGACGACACGCTGACCACCACGATGAAGTCGGTCGGCGAGGCCATGAGCCTGGGACGCAACTACCGCGAGGCGCTGGGGAAGGTCATGCGCTCGCTCGAGACCAAGGCCGCCGGATTCTGGACCCTGACCGACGAAGCGATCGCCCCGGGTCGGTCCACGGACGTGGCGGCTGTTCTCGACGACCTGCGTCGCCCGACCGAGGGCCGCATGTACGACGTCGAGCTCGCGCTGCGCCTGGGTGCCACGGTCGAGCAGGTTTACGAGGCCTCGTCGATCGACCCGTGGTTCCTGTACGAGGTCGAGGAGCTCGTCGCCCTCCGCCGCGAGATCGTCGACGCCCCGGTCGTCGATGAGAGCCTTCTGCGCAGGGCCAAGCACAACGGCCTCTCCGATGCCCAGATCGCGGCGCTCCGTCCTGAGTTCGCCGGCGCCGAGGGGGTTCAGCGGCTGCGTCACCGGCTCGGGGTCCGACCGGTCTACAAGACGGTCGACACCTGTGCGGCCGAATTCGAGGCGAAGACGCCGTACCACTATTCGACCTACGAACTGGACCCGGCGGCCGAGTCCGAGGTGGCCCCGCAGACCGAGCGCGAGAAGGTCATCATCCTGGGTTCCGGCCCCAACCGGATCGGCCAGGGCATCGAGTTCGACTACTCGTGTGTCCACGCCGCGCTCACACTCTCCGAGGCCGGCTACGAGACGGTCATGGTCAACTGCAACCCGGAGACCGTCTCCACCGACTACGACACGGCCGACCGTCTGTACTTCGAGCCGCTGACGTTCGAGGACGTCATGGAGGTCTACCACGCTGAGTCGGAGTCCGGGACCGTGGCCGGCGTGCTCGTCCAGCTCGGCGGCCAGACGCCTCTGGGTCTCGCCGCGCAACTCGAGGACGCGGGCGTTCCGATCGTCGGGACCAGCCCGTCCGCCATCGACCTCGCCGAGGACCGCCGTGAATTCGGCGAGGTGCTCGTCAAGGCCGGCCTGCCGGCGCCCGCCTTCGGCACCGCCATCAACGCCGACGAGGCCACCGAGATCGCCGGGAACATCGGCTATCCGGTGCTCGTCCGTCCCTCGTACGTCCTCGGGGGACGTGGGATGGAGATCGTGTACGACGAGGACTCGCTCCGGTCCTACATCGATCGCGCCACCGAGATCAGCCCGGACCGTCCGGTCCTGGTCGACCGCTTCCTCGATGACGCGGTGGAGATCGACGTCGACGTGCTGTGCGACGGCACCGAGGTCTACCTGGGGGGCGTCATGGAGCACATCGAGGAGGCCGGGATCCACTCCGGCGACTCCGCGTGTGCGCTCCCGCCCATCACCCTGGGTCAGGACGACATCGACCGGGTTCGCCGCTCGAGCGAGGCACTCGCCTTCGGAATCGGCGTCAAGGGTCTGATGAACGTCCAGTACGCGATCAAGGACGACATCCTGTATGTCCTCGAGGCGAACCCGCGCGCCAGCCGCACGGTGCCGTTCGTGTCGAAGGCGACGGGTGTCCACCTGGCCAAGGCGTGCGCGCGCATCATGATGGGCGAGTCGATCGCCGACCTGCGTGCGGAAGGTCTGCTGCCCGCGGACCGCGACGGTGGCTCGCTGCCCTCCGACGCCCCTGTCGCGGTCAAGGAAGCGGTTCTGCCGTTCAACCGTTTCCGCACCCCGGAGGGGGACACCGTGGACTCCCTCCTCAGTCCTGAGATGAAGTCCACCGGCGAGGTCATGGGAATCGGCCCGGACTTCGCCGTGGCCTTCGCCAAGGGCCAGCTTTCCGCGGAGGGCGTCCTGCCGACGTCGGGCACGGTCTTCGTCTCCGTCGCCAACCGCGACAAGCGTTCGATGGTGTTCCCGGCCCAGCGCCTCGCGGCTCTCGGGTTCACCGTCCTGGCCACCGAGGGCACGGCTCTGATGCTCCGCCGATACGGGATCGCGTGCGAGACCGTCGCGAAGCTCACCGAGTCGGGCGCGGGACCGGTCGACGCCGACGGTGGGCCGGTTCGGACCATCGTCGATCGGATCAACGCGGACGAGGTCGACCTGATCCTGAACATCGCCTCGTCGACGGGCGGCACGCGCGCGGACGGTTACGAGATCCGTTCCGCTGCGATCTCACGCCGGGTCCCGTGCGTCACCACCGTTCAGGGTGCCACCGCCGCAGTGCACGGCATCGAGGCGATGCGTCAGGGCGACGTGGCGGTCAGCCCGTTGCAGCAGCTGCACTCGTGGTTCGCCACACGATGACCGAAACCGACCCCCGGGCCTCGTTCGGTGCTCGCCTCCGGTCCGCAGTCGCCGACCGCGGGAACCTGTGCGTGGGAATCGATCCGCACCCGGCGCTGCTCGAGGCCTGGGGGTTGGGGGTGGGCCCGGCCGGCGTCGCCGAGTTCTCCCGACGCGCGCTGGAGGCATTCGGCGACCTCGTCCCCGCGATCAAGCCCCAGGTGGCGTTCTTCGAGGAGCACGGTTCCGCTGGTATCGCCGTGCTCGAGGAGGTGCTCTCCTCGATCACTACCGCGGGAGCCCTCTCCGTCGCCGACGCCAAGCGTGGCGACATCGGGTCCACCATGGCGGGATACGCCCGGGCGTGGCTCGCCGACGGATCACCGCTCGCGTGTGACGCGCTCACCGTGTCGCCCTATCTCGGCGTGGGGTCGTTGGATGCCGCGTTCGACGCCGCGGCCTCGACCGGGCGCGGGCTGTTCGTGCTGGCACGTACGTCCAATCCGGAGGCCGGCGGGCTCCAGGGTGCGGTGGGGACGGACGGCACCGTCGCGCAGTCGGTGGTCGACGAGATCGGGCGTCGGAACACCGGTGCGTTCCCGGATGACGTGGGTTCGTTCGGCGTCGTCGTGGGTGCGACCGTCGCGGACCCGCCCGTCCTCGAGCGGCTCCGCGGCCCGGTTCTCATGCCGGGGGTGGGGGAGCAGGGGGGCACACTCGCGGACGTGCGACGAATCGCCGGCCCGGCACTGCCCGCCACCCTGGTGAACGTCTCCCGGCACGTCCTGCGGGCGGGCCCCGACGTCGGCGCGATGCGCGCTGTCGTCACGGATCTCTCGGGGCAGTTCAGCTTTGCCGACGCCCCCTGAGCACCGTTTTCCTCTCGGTACCCACCTCTCACAGCGGTAACGACCGCCGGGGCGTCGAGGAGATCATCGACTGCAATTTTCAGGCGTTTCGAGTCGCATCCACGAGCACGCAGGGCTAGTCTGCCTCTAACCTCAAAACGTCAAACCGCATGTCAGGCAGGGTTCCACACGGGACCCCGTGCGGGTGCACGGCCAACCGGCCGCGTACTGTTGCTGAGGTCATCAGGCCCGATGCGGTCGCCGGCTCCGTCAGGGAGGCGGTACCGCCCGGGTACGGTGAGCACGAGGGAGCGCCCGCTTCCGGAACGATCCGCAGCCCGCGGACGCGCCGGGGACGGTCACCGCACACCAGACGCTGGTGTCCTACCTTGGACATCCGCGTGAGTCATGAGACACACACGAACGAGACGGAGGAATTGTGGCCCTTCCCCAGTTGACCGATGAGCAGCGCGCTGCTGCTCTGGAGAAGGCGGCTGCGGCCCGTCGTGCCCGGGCTGAGCTCAAGGAGCGCCTGAAGCGCGGCGGCACCGACCTCAAGCAGGTGCTCAAGGACGCTGAGACCGATGAGATCCTCGGCAAGATGAAGGTCTCGGCGCTGCTCGAGGCTCTGCCCAAGGTCGGCAAGGTCAAGGCTCAGGAGATCATGACCGAGCTGGAGATCGCGCCCACGCGTCGCCTGCGTGGTCTCGGTGACCGCCAGCGCCGCGCGCTGCTCGAGCGGTTCGACTTCACGGTCGACTGATCGACGCATGAACACACCGTCGCCCGGGGCGAACAACCCGGAGACGACGGCGATGAGGGGCCGGCTGATCGTCTTGGCCGGCCCCTCCGCTGTCGGCAAGTCAACCGTTGTAGCCCGCCTTCGCGAGCGCGTCTCGGATCTCTACTTCAGCGTCTCGATGACCACCCGGGCCCCGCGCCCCGGTGAGGTCCACGGGCACGACTACTTCTTCGTGTCGACGGACGAGTTCCGGGACGCCGTTGCCGAGGGCCGCATGCTGGAGTGGGCGGAGATCCATCGAGGACTCCAGTTGTCCGGCACCCCCGCCGAACCGGTCCACGAGGCACTGGAGGCGGGGCGGCCGGTTCTCATCGAGGTCGACCTCGAAGGCGTCCGCCAGATCCGCGAGTCGATCCCGGAGGGGCGAACGGTCTTCCTGGCCCCGCCGTCCTGGGAGGAACTCGAGCAGCGGCTTCGCGGTCGCGGCACGGAGCCGAACGAGGTCGTGGCGCGCCGCCTCGAGACCGCGAAGGTCGAAATGGACGCTCGCGGCGAGTTCGACGAGGTCGTCGTCAACGACGAACTCGAGACCGCAGTCGAACAATTGGTATCATTGCTGGTCGGCTAGTGCCGTCGCCCGGGCACCACGTCAGTGTGGCCCGGGCCAGGGCCGAAACTTCCCGCATCACCCAGGCTTGTACCCAGAGGAGAACCCATAGTGGCCACCACCGAAGCCGCAGCGGCCACCCCGCTGTACGACACCCCGATCGGCATCACCAACCCCCCGATCGATGAGCTTCTCGAGCGGGCGTCCTCCAAGTACGCACTCGTGATCTTCGCCGCGAAGCGCGCTCGGCAGATCAACTCGTACTACAACCAGATCGAAGAGGGGATCCTCGAGTACGTCGGACCGCTCGTCGATCCCGGTCTCCACGAGAAGCCCCTGACCATCGCCCTGCGCGAACTCCACTCCGACCTTCTCGACTGCGCCGAGGGCGAGTGACCCCCGAGGGGGACGACAGACGCGCGATGCGTGTCGTCGTCGGCGTCGGAGGCGGGATCGCCGCCTATAAGGCCTGTGGCCTCATCAGGCTCCTCACCGAGTCCGGTTGCCACGTCGACGTCGTCCCCACAGAGGCGGCCCTGAACTTCGTCGGGGCCGCCACCTTCGAGGCACTGTCCGGGAACCCGGTGTCCACCGGTGTGTTCTCGGATGTTCCCTCCGTCCGGCACGTCGCCCTGGGGCAGAAGGCCGATCTGGTCGTCATCGCCCCTGCGACGGCGGACCTGATGGCCCGTGCGGCGTCCGGCCGCGCTGATGATCTGCTCACCTCCACCTTGTTGACCGCGAGGTGCCCGGTGTTGCTCGCTCCGGCGATGCACACCGAGATGTGGGAGCACCCGGCGACGCAGCGGAACGTCGAGACCCTGCGCGGAGACGGACTCCACGTGATGCCCCCGGCCCGCGGCCGACTCACGGGAGCGGATACCGGCGCGGGGCGGCTGCCCGAGCCGGCCGACATCGCCCGACTGGCGCGGTTGCTTCTCGACGGCGGTTCGCTTCCCTGGGACCTGGCCGGAAAACACATCGTCGTCACCTCCGGCGGGACGCGTGAGGAGATCGACCCAGTTCGATTCCTCGGCAATCGCAGTTCCGGAAAACAGGGACATGCGCTGGCGGCACTCGCGGTCGCCCGGGGCGCCGAGGTGACACTGGTGACCTCCGCGGACCTCCCGACACCGCCCGCGGTCACCGAGGTGCGGATCGAATCGGCCCGCGAGCTCCGCGAAGAGACGCTGCGCGCGGCAGCCACGGCCGACGTCGTGATCAAGGCGGCCGCTGTGGCCGATTTCCGGCCCAGTCACGTGTCGGAATCGAAATTGAAGAAGGGGACCGGCGCGGAACCGGCCGAGATCCGACTCGAGCGCAACCCCGATATCCTCGCTGATCTCGTCGCCGCGCGCGGCCGCGGCGAGGTGCCCACCTCGTGTCTGCTCGTCGGTTTCGCCGCGGAGACCGGTGACGCGTCCGGGTCCGTCCTCGAGCACGGTCGGGCGAAACTGGCGCGAAAGGGGTGCGACCTCCTCGTCGTCAACGAGGTCGGTCGGAACACCACATTCGGCAGAGACCACAACGGGGGTTGGATTCTCGATTCCGACGGCGGGGAGATACTCGTCGACCGCGCGAGCAAGGATGTCCTCGCCGGGCGCATCCTCGACGCGGTGGTGGAACGGTCCCGCTGACGGACCGCGCGCAGTGACGTGGGACGCACCGACTAGTCTGTTCTCACGCGGTCGGCGACGACCGCACGCGATCCGACGATGGAAGAGAGAATCACTGTGACGCAGGCACGTCGGCTGTTCACCAGCGAGTCCGTGACCGAGGGGCACCCGGACAAGATCTGTGACGCGATCTCAGACGCGATTCTGGACGCGATGCTGGAGCAGGATCCGGCGGCCCGGGTGGCCGTGGAGACGATGGTCACCACCGGCCAGGTCCATGTGGCCGGCGAGGTCAAGACCACCGGGTACGTCGAGATCCCCCAGCTGATTCGCGACAAGATCGTCGAGATCGGCTACGACTCGTCCGACAAGGGTTTCGACGGCATCTCCTGTGGTGTCTCGATCTCGATCGGACAACAGTCGCCCGAGATCGCGATGGGAGTGGATACCTCACACGAGGCCCGCACCTCGGTGGAGTCCGTCGAGGACGAGATCGCGCGTCAGGGCGCCGGTGACCAGGGTCTGATGTTCGGTTACGCCTGCTCGGATACCCCTGAGCTGATGCCGCTGCCGATCGCGCTCGCGCATCGACTGTCGCGCCGCCTGACGGAGGTTCGCAAGAGCGGCACTCTGGCCTACCTGCGTCCGGACGGCAAGACCCAGGTCACCGTCGAGTATGACGGCGACAAGGCGGTCCGGCTCGACACGATCGTGATCTCGACCCAACATGCGGACGGGATCGATCTGGAGACCACGCTTCGCGACGACCTGACCGAGCATGTGATCAAGCCCGTACTGGCAGAGGAAGCCGCCCTGGCGATCGACCAGAGCGATTACCGGCTCCTGGTGAACCCGACCGGCCGGTTCGTCCTGGGCGGGCCGATGGGTGACGCCGGCCTGACCGGCCGCAAGATCATCGTCGACACCTACGGCGGAATGGCCCGCCACGGGGGCGGCGCGTTCTCGGGCAAGGATCCGTCCAAGGTGGACCGGTCGGCTGCGTACGCCATGCGTTGGGTCGCCAAGAACATCGTCGCCGCCGAGCTAGCCGAGCGTGTCGAGGTACAGGTCGCGTACGCGATCGGCAAGGCCGCTCCGGTCGGCCTGTTCGTCGAGGCGTTCGGGACCGAGAAGGTCTCCCTGGACACGCTCCAGCAGGCCGTGTCCGAGGTGTTCGATCTCCGTCCGGGTGCGATCATCCGGGATCTGGACCTCAAGCGGCCGATCTACGCACCCACGGCTGCCTACGGGCACTTCGGCCGTACCGATATCGACCTCCCCTGGGAGCGGACCGATCGTGTCGACGAGCTGCGTAAGGCCGCAGGACTCTGACTCGACCTCTCGTCTGTCGTAACGGGATGCGAGGATCCCGTACGTGACGACCACACGGCCAGCGACCCGGGCCCCGGCGGCTGACGCCCCGGTGGCCCGGGTCCTGCCTCTGCTCGGGGTGCCGCATCTGGACCGCGAGTTCGACTATCAGGTGCCCGAGTCCCTGACGGGGCAGGCCCTGCCGGGCACGCGTGTAAGGGTTCGCTTCGCCGGTCGGTTGGTCGATGGATTCGTCATCGCGCGGTCGGAGGAGTCGGAGCATCGGGGCGAGTTGGCGTGGTTGGAGCGCGTCGTCTCGCCGGAGGCTGTGCTCACGCCCGCGTTGTTCGGGTTGGTGGAGGCGGTCGCGCGCCGGTGGATGGGCATGCGTTCGGATGTCATCCGGTTGGCGGTCCCTCCTCGACACGCCGCCGCGGAGAAGTCCGTGCCGGAGCCCCTCGAGCCGCTCGGGGTGACCACGGGCCCGGTCGAGCTCCCCGAAGGCTGGGACGACCACCCGATGGTCACCAGATTCCTCGAAGCCGCCACCGCCGGGATCCCCGCGCGAGCGGTATGGACGGCCCCGCCCGGCCGGGATTGGGCCACGGCTCTGGCGTCACTGGCGGACTCGGTCAGACGCAGGGGCCTGCAGGTTCTGCTGATCGTTCCGGACCAGCGGGATGTCGACCGTCTCACGGAGGCGTGTCGGGCGGCCGTGGGGGGAGGAGCGGCCGGCCGGGATCTCGTCGCGGACCTGTCCGCGGGTGTCGGCCCTTCCGCGCGCTACCGGCGCTGGCTGAGGGCGACCCGGGGGCATGCGCGAATCGTCGTGGGCACCCGGAGCGCGGTGTTCGCCCCGCTTCCGGAACTCGGTCTGATCGTCCTGCACGATGACGGCGACGATTCCTTCGTCGAACCGCGGGCGCCGTATCCGCATACGCGTGAGGTGGCGGTTCAGCGTTCACTTCTCGACGAGACCCCGCTCATGTTCAGTTCTGTCGACCGGACGCCGGAGGTCGCGGAGTACGTCCGGTCGGGCTGGGCCCACGAGGTACGTCCGCGGACGGGTCTCATCAGGGAACTCGCTCCGCGCGTCACCGCGGTGACCGATGCCGATCCGATCCAGGCGAGGGACGTGGCCGGGGGTCGCACCAGGTTGCCGGCCGTCGCGCTCACCATGGCGCGGGAGGCGATCGACGTGGATGCGCCGGTGCTGGTCCAGGTTCCGCGTAAGGGATACATTCCCACCCTGCTGTGCGGTTCATGTCGTGCGCCCGCGCGGTGCCGACGGTGCAACGGCCCCGTCAGGGCCGGCCGCATGGACGAGGTCTACGGGCCGGTGGATCTCGCGTGTGGTTGGTGTGGCGCACCGGAGACCGGATTCCGGTGCGTCGCGTGCGGGTCCAGGGCACTTCGTGCCGGCGTGGTCGGCGCCGGAAGGACCGCCGAGGAACTCGGACGGATGTTCCCGGGGGTGAGGGTGCGGACGAGCAGGGGAGGAGAGACCCTCGATTCCGTCCCCGCCGCCCCTGCGATCATCGTGTCGACCCCGGGGGCTGAACCGGTCGCCGAGGGTGGGTACGGGGCCGCGCTACTACTCGACTCGTGGGCCCTGCTCGGCAGGCCTGACCTGCGTGCGGTCCAGAAGGCACTGAGGCTCTGGATCGGCGCGGCGGGCCTGGTCCGCCCCGCCGAGGAAGGTGGCCGGGTCTTTCTGTCGGCGGATTCCGAATCGCCGGTGTCGCAGGCGCTGGTGAGATGGGCTCCGCAGGCCTGGGCGGAGCGTGAGCTGGCGGACCGGGCCGAGGTGGGGTTCCCGCCGGCGGTGCACATGATCGCCGTCGACGGCCCGGCCACCGCGCTTTCCGAGTTCCTCGATGGCTTCCGGCTCATCGATCGTGTCGAGGTACTGGGCCCGGTGGACCTCCCTGAGGGTGAGGAGCTTCCGGGTCAGGAGCAGATCGAGGATCCGGAACGACTACTGCTACGGATCCCTCCCGCCGACCTCCCCGTGGTCGTCACGGAGGTGCGGGCGTTCGTGGTCGGTCGATCCGGCAGGCGCAGTTCAGAGCCGGTCCGTGTGCGGCTGGACCCGGTCCACATCGGTTGACCCTACCGGCGCTCGTTCGGTCGGCTGGATTACCCCTAGAATGGACCGTCACCACCACCAGTGCTCGCGAGGAGACCAGATACGCATGCCCGTCCTTCCCGTCCGGCTCTTCGGCGACCCGGTACTCCGGACTCCGACCGACCCGGTCACGTCCTTCGATGACAGGTTGGAGCGGGCGGTGACGGACCTGATGGACACCGTCCGCCACGAGGACGGCGCCGGGCTGGCGGCCCCACAGATCGGGTTGTCCATCCGGGTGTTCGTCTACAGCTGTGGAGGCCGGGAAGGACATCTCGTCAACCCGGAGTGGGAGCCGATCGGTGACGACAGGACCCACGTGAACGAGGGGTGCCTGTCGATCCCCGGGGTGTCCGAGCCGACGGAGCGATTCGCCCGCGTGCGAGCGCGAGGCCGGGACCTCCATGGCCGGCCGGTGAGCTTCGAGGCCGACGGCATCCTCGCGAGGGCCGTCCAACACGAGACCGATCACCTCGACGGGATCCTGTTCCTCCAGCGCCTCGCTCCCGAGCAGAGGAGGTCGGCCATGGCACAGATCCGCTCGTCCTCCTGGTTCGGCAGTGCCGGGATCAGCGCGGGCGTTGTCCATGATCAACTGTCCGAGACGACGGGGGCGAGATAATCATGCGGCTCGTCTTTGCCGGGACGCCGGAGGTGGCGGTCCCCTCGCTCAGGGCGCTGTTGGACAGCGATGCACACGAAGTGGTGGCGGTTGTTTCCCGGCCGGACGCCAGGACTGGGCGGGGACGGGGTCTTTCCCGCAGCCCCGTCGCTGCGGCGGCGGATGCCGCGGGCATCGAGGTCCTGACACCTCCCAGTGCCCGCGACCCCGAGTTCGGTGAGCGTCTCCGAGAACTGGCTCCGGATGCGGCACCTGTGGTCGCCTACGGCCACCTCGTGCCCCGGCCGGTGCTCGAGATCCCCACGCATGGGTGGATCAACCTCCATTTCTCCCTACTGCCGGCCTGGCGGGGCGCTGCCCCCGTGAACGCCGCGATCGCGGCCGGGGATGAGGTCACCGGTGCCACGACCTTCCGACTCGACGAGGGCATGGACACCGGGCCGGTGCTGGGGACCATGACCGAGACCATCCGGCCGCGCGACACGGCGGGGGAGCTCCTGGGCCGATTGGCCGATGCGGGCTCCGGGTTGTTGTTGGCCACCCTCGACGGAATCGAGGCCGGGCGGTTGCGCGCCGAGCCGCAACCGCAGGACGGCGTGTCCTACGCGGGGAAGATCACCGTCGCTGACGCCCGCGTGCGGTGGACGGATCCGGCCATCGCGGTGGATCGTCATATCCGCTCCGTGACCCCGGCTCCGGGCGCGTGGACGACCATGGGGGGTGAGCGCGTCAAGATCGGGGTCGCGCGCCCGGCCGATCAGACCGAGATCGAGGCCCTGGGGCTCGAATCCTCGCTCGCACCGGGACGTATCCGGTGGGGCAAGCGAGCGTTCCTCGTGGGGACAGCGTCGGCCCCGATTCTCATCGAGAAGGTGCAGCCTCCGGGTAAAAAGATGATGGACGCGCTGGACTGGGCGCGCGGTGCACGGCTCGAGTCCGGGACGGTGTTCGAATGAGCGCCGACGATTCACGCGGCCGGGGACAGTCGCCTCGGGGCCGCGGCAAGGGCTCAGGACAGCGTCCACGCGGCGGCGCCGGTGGTCAGGGAACTCGACGGGACAGCGCGCACGGTCGGCGGGGGCCGCAGGGTCCGGGCCAGAACAAGCGTCCGCAGCCGCAGGCGCCCCGCCCCGACGCCCGGGCGGTCGCGCTGGCGGTCATGACCGCCGTGCGGGAACGCTCCGCGTACGCGAACCTCGCCCTCCCGGCCGAACTGCGCCGGGCCCGGCTGGACGCGAGGGACTCCGCCCTCGCGACGGAGCTCACCTACGGAACCCTGCGTGCGCAGGGCCTACTCGACCGCATCATCGCACTCGCGGCGTCACGTTCCGTCGACGAGATCGACCCTCCCGTGTTGGACCTGGTCCGGCTCGGTGCGTACCAGCTGCTGTTCACCCGAATCGGTGCCCACGCGGCGGTCGACACCACCGTGGAAGCCGCGCGGACCGAAGGTCTGGGCCGCGCGGGCGGATTCGTCAACGCGGTTCTGCGCAAGATCGCGGCGCGCACGACCGAGGAGTGGATCGACGCCCTCCGGGAGGCGGTGGCGGATCCGATCGCCCGGATGGCGATCGGCACGGCGCACCCGGAGTGGATCGCCCGGGCCTTCGCCGAGTCACTCGGTTCCGCGGCAGGCGAGCTTCCCGAACTGTTGGCGGCGGACGACGCGAGGCCCAGGGTTCATCTGGCCGCGCGCCCGGGTGCGATCACCGGCGAGGAACTGGCACTGGTGACAGGCGGACGGGAAGGGCGGCTGTCTCCGTACGCCGTGCACCTGGATTCCGGGGATCCGGGATCCCTCGACGCCGTCCGCGAGGGCATGGCCGCGGTACAGGACGAGGGGAGCCAGCTCGTCGCGCTGGCCGCTGCCGGGCTGCCGGTCCTCGGCGAGGACGGCGGGCGTTGGCTGGACCTGTGCGCGGGCCCGGGCGGTAAAGCCGTCCTACTCGGGGCGCTGGCGGAGATCGAAGGCGCCTCACTCACCGCGGTGGAGGTGTCCGAGCACCGTGCCGCTCTGGTGCGTGAGGCGACCAAGGATCTCCCGGTCACGGTGCACACCGCCGACGGTCGGAAACCGGGGCTCGAGCCGGGCTTCGATCGCGTGCTCCTGGACGCACCGTGTTCGGGACTGGGGGCCCTGCGTCGTCGTCCCGAGGCGCGCTGGCGCAAGACCGCGGCGGACGTTCCCGAGCTCGTGTCGCTGCAGCGCGCGCTCCTCGACTCGGCGTTGGATCTGGTCCGGCCGGGCGGGGTGGTGCTGTACGCCACGTGTTCGCCGCACCTGTCGGAGACGGTGTCGGTGGTCCGCGAGGCGGGGCGGCGGGCGGACGTGGAGACGCTCGACGTGCAGGAGGTGCTGGCCGGGATCTGCGTGGAGCCGATCGATGGTCTCGGTACCGGGCCGTGGGCCCAGCTCTGGCCTCACCGGCACGGGACGGACGCGATGTTCATGGCCGCGCTGCGCCGCGTCGGCTGATCAGGGGTGTTCGGCTGAGCGACAGCACGGAACGCCCCTGTCGGGCACGGGCCGCGGGCGAGAATCGAAGCAGCCGTACGCGAGGCCTAGACTGGACGGCATGTCGTACCAGCCGCTCATCGCGCCGTCGATCCTGTCCGCCGACTTCGCCCGTCTCGACCGCGAGATCGAGCGGATCCCGTCCGCCGACTGGATCCACGTCGACGTGATGGACGGCCACTTCGTCCCCAATCTCTCCTTCGGCGCGCCGGTCGCCAAGGCGGTCGGCGCGGTCACGGACAAGCCGATGGACTGCCACCTCATGATCGAGGACCCTGCCCGCTGGGTCGGCGATTACGTGGACGCCGGCGCGTTCAACGTCACCTTCCACGTGGAGGCGACCGACGACCCCGCGGGCGTGGCCGAGCTGCTGCACGCAAAGGACTGCAGGGCGGGGATCTCCCTCAAACCGGACACCCCGGTCGAGCCCTACCTGGAGCTTCTCGACCATGTCGACCTGGTGCTCGTGATGAGCGTCGAGCCCGGTTTCGGCGGCCAGAAGTTCATGCCCGAGATGCTCGACAAGGTCCGCACCCTGCGTGCGGAGATCGATCGTCGTGGGCTCGACGTGCTGATCCAGATCGACGGCGGGATCGACGCCGCCACGATCGGTGAGAGCGCCGCGGCGGGAGTCGACGTCTTCGTCGCCGGGTCGGCCGTCTACGGCGCGCCCGACCCCGACGCGAAGGTCGAGACCCTCCGCGCGGAGGCTCTGGGCGCCCGGGCGTGACCATGGCTGGATCCCCGGGCGCGGGCCGGGAACGCGAGCGGGCGGCACTCGCCGAAGCACTGGCGGTGTCGCGGTCGGCGCTCGGGGTCTCGACGCCCAATCCCCCGGTGGGTGCCGTGGTGCTCGACGCCGCCGGCGCGATCGTCGGACGCGGCGCGACCGAGGCCGCGGGAGGCCGGCACGCCGAGGTCGTGGCACTCGACGAAGCCGGGACCCGGGCTCGGGGCGGGACGTTGGTGGTGACGCTCGAACCCTGCTCGCATCACGGCCGTACCGGCCCCTGCACAACGCGGGCGATCGAGGACGGGATCGCACGGGTGGTGTACGCGGTGCCGGATCCGACGCCTGATGCGGCCGGCGGGGCGGAGACGTTGCGGCGGGCGGGAGTCGAGGCAGTACTCGTCGACGACGACGAGACGGCAGCCGCCCGGTCGGGCCCACTGAAGGCGTGGCTCCACCGGCAGTCCCGGGGCCGGCCGTTCGTGACCTGGAAGTACGCGGCCAGCCTCGACGGTCGAGTGGCCGCGGCCGACGGGAGCAGCATGTGGATCACCGGGCCCGAGGCCAGGCGACACGCACATGCCCGACGGCAGGAGATGGACGTCGTCGTCGTCGGGTCAGGGACGCTCCGCACCGACGACCCGGCACTGACCGCCCGCCTCGACGACGGCACGTCCGCCCCACGGCAACCACTCCGCGCCGTCATGGGGCTCACGGCCGTGCCCCGGGATGCCCGGGTGCGCGGCACCGACGGGCGGTTCCGCCACCTGGCGACGCGGGACCCGGGCGCGGCGCTGGACATGCTCGGTGACGTCCAACACGTCCTGATCGAAGGGGGCCCGCACCTGGCCGGGGCGTTCCTCGCGGCCGGGCTGGTCGACGAGGTGGACGCGTACCTGGCGCCCCTCGTCCTCGGCGACGGGCTGTCCGCGGTGGCCGGGGCCGGGGTCACCACCCTCCTCCAGGCGCACCGTTTCACCGTGCTCGAGTCCAGAACACTGGGCGTCGACGTGCACCTACGGATGACCACAGATCGACACACCGCGGCATCACCGGCCGCGCAGACGGAAGGACCCCGCTGATGTTCACCGGAATCGTCGAGGAGCTGGGCACGCTCGAATCCGTCGAACGGATGGGGGACTCGGCACGCCTGCGGATCCGGGGCCCGGTCGTGACCTCGGATGCCGGGCACGGCGACTCGATCGCCGTCAACGGTGTCTGCCTCACGGTCACCGGACACACCCCCGGCGAGACCTTCGACGCCGACGTGATGGCGGAGACCCTCGACCGCACCGCTCTCGGGGCGCTCGCCCCCGGCGACAGGGTCAACCTCGAGCGGGCGATGCGCGCCGACGCCCGGTTCGGTGGCCACATCGTGCAGGGGCACGTCGACGGCACCGGCGAGCTGCTCAGCCGGGTCGAGCACGAACACTGGCAGGTCGTCCGCTTCTCGCTGCCGGCCGCGCTCGCGAAGTATGTGGTGGAGAAGGGGTCGATGACGGTCTCGGGGACCTCGCTCACCGTCTCCGCGGTCAGTCACGCCGGCGCTACCGAGCCGTGGTTCGAGGTGTCCCTCATCCCGACGACGCTCGAGGCGACCGTCCTCGGGGCGTTGGCCGCAGGAGACACGGTGAACCTGGAAGTGGACGTGCTCGCCAAGTACGTCGAGAGGCTGCTCGGTGGACGCGGTGGCGGGGCCGGCTGACCTGATGCGCCATACTTGAGCCCGCGCCCGCGGCCGACGCGCGGGACACGATCAGACACAGGAGTACCCGAAGCAGTGACCATCTTCGACGGCATAGATCGCGCCATCGCCGACATCGCGGCGGGGAAGGCCGTGGTCGTCGTGGACAGCGAGGACCGGGAGAACGAGGGCGACCTGATCTTCGCCGCCGAGCTCGCGACCCCGGAGCTCATGGGCTTCCTCGTCCGGTACTCGTCCGGGTACGTGTGCGTGGCGCTCGAGGCCGAGGACTGTCTGCGGCTCGACCTGCCGCCCATGCGCGCCATCAACGAGGATCGTCACGACACGGCCTACACGGTGACCGTCGATGCCCGGACAGGCGTGTCCACCGGTATCTCCGCCTCGGACCGTGCGCGCACTTCACGGCTGCTCGCGTCGGGCGAGACCGTGCCGGGGGACTTCACCCGGCCCGGCCACGTCGTCCCGCTGCGCGCCCGGCCCGGCGGTGTGCTCACCCGCCCGGGCCACACGGAGGCCGCCGTGGACCTGGCCCGGCTCGCCGGGCTGCGCCCGGCCGGCGTGATCTGCGAGCTCGTGTCCGAGGACGATCCCACGACCATGGCCCGCACCCCCGAGCTCCGACGGTTCGCCGATGAGTACGGGCTGGCGATGGTCACTATCGAGGCGCTCCAGGCGTGGCGCCGGGCGCACGAGATCCAGATCGTGCACGAGGCCGCCGCCCGCATCCCGACCCCGTCCGGCACCATGACCGCGCACGGGTACCGCGACGTCCTCGACGGTGTCGAGCACGTGGCGATGGTGGCCGGCGACATCACGGGCGACGAACCGGTGTCCGTGCGGATCCACTCCGAATGTCTCACCGGGGACGTCTTCCACTCACTGCGCTGCGATTGCGGCCCCCAGCTCGACGCCGCGGTGGCCGCGGTCTGCGAGGAGGGCAGGGGGGTGGTGCTCTACATGCGCGGTCACGAGGGCCGGGGTATCGGCCTGGTCCAGAAACTCCGCGCCTACCAACTGCAGGACGAGGGCCGCGACACGGTCGACGCGAACCTCGATCTCGGTCTGCCGGCCGACGCCCGCGACTTCAGTCTCGCCGCCCAGATGTTGCGTAACCTCGGTGTCAGCCGGGTGCGCCTGATGACCAACAATCCGGCCAAGGCCGACGCGCTCCGCGCCGGCGGCGTGGAGGTCGTCGAGCGGGTTCCGACGCCCACGGCTGTCACCCCGGAGAACCTGCGATACCTGCGCACCAAGCGCGACCGCATGGGGCACCTGCTGGAGGGACTCGACGACGAGCTCGACGAGGCCCCGACCGATGCACCCGGAACCGACCACGACGGAGAGGAGCTGCGATGAGCGGCAGCGGTAGGCCTGAGCTGGTGATCCCCGACGCTCAGGGCCTGCGGCTCGGGATCGTCGCCGCGACCTGGCACGACGAGATCTGCACCCAGCTGCTCGATCGGGCACTGGCCGTGGCGGGCTCTGCCGGGGCCGCGGTGACCGTGGCGCGCGTGACCGGCGCGGTGGAGCTGCCGGTGGTGGCCCAGGAGCTCGCCCGGACACATGACGCCGTCGTGGCGCTCGGGGTCGTCATCCGGGGCGAGACCCCGCACTTCGACTATGTCTGCGGGTCCGTGACGGACGGACTCACCCGCATCGCGCTCGACGAGTCCACCCCGGTGGCCCACGGCGTGCTCACGACCGACACCGAACAGCAGGCCCGCGATCGTGATGGTCACGAGGGCGCCGTCGAGGACAAGGGTGGAGAGGCCGTCGCCGCGGCGCTCGGCTCCGCCGTCGTGCTCCGGGACCTCAGGAGCGGACGATGAGCGGACAGTCCATGGGCGGAGACGCCGCGGGCTCCGGCTCCGCGCCGGACGCGCGTGCCGCCGCCGCGGCCAGCGCGGCCGACACCTGGGAATTCGACCACCGCCCGACACGTATGCGCCAGATCGTCGTCGGGCTCGCCGTCGTGATCGTCATCGTCCACGTCATCTGGGCGATCATCCTCGTCCGGGGCGACACCGGCGTGACGGTCGGCCTTCCGGACCAGCTCGCGTTCGTGGTGACCGGGTTCATCTTCGCCGGGGTGCTGCTCACCCTGCTCCGCATCCGTGTTCGTGCCGGCGCTACCGGCGTCGAGATCACCGGTCCATTGCGTTCGCGTCTGTGGCCGTGGGCGGACGTCGTCGGGCTCACGTTCCCCCGCTCGAGCTACTGGCCGCGCCTCGAGCTGCCGGCCTACGAGCACGTGGGGATCTGGGCGATCCAGACCTTTGACGGCGCTGACGGGGTGACGGCCATGTCCCGCCTCCGCGAGGTCGTCCACGCGCACAAGCCGTCCGCGGCCGACCCCGAGACCGTCGCAGACCGCTGATCCGCAGTGGCCGACCCGCGCAGCTACCGTCCGGCCCCCGGTTCCATCCCCACGGAACCGGGGGTCTACCGGTTCCGTGACGAGCACGGTCGTGTCATCTATGTGGGCAAGGCCAAGAACCTCCGCAGTCGACTCGGTTCGTACTTCGCCGACCTGACGCTCCTGCATCCACGGACCCGGCAGATGGTGACCTCGGCGGCCGGCGTCCAGTGGACCGTCGTCTCAACAGAGGTAGAGGCGCTCCAGCTCGAGTACACCTGGATCAAGAAGTATGACCCGCGGTTCAACGTCCGTTACCGCGACGACAAGACGTACCCGATGCTCGCCGTGACCGTGGGCGAGGAGGTTCCGAGGGCCTTCGTCTACCGCGGCCCGCGCCGTCCCGGCACCCGTTACTTCGGTCCCTACTCCCACGCCTGGGCGATCCGCGACACGCTCGACACCCTGCAGCGGGTCTTCCCGGTGCGGTCGTGTTCGGCGGGGGTGTACAAGCGTCAGGCACAGCTCGGACGGCCCTGCCTGCTCGGGTACATCGACAAGTGTGCGGCCCCCTGCATCGGTCGGGTGACCCCGGACGAGCACCGCGAGATCGTCAACGAACTGATCGATTTCCTGGCCGGCCGGACCGACGCGATCATGCGCCGGATCGAGAAGCAGATGCTCGAAGCCTCCGCGGATCTGGATTTCGAGCGGGCCGCCCGCCTGCGCGACGACCTCGGGGCGATGCGACGTGCGATGGAGAAGCAGGCTGTCGTCCTCGGTGACGGTACGGATGCGGATGTGGTGGGCGTCGAGGCGGACGAGCTCCAGGTCTCGGTTCAGGTGTTCCATGTCCGCGGGGGACGAATCCGTGGCCAGCGCGGCTGGGTCGTCGAACACTCCCATGGTGTCGACGACGAGGGGCATTTCGACGCACAGAAGGCCGTCCCCGGTGTCGTCTCCGACTACCTCGCGCAGTTCTACGGCGGCGAGGCAGATCTCGCCGAGTCCGCCGAGTCCGGTGATATCGCCGCGGCCGTGCCCCGCGAGGTACTCGTTCCGGCGTTGCCCGAGGACTCGGACGAGCTGACCGACTGGTTGTCGGGTCTGCGGGGCTCACGGGTGTCACTGCGGATCCCGCAGCGCGGGGACAAGCGTGCCCTCGCCGAGACGGTCCATCGCAATGCCGTCGAAGCGCTCACCCAGCACAAGCTCCGCCGGAGCGGGGACCTCACGGCCCGCTCCGCCGCGCTGCAGGAGATCCAGGAGACTCTCGAGCTCGATTCCGCGCCGCTACGGATCGAATGTGTGGACATCTCGCACATCCAGGGCACCGACGTGATGGCCTCGCTGGTGGTGTTCGAGGACGGCATGGCGCGGAAGAGCGACTACCGGCTCTACCGGATCCGTGAGGCCGCCGGCGACGGCCGGTCGGACGACGTCGGCAGTATCGTGGAGGTGACCCGGCGACGGTTCCGCCGTCACCACGAGGATCCCGCTCTCACCCCCGACGAGACCGACGGCCCGGTCGACGACGAGTCGGGCCCCGATGCGAAAGCGACCCCGGCGCGGAGGTTCGCCTACCCTCCGCAGCTGTACGTCGTCGACGGCGGGCGGCCGCAGGTCGAAGCCGCGGCCGAGGTGCTGTCAGAACTCGGGGTCAACGACGTACCGGTGATCGGAATCGCCAAGCGCCTCGAGGAGATCTGGCTCCCCGGCGAGGAGTACCCCGTGATCTTCCCCCGACACGGCGAGGGACTGTTCCTGCTGCAGCGACTCCGAGACGAGGCGCACCGCTTCGCGATCCGGGCGCACCGCGGCGCACGATCGAAGCGGATGACCGCCTCCGTGCTCGACGACGTCCCCGGTCTGGGCCCCTCACGCCGTGCAGCTCTGACGGAGGCGTTCCCCACCGTCTCGGCGTTGCGGAAGGCCTCGACCGAGCAATTGTGCGCGGTACCCGGGATCGGCCCCGGCGTCGCGGCCGCCATACGCTCGGTGCTCGGCGCCGATGCCCGGGACACGGACACGGCCGCCGCCGGCGTGACAGACTCGACCGCACAGAGCGAGGGTGGGACCGATCAGAACGGCACAGACGATGCGAGGTGACACGATGGTCGACGGCGGGGACAAGCGCGAACTGCTCCTGATCAGCGGGATGTCCGGAGCCGGCAAGGGCACGGCCTCCAAGGTTCTCGAGGAGTTCGGCTGGTACGTGGTGGACAACCTGCCGTTGTCGTTCATGAGCGACTTTCTGGAGCGGATCAGCGAATCCGAGACCGGCCCGCAGCGACTTGCCATGGTGGTCGACACCCGCAGCATCGGTTTCGACGAGCACCTCGACGACCTGCTGGGCCACTTCGACGGTTCCGCGGGCGGCCGCATCCTGTTCCTCGAGGCCTCCGACGAGGCGTTGGTCAGCCGCTTCAACAACGTCCGCCGCTCCCACCCGCTGCAGTCCGGCGGCGGGCTCGTGGACGGGATCGTGCGCGAACGACGGATCCTCGAGGGACTGCGGGGGCGGGCCGACGTCGTCGTCGACACCTCCTCCCTCAGCGTCCACGACCTACGACACCGGCTGGAGACGCCCTTCGGCGACCTCGGGTTCGACTTCCACCTCACCGTCGAGTCCTTCGGCTTCAAATACGGCGTCCCGGTGGACGTCGACATGCTGCTCGACATGCGCTTCCTGCCCAACCCACACTGGATCCCCGAGCTGCAGCCGCACACCGGGCGCGACAAACCGGTGCAGGACTATGTGCTGGCCGACGAATCGATCGAGGAGTACCTTCGATCGGCCGAGACCATGATCCGCCTGGCCATGAAGGGCTACCGGCGCGAGGGCAAGCGGTACATGACGATCGCCGTCGGCTGCACCGGCGGCAAACATCGGAGCGTCGCGATCTCCGAGTCACTGGCCGGACGCCTGAGCACACTGGACGCGGTCGAGGTCCACGTGCGCCACCGCGACCTCGGTCGGGAATGAGTCGGTCATGACCGAAGGCAGCACCTCACGGGTCTCATCGCTGGTCGCACTGGGCGGGGGACACGGACTGTCCGCCACCCTCCGGGCGGCGCGGCTCGTCGCCGACGACGTCACCGCGGTGGTCACCGTCGCGGACGACGGTGGTTCCTCGGGTCGGCTACGACGTGAGCTCGGGATCCTGCCTCCCGGCGACCTGCGGATGGCACTCTGCGCCCTGGCCGGGGAAGACGACGAACACGACCGTCTGACCCGGCTGTTCCAGCACCGGTACGGGGGCACCGGTGCGCTCGCCGGGCACGCCGTCGGCAACCTGGTGTTCGCGGGCCTGTGGGAGCTTCTCGGTGATCCGATAGAGGCCCTCGACGCGGTGCGGTCGATTCTCGGTGTGGACGGCCGCGTCCTGCCGATGTCACCGGTGGCGCTGGACATCGCCGCGGAGGTGGTGGGACTCGAGGCCGATCCGCGCGTCGTGCGGACGATCATCGGACAGGTCGCGGTGGCCACCACGCCGGGGAGTGTGCGCCGGGTGCGGCTCATCCCACCCGACCCGCCCGCCGCCGCCGGTGTGGTGGAGGCGATCGACGCCGCCGATCTGGTCGTACTCGGGCCGGGCTCCTGGTTCACCAGCGTGATCCCCAACGTCCTGATCCGGGAGATCGCCGAGGCACTGGCCCGCACGTCCGCGACCAAGGTGCTCGTCCTCAACCTCGCACCGCAACCGGGGGAGACGGCGGGGTTCTCCGCCGAGCAGCACCTGCACGTCCTGCGCCAGCATGCGCCCGACATCGACTTCGACTCGGTCCTGGTCGACCCCCGGATGCCGCTGAGCGCGACCGAACGTGAGCACCTCGAACGCGCCGCCGCAGGACTGGGGGCCCGGGTCGTGACCGCGGAGATCGCGCGGACCCGGGCGGATGGGACCATGATGGCCGTCCACGACCCGGTCCTGCTGGCCTCCGTGCTGGCCGCCTCGACGTCCGCACCCGCGGGCGAGTGAACACAAGAACGAAGGAGCAGGGAGTGTCGCTGACCGCGCAGGTCAAGTCCGAACTGGTGAGGGTCCCGGTGGGGAGCTCGGAGACCAGGAAGGCAGAGGTCGCCGCCATCCTGAGGTTCGCGGGAACCCTGCAGGTCCTGTCGGGCCGCCTGGTGATCGAGTCGGAGGTCGACTCCGGCGACATCGCCGACCGCTTGGCCGCCGAACTCGACTCCCTTTTCGGCGTCTCCTGCGAGATCCACCCGATCGGGGGATCCGGTGGCAGAGCCGCGCGGAAATTCGTCATCCGGGTGATCGACCGCGGCGCCGACCTCGCCCGCCAACTCGGACTGGTCGACGGCGCCGGGCGCGGGGTCCGCGGCCTGCCGGCCGCCGTCGTGGGCGGCCCCGTCACCGCGGCCGAGGCCGCATGGCGGGGCGCGTTCCTCGCCCACGGCTCACTCACCAAGCCCGGCCGGTCGTCCGCCCTCGAGGTGACGGCGCCGGGTTCCGAGGCGGCGATGGCACTGGTCGGCGCCGCGCGCCGACTCGGCGTGACGGCCAAGGCCCGCGAGGTCCGCGGGGGCGACCGCGTGGTGATCCGCGACGGCGAGGCGATCGGGATCCTGCTCGCCCGGATGGGCGCCACGACCACCCGGGACGTCTGGGAGGAGCGCCGCTCCCGCGGCGAGGTGCGTGCGACCGCCAACCGGCTCGCCAATTTCGACGACGCGAACCTGCGGCGCTCGGCGCGCGCCGCCGTCGCGGCGGCCGCCCGTGTTCAGCGGGCATTGGAGATCCTCGGCGAGGACGTCCCGGATCATCTGCTGGCCGCCGGCGAACTCCGGGTTCAGCACCGGCAGTCCTCGCTCGAGGAACTCGGTCAGCTCGCCGACCCGCCGATGACCAAGGACGCCGTCGCGGGCCGGATCCGGCGCCTGTTGTCCATGGCGGACCGCAAGGCTTCCGAACTCGGTATCCCGGACACCGAGTCCGTCGTCACCGAGGACATGCTCGACGACGCCTGACCGCCGGTAGGACCCTGCACAGCGCCGGACGGCGGCGGGTAGTCTGGATCACGTCCCCGGGCTGTACCCGGCCCCGGTGACGTCCAGCGTTCTCGCACCACCAATAAGGAGACATCGAAGTGACCGTGCGCGTAGGCATCAACGGATTCGGACGTATCGGCCGCAACTTCTACCGCGCGGTGGAGGCTCTCAAGGCCGAAGGCAAGACGGACATCGAGATCGTGGCCGTCAACGACCTGACCACGAACGACATGCTCGCTCACCTCCTCAAGTACGACTCGACGCTCGGTCGTCTCGGCAAGGACGTCACCTTCGACGACTCGTCGCTGACCGTTGGTGGTACCAAGATCGGCGCCCTGGCCGTCAAGGAGGGACCCGCCTCCGTGCCGTGGGGCGACTACGGTGTCGACGTCGTCGTCGAGTCGACCGGCATCTTCACCGACGCCGAGAAGGCCCGCGGCCACCTCGAGGGTGGCGCCAAGAAGGTCATCATCTCGGCCCCCGCCTCCGGCGAGGACCTCACCGTGGTCATGGGCGTCAACGACGACCAGTACGACGGCTCGCAGACCATCATCTCCAACGCCTCCTGCACCACGAACTGCCTCGCCCCGGTGGCCAAGGTCCTGTCGGACGAGTTCGGCATCATCAAGGGCCTCATGACCACCGTCCACGCGTACACGGCCGACCAGAACCTGCTGGACGCCCCGCACAAGGACCCGCGTCGTGCCCGCGCCGCCGCACTGAACATGGTGCCCACCTCCACCGGTGCCGCGAAGGCCGTCGCCCTGGTCCTTCCCGAGCTCAAGGGCAAGTTCGACGGCTACGCCGTGCGCGTCCCCCTGCCCACCGGCTCGCTCACCGACCTCACGGTAGAGCTCGAGAAGAAGGCCTCGGTCGACGAGGTCAACGCCGCCGTCAAGGCTGCCGCCGAGGGGCCGATGAAGGGCATCCTCAAGTACACCGAGGACCCGATCGTCTCCTCGGACATCGTCACCGATCCGCACTCGTCTATCTTCGATGCGCCGCTCACCAAGGCGATCGACGGCCAGGTCAAGATCGCCTCCTGGTACGACAACGAGTGGGGTTACTC
This sequence comes from Dietzia sp. NPDC055877, assembly GCF_053615975.1. Taxonomy (NCBI): domain Bacteria; kingdom Bacillati; phylum Actinomycetota; class Actinomycetes; order Mycobacteriales; family Dietziaceae; genus Dietzia; species Dietzia sp. NPDC055877. Next base: position 198,001 of record NZ_JBSHCV010000003.1, on the reverse strand, counting down.
CAACCGCCTCGCCGACCTCATCGGCCTCGTCGGCAAGTCACTCTGACGGGTCGGAAGACCACGACGAGCCACGAGCACCACCACCGGGCCCGGCCCCGGGACGTCCACAGCGTTCCGGCCGGGCCCGGTACGGCATCACCCACCACCCAGACCACCACACAGCACCTCCCGGAGGAGTCCACCCCATGGCAGTGAGCATGCTCAAGGACCTGCTCGAGGCCGGCGTCGAGGGTCGCAAGATCCTCGTCCGCTGCGACCTCAACGTCCCGCTCGACGGCAATACCATCACCGACGCCGGACGCATCACGGCCTCGCTGCCCACACTCAACGCACTGCTGGACGGCGGCGCCGCCCTGGTGATCACCGCTCACCTCGGACGCCCCGGGGGTCAGGCGGATCCCGAGTTCTCGTTGGCGCCGGTCGCCGAGAAGCTCGGAGACGAACTGGGCCGGTACGTGCAGCTCGCGGGTGACGTGGTGGGCGCCGACACCCGCGAGCGTGCGAACGGGCTCACCGACGGGGATGTGCTGCTCGTCGAGAACGTCCGCTTCGACCCCCGCGAGACGAGCAAGGACGAGTCGGAGCGCGCCGCGTTCGCCGCCGAGTTGGCCGAGCTCGTCGGCGAGGACGGGGCGTTCGTCTCTAACGGCTTCGGTGTGGTCCATCGCGCCCAGGCCTCCGTCTACGACGTCGCCAAGCTGCTCCCGGCCTACGCGGGCGATCTTGTCCAGAGCGAGGTCGAGGTCCTGGCAGACCTGACGGGCGATCCGCAGCACCCCTATGCCGTCGTGCTGGGTGGCTCGAAGGTCTCCGACAAGCTGGCCGTCATCGAAGCGCTCGCCCCGAAGGTCGACACCCTCGTCATCGGTGGCGGCATGTGCTTCACCTTCCTCGCGGCGCAGGGTCACGGAGTGGGTTCGTCACTTCTCCAGGAGGAGATGATCGACACCTGCAAGGACCTGCTCGCCAAGTTCGGGGACGTGATCAGCCTGCCCGTGGACGTCGTGGCCGCTGACGGGTTCGCCGCCGATGCGCCGCATACCACCGTGCCCGCCGACGCGATTCCGGACGGCAAGATGGGCCTGGACATCGGACCCGAGTCGGTCGCCGCCTTCGCGGAGAAGCTCTCCGTCGCCAAGACCGTGTTCTGGAACGGCCCCATGGGCGTGTTCGAGTTCGAGGCGTTCTCCGCCGGCACCCGCGGTGTCGCGGAGTCCATCATCGAGGCCACCAGGAACGGCGCGTTCTCGGTCGTCGGCGGGGGCGATTCCGCGGCGGCGGTCCGCACCCTCGGCCTGGGGGAGGAGAACTTCTCCCACATCTCCACCGGTGGCGGCGCCTCGCTGGAGTACCTCGAGGGCAAGGAACTCCCCGGGGTCACCGCGCTCGAGCGCGGCAACTGACACCGACCGTCGACAACAGGAGAGAACATGGCACGCACCCCGCTCATCGCCGGCAACTGGAAGATGAACCTCAATCATCTCGAGGCCATCGCCCTCGTGCAGAAGGTCGCCTTCGCGCTGCCCGAGAAGTACCTCGAGAAGGTGGATGTGGCATTCATCCCGCCCTTCACCGATATCCGCGGCGTCCAGATCGTGATCGAGGGCGACAAACTCGGCTTCGCCTACGGCGCGCAGGACGTGTCGGTCCATGAATCCGGGGCGTACACCGGCGAGGTCTCGGCGGCGATGCTCGCCAAGCTCGGTTGCACCTACATCGTGGTCGGGCACTCCGAGCGTCGCGACTACCACGCGGAGTCCGATGAGCTCGTCGCCGCCAAGGCCGCGGCCAGCCACAAGCACGGTCTGACCCCGATCGTGTGCGTCGGCGAGAAGCTGGACGTCCGCGAGGCCGGTCAGCACGTCTCGTACGTGGTCGACCAGCTCAAGGGATCGCTCGCGGGCCTCTCCAGGGAGCAGCTCGCCGGCACCGTGATCGCCTATGAGCCGGTCTGGGCCATCGGCACCGGAAAGACCGCCTCGGCTGCGGACGCCCAGGAGGTGTGCGCCGCGATCCGCGCCGCACTGGCCGAGCTCGCGGACAACGAGATCGCTGAGAAGATGCGCGTACTGTACGGGGGCAGCGTCAACGCCTCGAATGTCGGCGAACTGCTCGAGCAGGCGGACGTCGACGGCGGCCTTGTCGGCGGCGCGTCCCTCAAGCCGGATGAGTTCGCGCAGCTCTCGGCGATCGCCGCCGGCGGCCCGCTGCCCTGACACATCCTTCCCGGCGCGTCCGGCCCTCGGGCCCGGGCGCGCCGGGATTCGCCATGAACATCCGACCGGGTAGTCTGGAGCGGTCGCTATCCGACCGCCCGACCTGACGTGAGGCACGATCTCTACATGAAGCTCGCCCTGGACCTCTTCCTCATCATCTCCAGCTTGCTGTTGATGCTGTTCATCCTGCTGCATCGCGGCAAGGGTGGCGGTCTGTCCTCGCTCTTCGGCGGCGGTGTCCAGTCGAGCCTGTCCGGATCGAGCGTCGTGGAGCGGAACCTCGACCGTGTCACCGTGATCGTGGCCGTTCTCTGGCTGATCGGCATCATCGCGATGGGGCTCGTGGTTCGCTTCGGCTGACCTCCCGGTCACCGACACACACCGCGCGCGGTTGCCCGCGCAAACAAGCGGGGTGCGTCATTTCCTGCACAACCGCGTGATGCGGGTCCCGCTCACGACAGCATCGACGCAGCCGGCCCGTCCAGGTGGTACGTCGTGGACACGACGCCCCGCGCTCCCGCGACCGGCCAGTCCACCGGATCCGCGCCCTCGATGCCGCGGGCGACCGCTTCGGCCTTGCCGTCCCCGGTGGCCACCACGATCACGTGCCGCGACCGGCATACGGCGGGAAGGGTGAACGTGAGCCGTTCCGGCGGCGGCTTGGGACAGTCGCGCACGCCGACCACCAGTTGCTCGCTCTCCGCGACCGCCGGGGTGTGGGGGAAGATCGAGTCGATGTGTCCCTCGGGCCCCATCCCGAGAAGCGTCACATCGAACAGCGTCTCGTCCCCGGCGGGCATGGGGTGTGCGGCGCGGAACGCGCTCGCCGCGGCATCGACATCGTCGTGCTCCGCGCCGCGTGCGGGCCAGCGGTGCACCGTGGGTCCTCCGCCCAGTGCATCGAGAAGGACGTCGTCGATCTGGCCGTCGTTACGCTCGGGGTCGTCAGCGGGAACGAATCGCTCGTCACCGAAGTAGATGGTGACCCGCTCCCACTCGATGGCCGCGTCGGCCAGCGCCGCTGCGGTCTTGACGCCCGCGCTCCCACCGGTCAGCGAGAGGACAGCTTGACCGGTGGCGGCGATTCGCTCATTGAGATGGCCGGTGACGGCCTGCGCCGCGGCGGCGGCGAGGCTGTCGATGTCCGGATGGACGAGATGGCGGATGTCTGACATCGGTGCTCCTGTCGTGGGCTTGATTCGGCGTACTGCCCGAGGCCGCGATCTGCGTCAGCGGACCGAGGCTGAGGTGTAGATGACCCGATCGAAGTTGGCCAGTGCGTCGGCGTAGACCCCGTCGGTATCCATGCGTCTGAGTTCTTCCGCCAGGCAGTCGGCGATACTACGACCGACCAGGGCGACCCGGGTGGGCGAGTGTCCGGTGATGTGAAGCTCTGCTGCCGTGGGGCTGACCTGCTTGAGCACAATCGATCCCGAGGCGCGCTCGAGGACGACCATCGACGGGCCCACCGCGCGGTGCACGTCGATCCCCAGGCGGGACGCCAGCCACGCGCCGGCCAGGTCGACCGATGCGGCGCGTTCGGGACCGCAGACCGTGGCGGCCGTGATGGGCTCGTACGGCGGGCGGTCCAGCGTTGCGGCGAGCAGCGACCGCCAGTGGGTGATCCGTGCCCACGCCAGATCGGTATCGCCCGGCGAGTAGCCCGCCGCACGTTTGACCAGCGCGTCAGTCGGGTGCCCCTCCGTGTCGGAGTCGACGATGCGACGCCGTGCCAGCCGCCCGACCTTGTCCTCGGACAACAGGGTCGGGGAGTGCCGGGGCCACCACACCGCCAGGGGGGTGTCGGGCAGGAGCAGGGGAGTGACGATCGCGGCCGATTGCGATGCCAGGCCGCCGGAGGTCCGCAGCACGACCACCTCCGCCGCGCCGGCGTCTCCACCGACCCGGATCTGTCCGTCGAGGCGATCACCGTCGGCGCGGCGTCCGCGGATCACCACGATCACGCGACAAGGGTGCTCGCGGCTCGCCTCGTTGGCGGCATCGATCGCCGCTTCGCTCCCACGGACATGGTCGGTGAGCACGATGAGCGTGAGGACGCGGCCGATGGTGCTGAGGCCGGATTCCTCACGGATCTGGACCAGCTTCTTGGCGATCTCCCGCGTGGAGGTGTCGGGAAGGTCGATGATCACGGTCGCCTCCATGCCCGGCCGCTACGGGCCAGTATCTCGTCGGCGCCCTCCGGCCCCCACGTTCCGGCCTGGTATTGCTCAGGGGTTCCCTGCGACGCCCACTCCCGGAGCACGGGATCGAGCAACATCCAGCTCAGTTCGACCTCTCGGGAGACGGGGAACAGGGACGGCTCGCCCAGGAGGACATCGAGGATGAGACGCTCGTACGCCTCCGGGGAGGACTCGGTGAACGCCTCGCCATAGGCGAAATCCATGTTGACGTCGCGGACCTCCATAGCCGTCCCCGGGACCTTCGAGCCGAATCGGAGCGTGACCCCCTCGTCGGGCTGAACCCTGATGACCAGCGCGTTCTGACCCAGCTCCTGGGTCATGGTCGCGTCGAACGGCAGGTGCGGGGCGCGGCGGAACACCACGGCGATCTCGGTGACGCGGCGTCCGAGACGCTTGCCGGTGCGCAGATAGAACGGCACGCCAGCCCATCGCCGATTGTGGACCTCGAGCGTGATCGCGGCGTACGTCTCGGTGGTGGACGAGGGGTCGTACCCCTCCTCCTCCTTGAGCCCGACGACGTGCTCGGAGCCCTGCCACCCGGCCGAGTACTGACCGCGCGCAGCGGTCTCGGCGATGGGCAGCGCCAGGGAAGTCGACTCCAGGACCTTGGTCTTCTCCGACCGGAGTGCTGCTGCGGAGAAGTCGGTCGGTTCCTCCATCGCCACCAGCGCCATCAACTGGATGAGGTGGTTCTGGATGACGTCCCGTGCCGCTCCGATCCCGTCGTAGTAGCCGGCACGGCCACCCAATCCGATGTCCTCGGCCATCGTGATCTGCACGTGGTCCACGTGATTGGCATTCCAGACGGGCTCGAACAGCTGGTTCGCGAACCGGAGGGCCAGAATGTTCTGGACGGTCTCCTTGCCCAGGTAGTGGTCGATCCGGAAGACGGAGTCCTCCGGGAATACCGCCCCCACCACGTCGTTCAGTTCTCTCGCGCTGTCGAGGTCATGACCGAACGGCTTCTCGATCACCACCCGTCGCCAGGAACCGTCCGGACCCCTGGTGGCGCCGGTCCGGTCGAGGTGCCGACAGACCGTGGGGAAGTCGTCCGGGGGAATCGACAGGTAGAACGCATAGTTCCCGGCTGTGCCGCGCTCTGACTCCAGCACTCCCAACTCATCCGCGAGGCGGTCGAAGCCCTCGTCGTCGTCGAACGTTCCGGTCACGAACCGGAGTCCGGCGGCGAGTTGGTCCCACACATCCTCGCGGAACGGGGTCCGGCACTTCTCCCGCGCGCACTCGCGCGCGAACTCCGCGAACTGTTCGCTCGACCATTTCCTACGGCCGAAACCGATGAGCGAGAACCCGGGAGGGAGCAGACCGCGGTTGGCGAGGTCGTACACCGCCGGGATCAGCTTCTTCTTGGACAGATCACCGGTGACGCCGAAGATCACCAGGCCCGACGGCCCGGCGATCCGGGGGAGACGTCGGTCGCGCGGATCGCGTAGTGGGTTGGTCCGCTCCGGAACCTCGGAGCCGACCGCGCCGGGGCGGTGCCCCGGGGCCGACTCGCTCACGAACCCGCCGGGATCTCGTCGATCCGCGACCTCACGGTGTCCGAGAGGTCGTCCCACGCCGTGACGAACTTCTCCACGCCCTGCTGCTCGAGCAGCGCGAAAACCTCGTCGAGGTCGATCCCGTCCGCGCGGAGGGCATCGAGGGTCGCACGGGAGGCAACAGCCGAGCCACGCACGGTGTCACCCTCGAGTACCCCGTGATCCGCGAATGCCTCCATGGTGGCGAAGGGCATCGTGTTGACCGTCCCGTGCGTGACCAGCCCCGTCACGTACAGCGTGTCGGGGTAGGCGGGGTCCTTGACGCCGGTCGATGCCCAGAGCAGGCGCTGCGGGCGAGCACCGCGATCTGCGAGTGCGCCGAAACGCCCGGACGGATCGAACAGCTCGTCGTAGACCTCCTGGCACAGACGCGCATTCGCGAGCCCGGCCTGACCCCGCAGCGCGGAGTCCTCCGGGAGACGTGAATCGATCTCGGTGTCGAGTCGGGAGACGAAGACGGACGCGACCGAGTGGATCGTCGACAGGTCATGACCTGCCTCCGCTGCCTGTTCGAGACCGGCGATGTACGCCTGCGCGACTCTGCGGTACTGATCGACCGAGAAGATCAGCGTGACGTTGACGTCGATGCCCTTACCGATCACCTCGGTGATGGCCGGCAACCCGGCCGCGGTGGCGGGAATCTTGATCATGACGTTCGGACGGTCCACGACGTCGGCGAGTTCCACGGCCTGGGTGACCGTGGCCTCGGTCTGATCCGCGAGGCGAGGATCGACCTCGAGGGACACCCGTCCGTCGACACCATCGGTCGACCGGAAGGTGTCCGCCAGGACATCGCACGCGTCGCGGACATCCGCGGTGGTGAGCGCACGGAGGACCGCATCGACGTCGCGGTCGGCGGCCACCGCCTCCGTGAGAGCCGACTCGTACGCCGACGAATCGGACAGAGCCGACTGGAAGATCGCCGGGTTGGTGGTGACACCCACCACCGAGTAGGTCGACATCCGCGAAGCCAACTCACCCGAGCCGATGAGCTGGCGCGACAGATCGTCGAGCCAGACGGACACGCCGGCAGCGCTGAGCGCGGCGAGATTTGCGTTGGTCATCATGCCTCCTCGGCAACAGCCGCGAGCGACTCACGGGCGGCCGCGACCACCGCGTCGGCGGTGATCCCGAACTCGGTGAACAGGGTCTGATAGGGCGCCGAGGCGCCGAAATGCTCCAGCGAGACGGCCCGGCCGGCATCACCGAGGAAGCGGTACCACGGCATCGCGATTCCCGCCTCGACCGAGACACGGGCGCGGACGGCCCGGGGCAGCACCGACTCGCGGTACTCAGCGTCCTGCTGATCGAAGAACTCGACACACGGCACCGAGACGACCCGGGTCGGCACACCCTCGGACTCGAGGACCTCGCGCGCGGCCACCGCGAGCTGCACCTCGGAACCCGTGCCCATCAGGATCACCTCGGGGACGGCAGTGGACGCCTCCACGAGCACGTACGCACCGCGCTCGACGCCCTCGCGCGCCGCCTCGGCTGTGCCCTCGAGAACCGGAACGTCCTGACGGGTCAGGCACAGCCCCTTGGGGCCGTCGAGGGCCATCAGCATGGCCCGCCACGCGGCTGCCGTCTCGTTGGCGTCGGCCGGACGCAGGATGGCCAGACCGGGGATGGCGCGCAACGCGGCCAGTTGCTCGACAGGCTGGTGCGTGGGCCCGTCCTCGCCGAGGCCGATCGAGTCGTGGGTCCACACGTAGTACGCGTTACTGCCCTGGAGGGCGGCCAGCCGGACCGCCGGCCGCATGTACTCGCTGAAGATGAGGAACGTCCCGCCGTACGGCCGGGTGGGACCGTGGAGGGCGATCCCGTTGAGGATCGCACCCATCGCGTGCTCGCGGATACCGAAGTGGAGGTTCCGTCCGTAGGGGGACGCGGTCCAGGTGTCCGTGGAGATGGTGGTGGGTCCGAAGGAGTCCGCGCCCTTGATCGGGGTGTTGTTGGATCCGGCGAGGTCCGCGGAGCCACCCCACAACTCCGGGAGGGTGGCCGCGAGGGCCTGGATGGCTGCGGCCGAGGCCTTACGGGTGGCCACGCCCTTCGCATCCGCCTCCCAGGTCGGGAGTCCGGCGTCCCAACCCTCCGGCAGCGCGCCGGAGTAGAGCCGGTCGAACAGCGCCTTGCGCTCCGGGTTCGCCTCGGCCCAGGCGTGGAACATGTCGCTCCACTGCGCATGGACCCTGGCACCGCGGTCGCGGGCACCGCGCGTGTGCGCGATCACCTCGTCGGCCACTGTGAACGGCTCGGTGCCGCCCATACCCAGAGCCGTCTTGACGGCATCGACCTCCTCCTGACCCAGAGCGGCGCCGTGGGACGCGCCCGTGTTCATCAGCTTCGGGGCGGGGAAGGCGATGATCGTGCGGAGGACGATCAGCGAGGGCCTGTCGGTGACGGAACGGGCATTGGCGATCGCCTCTTCGATCGCCTCGACGTCCTCGCCACCGTTGACCGTCTGGACGTGCCAGCCGTAGGCCTCGTACCTGGCCGCGACGTCCTCGGTGAAGGCGATCTTCGTATCGTCCTCGATCGAGATCTCGTTGTCGTCGTACACCGCGATGAGATTGCCCAGCTTCTGGGTCCCCGCCAGCGACGACGCCTCCGCGGTGACGCCCTCCTGGAGATCACCGTCGGAGGCGACCACGTAGATGAAGTGGTCGAACGGGCTCTTGCCTGCCGGGGTGTCCGGGTCCAGGAGACCACGCTCATACCGGGCCGCCATGGACATGCCCACGGCCGAGGCGAGCCCCTGGCCGAGCGGGCCGGTCGTGATCTCCACACCGTCGGTATGGTTCCACTCCGGGTGCCCGGGGGTGCGGGAGCCCCACGTACGCAGCGCCTTCAGATCGTCGAGCTCCAGCCCGAATCCCGCGAGGTACAGCTGCACGTACTGGGTGAGCGAGGAATGTCCGCAGGACAGGACGAAACGGTCACGGCCGATCCACTTCGGATCAGTCGGGTCGTGCCGCATCACACGCTGGTAGAGCGTGTAAGCCAGGGGAGCCAGGCTCATCGCGGTGCCCGGATGGCCACTGCCGCAGTTCTGCACTGCTTCTGCGGCGAGGACACGCGCGGTGTCCACGGCTCGGGTGTCCAGTTCAGTCCAATCGGACGGGTGGCGGGCGGTGGTGAGCTCGGTGATCTCCGACGCGCTGGTCACTTGTGGTTCTCCCGGGTCGAGGGTGCGGCGCGGATCCGCGCGTATGTCGTCCACCACCTTAGTGGTCGGCAGCGGCCGGGGTCGCCAGGTCCCCGCCCCCGCTCTTTCGCGGACGCCGAGGGCGGCACGTAGTATCGGCCGAGTAGTGCGTTCACGTCTGCGGCAAGGAGTTACGGTGCACGATTCCACCCCGACCCGGAGTGGGGGGCCGTCAGTCTCTCCTCCCGCGCTTTCGGGGCGACCGGCTCGGTCCGGCGGACCCTCCCGCGTCCTCGACGTGGTGATGGCATACATCGCCCTCACCAAGCCGCGGGTCATCGAGCTCCTCCTGGTCGCGGCGATCCCCGCACTCCTGCAGGCCGATCGCGGCCACATCCACCTCTCACTGGTGCTGTTGACCCTCGTCGGTGGCTGGCTCGGGGCGGCGAGTGCGAACTCGCTCAACATGGTCGTCGACTACGACATCGACCAGGTGATGAAGCGCACCGAGCGCCGCCCGTTGGCCCGCCACGCGATCACGCGCCGCGCCGCGTTGATCTTCGGCCTGGTGCTCGGTATGGCCAGCATGCTCTGGCTGGGGCTACTGGCGAAGAGCTGGCTCGCGGCCTTCTTCATCCTCATCACGATCCTCTTCTACGTGATCGTCTACTCGATGATCCTCAAGCGCCGCACCGCGCAGAACGTCGTCTGGGGCGGAGCCGCCGGATGCATGCCGGTGTTCGTGTCGTGGGCGGTCATCACGGACCACCTGCCCGAGGGCCAGCCGCACAACTGGTGGCAGGCGGTCGTGCTGTTCCTGGTCATCTTCTTCTGGACTCCGCCCCACACGTGGGCGCTCGCGATGCGCTACAAGGAGGACTACAAGGCGGCCGGCGTCCCGATGCTGCCGGTTGTCATGTCCGAAGAGGGAGTCACCAGGCGAATCACGATCTACACCTGGGTCACGGTCCTGTGCACGTTTGCTCTCGTCCCCGCGGCGGGATGGGTGTACGCACTCGGCGCCGTCGGTTTCGGTGTCTGGTTCATCGTGATGGCGCACCGCTTGGAGGCAGGCGTCCGCCGTGGCATCGAGGTCAAGCCGCTGAAGCTGTTCATCCTGTCGAACAACTACCTCGCGGGGGTGTTCGTCGCACTGTCCATCGACGCCGTCCTGGGACTGCAGACCATCTCGGAGATGCTGCCGATCCTCTGATCGGCCACAGGGATCCCGACCGGGGCGGCGCCCGGGGTCCCACTCCGCGTACCGGCCGGAGACCCGACAGGGTCTCCGGCGGGCCTTTTCACCGGGTCGGATCGAGAACCAGTGAGCCCGTCGTGCTCCGAGACTGCAGGGCCCGGTGTGCCTCAGCAGCCTCGGACAGACCGAACCGCGCGCCTACGGTCAGGCGCAACGAGCCGTCGACTATCCCCTCGAGGACCTCGGAGGCCCGCTCGCGGTAGTCCTCCGTGGACGCGATGTAGTCGGCCAGCGTCGGCCTGGTCAGGAACACCGATCCGGCCTCATTGAGCCGCTGGGGATCAACCGGCGGCACGGGACCACTCGCAGCACCGAAGAGAACCATCGACCCCCGGCGGGCCAGCGACGCGAGACTGTCATCGAAGGTGTCCTTTCCGACCCCGTCGAACACGGTTGCCACACCGCCCTCCGAGAGTTCACGCACACGTTCCGGCGTCGCATCCGGGTACAGCAGAACGTGATCCGCACCGAGTGCGCGACACAGCTCGGCCTTCTCCGCGGTCGAGGTGGTGGTGACGACGCGGAAGCCGCGACTCACGGCGAGTTGGATGAGCAACTGCCCGACCCCGCCGGCGCCCGCGGTGATGAGGACGGTGTCACCCTCCGTCGCCCGATGCGTGTCGGAGATGAGGTAGTGGGCTGTCAGGCCCTGAAGGAGCATCGAGGCGGCGACGTCGTCGTCGATTCCCTCGGGCACCGCCACGAGCGAGTCGGTCGGTGCCACGACGTACTGCGCATAGGAGCCCGGGACCTGACACCAGGCTACGCGGTCGCCCACGACCAGATCCGTCGCGTCCGGGCCGACCGCCTCGATCACCCCCGCGCCCTCGCTTCCGGGGATGAACGGCAGGTCCCGCGGGTAGATGCCCTCGCGGAGGTAAGTATCGATGTAGTTCACACCCACCGACGTCGTCCGCACCAGAACCTCACCCGGCCCGGGCACCGGCACATCGATCTCGACGGGGGTGAGGACCTCGGGGCCGCCGTGCTGGGCGATCTGAATGGCTCGCATGTCGCCCAGTATCCGGAACCATGGAAGATCTCGCAGGAGAAGGATCGTCACCTCTCCGGTCGGGGGACGGGAGTGGCGGACTGCGGGGGAGAGCCGAGGCGATAAGGTACACCGTATGAGCCTGCAGATCCTTTCCCAGTACGCCGGGGGACCGCACGTCAGGGCGACCGGCTGGCCCGCCATCGTCATCAGCGGCTCCGGCGGGACACCCGCGGCTGCGGCACCCGCGGCTGCGGCGCCGGCGGCTCCCGCCGAGCAGACCGCGGGGACCGCGGCGTCGGCTGAGGCGGCTGATGCTGCGGCGCCGGAGTCCACGACTTCTGAGACCGCTACCGTTGAGACAGCGGCCGCAGCAACTGCTCCTGTTGCTGCAGCGGCGGCTGCTGGCGGCGCGATCACGCTCGGGCGGCGCGCCCCGAAGGCGCCCGGTGGTGGGGCGTCGACGCTCCACGGGTCCCGTATCACGGAGTCCGAGGGCGCGGCGCCCGCTCCGAAACCCGCGTCGGCGGCCGAGGCGGAGCCTGCGACCGAGGCGAAGGCCGATTCGGCAGCCGAGGCGAAGCCCACATCGGCAGCAGGCGATGCCGCCGAGCCCACCACCGAGGCACCGGCAGTCGAGACGCCTGCTGACGCCGGCCCACCGAAGCCTGCCACCGCCACGGGCGGGGGGCTCCAGCTGGGCGGCGGTTCTAAAGCCAAGGCACCCGGCGGCGGATCTGCGGGCAAGCTCGTTCTCGGCGGTGGCGCCGCCGCCGCGGCTGCAGGTGCGGACACGGCCGACACAGTCGGTGACGCCGAGGCCGAGACCGGCGCGCCCGCTGATGCAGGAGCGCCCACCGACGCGCCGGCCGCCGAGTCCGCCGAGACGGCGCCGGCAGCCAAGCAGTCGTCGGAGACGACCGCCGGGGCCACTGCCGCGAAGGCCCCGGGTGGCGGGAAGTCCGGCGGGCTGACCCTCGGTGGCGGCTCCGGCGCCAAGGCCCCCGGCGGGGGCAAGTCCGGCGGGCTGACCCTCGGTGGCGGCTCCGGCGCCAAGGCGCCGGGCGGCGGGAAGAGCGGCGGGCTGACCCTGGGCGGCGGTGCCGCAGCGAGCGGCGCCGCGGCGGCGGGCGCTGCCGCAGCATCGTCGACCGAGGATGACAAGGCTCACGCCGCCGCGAAGGAGACGCAGGCGGACGAGGCGGCGGCGAAGTCCGCCACCCCGGCGCCCGCCCGGGAGCCGGAGAAGGAGGCCGCCGCCGAGGACTCCACGTCCGCCGCATCGGCCGAGAAGGCCGCCTCGGAGAAGATCGAGGCGACGCCGACTCCCGCTACTCCGGCTCCTCCCGCCAGGGCCGCCAAGCTCGTGAGCAGGTTCCTGTCCCGCCACGGCGGCACCGCGGACGTCGTCCTGCAGCCGACCGGCCGTCGGGGTGTCCGCGTGACCCTCGTCGGCGCCGACGGTGTCATGGGCGATGTCATGGTCGACACGCTGTCCCAGGCCGAAGCGGTGCGCGACGGCATCCAGGGCCTGACCGGCTCGGACTGGACCCGCGAGCTCATCTCCCGGGCTGATGTGCCGGCCGGCCACTGGAAGCGTATGGCCGGCTCCGGGTCACTTCTCTAGAGGGGTACGAATCGACGGCGGCCCCGCCACCAGGCGGGGTCGCCGTCGTCGTACCGTCCGACGCCACCCGGCAGCGCATCCGGCCGGTGGCCGGGGCCGGCCGGATGCGATGGGGCGGAAGATCAGGCGGTGATGCGTTCCCGAATGGTCCCGGCGGCCCACAGCGCCCCGGTGACCGCGGTGATGGCGCCCGCGAGCGTGACGTGGACGATCACCAGCAGTTCGGGCACACCGAGCTGGTACTGGGTGATACCGATGACCGCCTGAGCGGCGATCAGCCCGATGAGGATCGCAGCACGCCGGACGGCGGGGCCCGGGGTACGCAGTGCGATGAGGCCCGCGAGCAGCCCGATGAGCAGGCAGACGTATCCGATCATCAGCTCCGCGTGGAAATGCACCAACCACTGGATGGGCAGCTGCAGTCGGTCGGCAGCGCCGATACGGGCGTCGCCGGCGTGTGGCCCGGCGCCGGTGACCATCGTGCCCGAGACGAGTACGCCGGCGAGCAGCACCACGGACAGCCCCGTCAGCCAGGTCAGCGGCCTGGGGATGACGCGTCGGGCGGGCGCGGAGTCGTCCTCGCCGATCCGGACGAAGACTATCCCGGCGAACCACGCCAGGAACATCGACGGCAGCAGATGTAGCGCGACCGTCCACCAGGCCAGCCCGGCGAGCACGGTGATCCCGCCGATCACGGCCTGGGCCACGATGCCGAACGGCATCAGCCAGGCGAGCAGGAGAAGGTCCTGGCGCCGCCCTGCGCGGTGGAGGGCCAGGATCAGCGCGACGGCGACGGCCACCAGCACGAACGTCAGCAGGCGGTTACCGAACTCGACGGCCTGGTGGAGCGCGGGAGCCGCGCCGGCGACGGGGACGAAGCTGTCCTGATTGCAACGGGGCCAGGTCTCACAGCCGAGCCCGGACGCGGTGACGCGGACGGTGACGCCGGTCGTCATGATGCCGATCTGGGCGAAGACGTTCGCCAGGGCGATGCCCTTCTGGACCCGCAGCGACGGCATCGGCAGCCTGGACAGCAGCCCTCCGGGCTTCGCCGGTGTGGTCTCGGCCGGGGTTCCGGAGGACGGGGCGCGCGATGTCGAGGTCACGTTCCCGATTCTAGGCCGCGAGCTGTCGGGGTCTGCTATCAGGTGAAAGAGAAGTGACGTACGGCAAACCAGCCGCACACGGCGGTCCAACCGAGCAGGACCGCCGCGGCGAGCGCGGGGAGGCCGCCGCTGTCGGCGGTGAGGAGCGCGTCGGTCAGTGCGTAGGAGGGGACGACGACGAGGAGGTCGGCCACCCGGGCGGGGAGGTCGACCACCCCGATAGCGAGTCCCGCGGCTCCGATGAGCACGAACCAGATGAGGTTGGCCAGTCCGAGGACGATCTCGGCACGCATCGTGCCGCCGAGGAGGAGGCCCATCGACGAGAAGGCGGCGGATCCGAGCGCGATCATCACCGCGCCCACCAGGGCACCGGCGAGGTAGGGCCGCCACCCCATCGCGATGGCGATCGCGCCGAGGATGACCGTCTGCCCGGCCACCAGGATGAGCGTGGCCAGGATCTTCCCCGCGATGATGACGGCCGGCGGGAGAGGCGTGCCCCCGAGCCGCTTGAGCGCGTCGTACCTGCGGTCGAAGGCCACGGCGATCGCCTGCCCGGTGAACGAGGTCCCCATCACCGACATCGTCAGAACCGCGGTGATCGCGTGGTCGACGCGAGGTTCCGGAACGGCTCCGAAGTCGATCGCGACGAGGGCGATCAGCGCGGCGAGCGGAATGATGAGAGCTACCAGCAGCTGCTCTCCGTTGCGCAGGAACAGGGTCAGTTCCATACGGGTCTGGGCGGCGGCCATGCGCCGGACCGGTGCCGGGGCCGAGGGCCGGGCGAAGGTACCGGGGGCGAACCGGTTGTGCGCGGTCTGGGGGTGGCTCATCGCAGATCCCGTCCGGTCAGGTCGAGGAAGACCTCCTCGAGACTCCTGGTCCGTGTGGCCAGGGAGGTGAGTTGGACGCCGGCCCGCTCCAGTGCGGTGCACAGCGCGGTCATCAGTTCCGGGGAGACAGGGCCGTGGACCTCGAGCACGCCGGCGGCGCTGCCGGCCGTGACGGTGTGGTCCGGCCCGAGCACGCCGTCGAGGAGGGACGGGACCACGTCGGTGTCGACGACGAGGGTCACGCCCTCGGTCGTACCGTCCCGTTCTAGTTCGGCGGGGCTGCCGGAGGCGACCTGCCGCCCGCGGTCGACGATCACCACCTCGTCGGCGAGCGCCGCGGCCTCGTCCATGAGATGGGTGGTGAGCAGGACCGCCACCCCGTCAGCGCGGAGCGCCCGGACCAGGTCCCAGACCGCGAGTCGCGCCTGGGCGTCGAGCCCGGCGGTCGGCTCGTCCAGGAACACCAGCTCGGGCCGGCCCATGACGGCGATCGCGAGGGAGAGCCGCTGCTGTTGGCCGCCCGACAGCCGTCGGTACGGCGTGTTGACGTGATCGCTCAGTCCGAGCTCGTCCAGTAGCCAGTCCGGGTCCAGGGGGTCGGAGTAGTACGCGGCCACCAGTCGGAGCATCTCGCCGGCGCGGACTCCGGGATACGCCCCTCCGCCCTGCAGCATCATGCCGATCCGGTTTCGGACACCCTGACGATCTGTGACGGGGTCCATCCCCAGTACCCGTACGGTCCCGGCATCCGGGCGGAGGAAGCCCTCGCAGATCTCGACCGTGGTGGTCTTGCCCGCGCCGTTGGGCCCGAGCAGGGCCATGACCTGACCGCGCTCGAGGGTCAGATCCAGACCGGCGACGGCAGTGGTGGCGCCGAACGTCTTGACAAGTCCTTCGACCTGTAGCGCGGGGGAGTGGGTCGATGGGGTCACGGCTGCCGATTGTAGGCCGACGCGCCTAGCGGTAGCGCAACAGCCCGGGCCACCGGAAGAGGGCGACGAGCACGATCAGAACGGTCACCACCGTCGCAGCCCAGGCCTGGACTGTCACGAAAGGGGGCAGACCGGCACCGGGCGGGAGTGTGAAGCAGGCGAGCACCGCACTGACGGCCACCACCGGGATGCGGAATTCCACACGCGATGCCCATGCGGCCAGGGGCACGAGGGCCCACAGTACGTACCAGGGGTGGACGACGGGGAAACACAGGACGATCGCGGCCATGGACACGCCCAGTCCGCCCACCGGGTTCATCCGGCCGGCCTGGACCGCGAACAGCATGCGCACCGTGAACGCCGCGGCAGCGATGAGGGCCGCGGTCTGCACCATGACGAGGATCTGCTCGGTGTGATCGCCCAACCCCAGGTACTGGCCTGTTCCTCCGGCGATCACGCCGAGAGCGGTGGGGGGCGAGAGCCAGCTCCGCAGCGAGGTGGCCGCCCCGAGCTTGGTGATCCATCCCAGCCCCGAGGAGGTCACGAGCATGGCGACGCCGGTGGTCACCCCGCTCACCGCGAGCATCGCGAGAGCCGCCCTGACGGTGGCGCGCCACCCCGCACCCCACCGTCGCGCGAGCGCCATCCCGACGAACCCGAGCGCGACCACGGTCGGCAGTTTCACCAACGCCGACCCGGTAACCAGGACCGTGCCGAGGACGAACATGGCGGTGGTGCGTCGACCCGGTGGGGCCTCGACGGCCCGCAGTGCCAGCACGAGCCCGATCGCCAGCAGCCCCATCATGAGCGCTTCCGAGTGGATGCCCGAGACAAGGTGGAACAGGACGAGCGGGTTGGCCACGGCCAACCACAACGCGGCCACGTCCGAGACCCCGCAGTACTCGGCGAGGCGGGGGACGGCCCAGCCGAGCATGAGGATGCCGATCACGGCCACCACGCGGTGCAGGATGATGGCGGGCACGACCTCCTCGCCGGTGATGGCGTGGATGAGTTTCTGGACGCCCAGGAACAGCGGCCCGTACTGGTTCGGGGTGTCACGCCAGATGTCCGGCACGTTGATGGCCAGGGCGTGCGAGGTGCCCAGCGCGGACACGGGGCCGAGCGCGTAGGGGTCGTCCTGCGAGTTCCCGATCGCCCCCTGTGCGAGATAGCTGTAGACGTCCTTGCTGAACATCGGTGGGGCCACCGCCAGAGGCAGCGCCCACGACGCGATGATGCGGTCCAGGGTCGCCCGGTCGATCCGCCCGCTGAGTCGCCCGCGCCTGTCCCGGCCCAGGACGTACGGGGCGAGCAGCAGCCAGCAGATGACCACCACGACCATTCCCGCCATGACGACGGTCATCGAGGACTGCTGCAGCCGGAGCCACAGACCGAACAGCCGCTCCCCCGCAGCGGGGTTCTGAAGCACGGGCAACGCGCCGGCGCCCAGCGCACCGACCGCCATCGCGACCGCAGCGGTGGTCCCGGTCAACCGGATGCGCCGGAGCCGCGCCATCTCGGCGGACATCGGCGAGCCGGTGGGCAACTCCGCGGTGTGCAACCGGGCGGTCACCGCACCCGCGCCGCGCAGGGGGAATTCGCGTGCCACTGTCCCGACCTCCTCCACCGCAGGCGCCGTCGGACCACCCTCGACCACCCCTGTCGGAGCGCCCGGGGGTGGGGGAATATTTCCGACACAAGTTTGTTGCGTAATATCAGGTGGTGCGTCCCACTCGGGGCGCAACGAGCATAACCGGAAGGGAGTGACGCATGAGCGTGCAGCACGCATACGCCACCAGCGCACGCCCGGACACGCGCTCGGCGATCCGTGAACTCCTCCTCGCCCGAGGAGCGCTCACCGCGACGGAGATCGGACGCGAACTCGGCCTCACCGCCGCAGGCGTCCGACGACACCTCGACAACCTCGTCGAGGTCGGCGAGGTGGAGCCCGCGCACACGCGTCCGGCCGGAACCCGCGGCCGACCGGCGAAGGCCTTCCAGGTCACGGCCTCCGGACGCAGCACGGCCAAGCACGGGTACGATCACCTGGCCGTCGAGGCACTCACGGCGCTGCGCCGGATCGGCGGCTCCGAGGCGGTTATCGACTTCGCCCGAGAGCGAGTCCGTTCGGTGATCGGACACGTCCGACCAGCTGAGGGGCCGCACGATGTCGAACGCGCCGCGTCCGACATCGCGTCCGCGCTGTCCGAGGCCGGATACGCCTCGTCCGTCGAGGAGGTGGGGACCGGCCTGCAGGTCTGTCAGCACCACTGCCCGGTCTGGAACGTCGCCTCTCGTTTCCCGGAACTGTGCGAGGCCGAGCAGGAGGTGGTGTCCGAGATAGTGGGCACCCACGTCCAGCGCCTCGCCACCATTGCGGGCGGCAACTGCGCCTGCACCACGAACATCCCGACAGGGACCGTGTCCGCGGAGTTCCTCGCGGCCACGATCCCCGCACCGGCCGGCGCACCCGCGCCGGCTTCGACCGCCGAAAGGACAGTGCGATGACCATCACCCCAGACCAGGTGACGGCCGACGTCACCGAGCCGACCACCGACGAGGAGCGGATCGCCTCCATCGGTCAGTACAACTATGGCTGGCACGATTCGGACGACGCCGGTGCCACCGCGCAGCGTGGACTCTCCGAGGCGGTCGTGCGTGACATCTCCGCCAAGAAGAACGAGTCCGACTGGATGCTCGAGAAGCGACTCAAGGCGCTGAGCATCTTCGACAAGAAGCCGATGCCGGCCTGGGGTTCCGACCTCTCGGGGATCGACTTCGACAACATCAAGTACTTCGTCCGTTCGACCGAGAAGCAGGCCACCAGCTGGGAGGACCTGCCCGAGGACATCAAGAACACCTACGACAAGCTCGGCATCCCCGAGGCCGAGAAGCAGCGTCTGGTGGCCGGTGTCGCGGCGCAGTACGAGTCCGAGGTGGTCTACCACCAGATCCGTGAGGACCTGGAGAGCCAGGGCGTCATCTTCATGGACACCGACACCGCCCTCAAGGAGCACCCGGAGTACTTCGAGGAGTACTTCGGCTCGGTGATCCCGTCGGGCGACAACAAGTTCTCCGCGCTCAACACCGCGGTGTGGTCGGGCGGCTCGTTCATCTACGTCCCCAAGGGCGTGCACGTCGACATCCCCCTGCAGGCCTACTTCCGCATCAACACCGAGAACATGGGCCAGTTCGAGCGGACGCTGATCATCGTGGACGAGGACGCCTACGTGCACTACGTCGAGGGCTGCACCGCGCCGATCTACAAGTCGGACTCGCTGCACTCGGCCGTGGTGGAGATCGTCGTCAAGAAGGGCGGTCGCTGCCGCTACACGACCATCCAGAACTGGTCGAACAACGTCTATAACCTGGTGACCAAGCGTGCCCGTGCCGAAGAGGGCGCCACCATGGAGTGGATCGACGGCAACATCGGTTCCAAGGTCACCATGAAGTACCCCGCCGTGTGGCTGACCGGTGAGCACGCCAAGGGAGAGGTCCTCTCCGTGGCGTTCGCCGGCGAGGGCCAGCACCAGGACACCGGCTCGAAGATGCTGCACCTGGCGCCCAACACGTCGTCGAACATCGTCTCCAAGTCGGTGGCGCGCGGCGGCGGGCGCTCCGCCTACCGCGGGCTGATCCAGATCAACCCCGGCGCCAAGGGCTCCAAGTCCAACGTCGAGTGCGACGCGCTGCTGGTGGACAACATCAGCCGCTCGGACACCTATCCGTACATCGACATCCGCGAGGATGACGTGACGCTGGGGCATGAGGCCACGGTCTCCAAGGTGAGCCAGGACCAGCTGTTCTACCTCATGAGCCGCGGCCTGGCCGAGGAAGAGGCCATGGCGATGATCGTCCGCGGATTCGTGGAGCCCATCGCCAAGGAGCTGCCGATGGAGTACGCCCTCGAGCTCAACCGCCTGATCGAACTGCAGATGGAAGGATCGGTGGGCTGACCACCATGACCGACACCACCACCACCCCCACCCCGGCCTCCGCGCCGGCCCCGGTGACCGACCGCTACGGGATCCCCGTCGGCGCGACGAAGGGCGACCAGTTCTCCTCCTTCGACGTAGGCGCCTTCGAGGTCCCGAGCCACAAGGACGAGATCTGGCGGTTCACCCCGCTGCGGCGCCTGCGTGGCATCCACGACGGCTCGAACGTCGAGGCCACCGGCCGGATCCTCGTGTCCCTCGCCGAGCAGGACGGACTGACCGTCGAGACCGTCACCACCGGTGACAAGCGCGTCGGCGAGGCCGGTGCGCCCCGCGATCGGGTCGCGGCCCAGGCCTTCACCGCCGCGGACGAGGCCACCATCATCACCGTGGCGAAGAACAAGGTGATCGACGAGCCCGTCTACGTCACCGTCGACGGCCCGGGCGAGGGCAACGTGGCGTTCGGCCACACGCAGGTCCGTTTGGAGCCGTTCGCCAACGCCACATTCGTGGTCGATCAGCGCGGCGGCGGCACCGTCGCCGAGAACGCCGAGTTCATCGTCGGCGATTCCGCCCACCTCGAGGTCGTGCTCATCCAGGACTGGGATGACGACGTGGTGCACCTGGCCGGCCATCACCTGCAGGTCGGCCGCGACGCCACCGTGACGTACACCGCCGTCACCTTCGGTGGCGAGGTCGTACGAATCGCCCCGTCCGTCCGGTACACCGCACCCGGCGGCACGGCCCACCTCAATGGTCTGTACTACGCGGATGACGGGCAGCACATCGAGCACCGTCTCCTCGTCGACCACGAGGTCCCGAACTGCACCTCGCGGATCCTCTACAAGGGCGCCCTCCAGGGCGACGCGAAGTCGAACCTGCCGGATGCGCACACCGTCTGGATCGGTGACGTGCTCATCCGGTCGCAGGCGCTCGGCACCGACACCTACGAGATGAACCGCAACCTCGTCCTGACCGACGGGGCGCGTGCGGACTCGGTGCCCAACCTCGAGATCGAGACCGGTGAGATCGCCGGCGCGGGCCACGCCAGCGCCGTCGGCCGGTTCGACGAGGAGCACCTCTTCTACCTCATGTCGCGCGGTATCGCCGAGGACGTCGCACGACGCCTCGTCGTCCGCGGCTTCTTCGGCGAGGTGATCAACCGAATCGGTGTGCCCGAGGTTCGCGACCGGATCACCGAGGCCGTCGAGCTGGAGCTGCAGTCCTCCGGTATCTGACGTCCGGCCCCGAGTAATTCCCCAAGACCTTTCACACAGATTGCGAGCACTGAAATGACCATTCTCGAGATCAAGGACCTGACGGCCCGCGTCGCCGCCACCGAGGACGCCCCGGAGACCGTCGAGATCCTCAAGGGCGTCAACCTGACCATCGAGTCCGGCCAGACCCACGCCATCATGGGCCCCAACGGCTCCGGCAAATCGACCCTGGCATACGTCATCGCCGGCCACCCCAAGTACGAGGTCACCGGCGGAACCGTCACCCTGGACGGCGAGAACGTCCTGGAGATGGAGGTCGACGAGCGGGCGCGCGCCGGCCTGTTCCTGGCCATGCAGTACCCGACCGAGATCCCCGGAGTCTCCACCGCCAACTTCCTGCGCACCGCGGCTACCGCCGTGCGTGGCGAGGCCCCGAAGCTGCGCCACTGGGTCAAGGAGGTCAAGGAAGCCATGTCCGACCTGGACTTCGACCCGGCGTTCTCCGAGCGCAGCGTGAACGAGGGCTTCTCCGGCGGCGAGAAGAAGCGCCACGAGATCCTTCAGCTCGACCTCCTCAAGCCGAAGATCGCCGTTCTCGACGAGACCGACTCCGGCCTGGACGTCGACGCCCTGCGCGTCGTCTCCGAGGGCGTCAACCGCTACAAGGCGGAGGAGAACGGCGGGATCCTGCTCATCACCCACTACACGCGGATCCTGCAGTACATCAAGCCCGACACGGTTCACGTGTTCGTCGACGGCCGCGTCGCCGCCTCCGGTGGCGCCGAGTTGGCCGACGAGCTCGAGGCGAACGGTTACGAGAAGTACCTGACGCCCGCGAACGCCTGATCAGACAGCTGGGAGACCATGACCACGACTCTCGATCTCACCGCGGTCCGCGCGGACTTCCCGATCCTGCACCGGACCGTCCGAGACGGAAAGCCCCTGGTGTACCTGGACTCCGGGGCCACCTCGCAGCGCCCCGTCCAGGTGCTCGACGCGGAGCGGGACTTCCTCCTGCACTCCAACGCGGCCGTGCACCGTGGCGCCCACCAGCTGGCTGAGGAGGCGACGGACGCCTATGAGGGCGCCCGCGCCGATATCGGTCGGTTCGTCGGCGCTGACGTCGACGAGTTGGTCTTCACCAAGAACGCCACCGAGGCCCTGAACCTCGTCGCGTTCGCCCTGGGGGACCCCCGCTTCGGCGAGTACACGCTCGGGCCGGGGGACGAGGTGGTGATCTCTGAACTCGAGCACCACGCGAACCTCGTTCCGTGGCAGGAGCTGTGCCGGCGCACCGGCGCCACCCTGCGCTGGTACGGCGTCACCGATGACGGACGCATCGACCTCGACTCGGTCCGGCTGACCGATGCGGTCAAGGTCGTGGCCGTGACCCACCAGTCCAACGTGACCGGTGCGGTCACCGACGTCGCACGCGTCGTCGAGTCGGCACGGGCGGTGGGCGCGCTCGTCGTCCTGGATGCGTGCCAATCGGTGCCGCACATGGCCGTCGACTTCCACGCTCTGGGTGTGGACTTCGCGGCGTTCTCGGGCCACAAGATGCTCGGCCCCACCGGGATCGGCGTCCTTTACGGGCGTCGAGAGCTCCTGCAGGCGATGCCTCCGGTGCTCACCGGGGGATCGATGATCGCCACGGTGACGATGGAGGAGTCCACCTACGCGGATCCCCCGCAGCGCTTCGAGGCCGGCGTGCCGATGGTGTCGCAGGCCGTGGGCCTGGCCGCCGCCGTGCGCTACCTCGAGGGGGTGGGCATGGAGACGATCGCCCGCCACGAAGAGGCGCTGACCGTGGCCGCGCTCGACGCGCTCGCCTCGATCCCGGGTATCCGGATCGTCGGGCCGACTGACATGGTGTCGCGCGGCGGCGCCGTCTCCTTCGTCGTCGACGGGATCCACGCCCACGACGTGAGCCAGGTCCTCGACGACGACGGCGTGGCCGTGCGGGTCGGGCACCACTGCGCGTGGCCGCTCCATCGGCGACTCGGGGTACAGTCCACGGTCCGCGCCTCGTTCGCGCTGTACAACACGCTCGACGAGGTCGAGGTGCTGGCGCGGTCGCTGCGCAGGGCGCAGGAGTTCTTCGGCGTGGGAGGTCAGGGTCTGTGAAGCTCGAGCAGATGTACCAGGAAGTGATCCTCGACCACTACCGCCGCCCGCAACACAGCGGGTTGCGGGAGCCCTTCGGGTGCGAGGTGCACCACGTCAATCCGACCTGTGGTGACGAGTTGACGCTGCGCCTGCAACTCTCGGACGACCAGTCCACGGTCGCCGACGTCTCCTACGACGCCCAGGGCTGTTCGATCAGCCAGGCCTCCACGTCGATGATGGCCGAACTGCTGGTCGGCAGGCCGGTCTCGGAGTCCCTCGAGATCTTCGAGGCGTTCCACGCCATGATCTCGTCCCGCGGCCAGGACGAGGGCGACGAAGAACTTTTGGACGATGCCGTGGCACTGGCCGGAGTGTCCCGCTACCCGGCGCGCGTCAAGTGCGCCCTACTGGGCTGGATGGCGTTCAAGGACGCCCTCGCACAACAGACCGAACACCAGGAGTGATGTGACATGACCGAGCAGATGACACCTGCCAACGACCCGTCCGTCGACGATCCGATGTCGGGGGCGGAGAACGACACGGACCCGGGCACTGCCTACAACGGCGAGTTCCGGCCCGACCCCAACCGGCCGGAGCAGTCCGAGGACGACCTCGCGTTGGTGGCCGATCTCGAGGAGGCCATGCGTGACGTGGTCGACCCCGAACTCGGCATCAACGTCGTCGACCTGGGCCTGGTCTATGACATCTGGGTCCGACCGGGCGAGACCGAGGGGTCGACCATCGCACGCGTGGACATGACACTCACGTCCGCCGCGTGTCCGCTCACCGACGTGATCGAGGACCAGGCGCGCAGCGCCACCGTCGGTTCGGACCTCGTCAACGAGCTCGAGCTCAACTGGGTCTGGATGCCGCCGTGGGGCCCCCAGATGATCACCGACGACGGCCGCGAGCAGCTCCGCGCCATCGGGTTCACCGTCTAGTCAGAACCCGACGAGCCGGCATGGTCGCGCGGATCCTTCTTCAGGACCGCGGCGATCATGCCGGCTTTCTGCTGTACCGGCATGTCGGCCCACATGCCCCACATCGCCGATCCCACCTGATACGACGGGCTGGCCGCGTCTAGGAACCACCGCTGCTTACGGGACTCCAGCCTGCCGAAGGCGGAGAACAGTTCCCGTACCGTTTCGTGATCCGCGCGCAACAGTGCCCGCAGTCCCAGGGAGTGCAGAGCGGTGGTCAGGGGGGAGCGGGGCTCAGGAATCGGCCGGCCGGTACCCAATGCCACGACCGCCCCCGGGACCGCCCCGAGCGCGGCCGCGACCGAGTAGCCGGTCGCAGCGTGACCGTACCCACCGGCGGTGCCGAAGGCCTCAACCCGCGGGTTCGCGGCGTAGCGGGGGCGGGGCGTGAGCGGGATGCGTACACGCTCCACCGCGAGCGGCTCGTCGAGCGCGGCCCGGTCCACGCCCCGACGCCGCAGCCGCGAGCGCAGGCGGGTCTCGAGGACGGCCGGTCTCGGGGCCGGCCACCCGGCGAGGCACGTCTCCTCGAGGAGGACACGGTCCGGGCCCACGGGTATCGCGTACAGGAATCCGGGGCCGGCCTCGTCGTCGTCGTGATCGGAGCGCCAATCCATGAACAGCGCGGACTCACCGCCGAGGGCGGGCGCCGCGGCGTCGGCCTCCACGACGATCCCGTAGGCGGTCTGTAGTGGGCCACGGTTGCGCTGGCCACCGGCGCCGCGACAGTCCACGACACGATGCGCCCGCTCGGTGAGGGCGAGCACCCCGGAGTCGTCAAGGGTGTCACGCTCGACGGTGACCCCGGGGCCGAGCGGCAGGGCGGCGTGCAACTCCTCGGTGTCGAGTACCGCGTACTCCCGCTCGAGGAC
This sequence comes from Dietzia sp. NPDC055877, assembly GCF_053615975.1. Taxonomy (NCBI): domain Bacteria; kingdom Bacillati; phylum Actinomycetota; class Actinomycetes; order Mycobacteriales; family Dietziaceae; genus Dietzia; species Dietzia sp. NPDC055877. The sequence continues at coordinate 173,020 of NZ_JBSHCV010000003.1, read as the reverse complement.
CGCTCGCTCGGGCGCGTACATCGCGGGGCCGTACACCCGGTTAGCGAGAACGTCGGTGCCACAGGCGTCCGCGCGTAGCCACGGGGGAACCTGATCGGCCCACAGCGACAGGGTCTGACGCCACACCGCATCCGGCGCCGGGTCCACCGCCAATACCGTGAGTCCGGCGCCCGCGCACCGGGAGGCCAGCGCGCGACCGGCCGGACCCAGGCCGACGATCGCGACGTCGAACAGCCCGCCACCCGTAGCATCCATGGGGATCGACCCTACCGCCGTCGCCCGAAGGGAGTCCCATGTCCGGTTCGTTCTACCAGCAGGTTGACCGGGGGCGATTCGAGTCGACGCCGTTGACCGCCGGCCCCTGGTCGGCCGAATCGCAGCACGCGGGACCCCCGAGTGCGCTGCTGGTACGGGCACTGGAGCAGTTCGAGGCCGAGCCCGAGGTGCGGCTGGCGCGGCTGTCGGTGGACGTACTCGGGCCCGTGCCGATCGCACCATTGGACATCGAGGTGCACCGGATCCGGCCCGGGCGCAGCGTGGAGCTGCTCGAGGCCACTGCGTCTGTCAACGGCCGGCCCGCGCTCGTCGCCCGGGGATGGCGGATGCGCCGCACGCCCGCGGATTTTCCGACCGTCGGCACACATGCAGGACCGCCGGCTCCCGATGTCCTGGAGCGTGGGGCGATGATGAGTTACGCCTATCAGGACGGGTATTTGTCGGTGGTGGATTTCGCGTTCATCTCCGGCAGCGGTGACGAGCTCGGCCCCGCCCGGGCCTGGGGCCGCTCCCGCGCGGACCTGATCGAGGGGGAGGCCATGACCGGCTGGCAGCACACCGTCGTGGTGGCGGACTCCTCGAGCGGCGTGTCGATGGGCAGTGATCCGCTGACCCACCCGGCGATCAACTGCGACCTGGTCGTGTCGCTGCACCGCGATCCCCGCCCCGGGTGGGTCCACCTCGACACCGAGACGATCGGCTCACCGGAGCAGGGCGTCCTCACCGACACCAGGATCTCCGACGACCACGGCAGCCTCGGGCGGTGCGTGCAGAACCTGTACGGGCGACGCTCGGGGTGACCCTCTGCCGACGGCCCGTGACGTCGGCGCGGAGACCCAGGTCACCGGACTCGTCGCCGCGCTCGGAGCGCCGGTAGAGTTGCGAGTCGGCCCGAAAACCCCCCGAGAACAAATGAGGTACCCGCGCACGTGATCACCATCGACGACCTGGAGGTGCGCGCCGGCGTACGCACCCTGCTCCACATGGACGGGTCCTCGTTGCGGGTCCAGCCCGGCGACCGGATCGGCCTGGTGGGACGTAACGGCGCGGGGAAGACGACGACGATGAGGATCCTCGCCGGCGAGGGTGAACCCTACGCGGGGTCCGTCACGAGCTCCGGCGAGGTGGGTTACCTCCCGCAGGATCCCCGCGAGGGCAACATGGACCAGCTGGCCCGGTCCCGCGTGCTCTCCGCCCGCGGACTCGATGTGCTCATGGCGGATATGGCCACGGCGCAGGCGCAGATGGTCGACGCCCCGGACGATGCGGCGATGGACAAGGCCGTCCGTCGATACGGTCGGCTCGAGGACGAGTTCTCCGCGCGCGGCGGATACGAGGCCGAGAGCGAGGCCGCCCGCATCTGCAGCAGCCTGGGGCTCGAAGACCGCATCCTCACCCAGAACCTGGGAACGCTGTCCGGCGGACAGCGTCGACGCGTGGAGTTGGCACGGATCCTGTTCGCCGCGTCCGACGGCGCCGGCAAGTCGCGGACGATGCTGCTCCTCGACGAGCCGACCAACCACCTCGACGCCGACTCCATCACCTGGCTGCGCCAGTTCCTGGAGAAGCACGAGGGCGGATTGATCATCATCTCCCACGACGTCGAACTCCTCGAGGCCGTCGTGAACAAGGTGTGGTTCCTCGATGCCGTCCGCGGCGAGATCGACGCCTACAACATGGGGTGGAAGAAGTACCTCGACGCCCGCGCCACCGATGAGGCTCGGCGCAGGCGCGAGAAGGCGAATGCGGAGAAGAAGGCGTCGCAGCTCAAGATGCAGGCCGCCAAGCTCGGGGCGAAGGCCACCAAGGCCGCGGCCGCCAAGCAGATGATCCGTCGCGCCGACGCGATGATCGACGATCTCGACGAGGTCCGGGTGGCCGACAAGGCCGCTCGGATCAAGTTCCCCACGCCCGCCGCGTGTGGCAAGACGCCGATGTTCGCCAAGGGCCTGACCAAGATGTACGGCTCGCTCGAGGTGTTCGCCGGCGTGGACCTGGCCATCGACCGCGGTAGCCGCGTTGTGGTGCTGGGGTACAACGGCGCCGGCAAGACGACCCTTCTCAAGCTGTTGGCCGGGGTGGAGCGCACCGACGGCGAGGGCGGCGTGGTGTCCGGCCATGGTCTGAAGGTCGGCTACTTCGCGCAGGAGCACGACACCCTCGACATGTCCACGAGCGTGTGGGAGAACATCCGTCACGCCGCCCCGGACGCGGGGGAGCAGGACCTGCGGGGGCTGCTCGGCGCGTTCATGTTCTCCGGTCCGCAGCTCGATCAGCCGGCCGGAACGCTGTCGGGCGGTGAGCGGACCCGCCTCGCGCTCGCCGGCCTCGTCTCGTCCGCCGCGAATGTGCTGCTGCTCGATGAGCCGACGAACAACCTCGACCCGATCTCGCGTGAGCAGGTCCTCGATGCGCTGCGGACCTACGAGGGCGCCGTGGTTCTGGTGACACACGACCCGGGTGCGGTGGAGGCCCTGGAGCCAGAGCGGGTCATCATCCTGCCGGACGGCACCGAGGATTTGTGGAACCAGGAATATATGGAGATCGTCGAACTGGCGTGAGCGTGCGAACGCCACGTTCGCTATGTGACCGTCGAACTGGCGTGAGCGTGCGCCTCTGGCCACGCGATGTGTAGCCCCCGACACTTAGCAGACCCTTACCTCCTGCGCAGTGTGGTTGCCCTGAGACTATGAGGGCATGGACATCGCCATCAAGATAGTTCTCATCCTGCACTTCGTCGGTCTCGCCGGCATCATCGGTGGCTGGATGGCCACGATGAAGGCGCCCGCGGTCAACAAGGCAATTCTCCACGGCTCCATCCTTCAGGTCGTCACCGGCCTCATCCTCGTGGGCCTGAACGAGATGAACGATGCCGACATGAATCACATGAAGATCGGCATCAAGCTGGTCATCGCGATCGTCATCTTGGTGCTCGCCATCGTCGGCACCAAGAAGGAGGCCAAGGCTCCCGGCAGCACCGGCACTCTGGCGATGTCTGCGGGCCTTCTCGCCATCCTCAACGTGATCATCGCGGTGTTCGTCTGACACCTCGAACGTCTCAGCGTCGCGCGCCCCCGGACATCACGTCCGGGGGCGTTGCTTCATGTGGCTCGGTCGCCCAGATCCGACCGGCGGATATGCGTCGGCCGGCTCGGCGCTGGCCGCCGGCGATGTGATCGAGCCACCGTCTCAGAGCCCTGCCCGGACCATTGCCGCGAGAAGCGCCGGAGATCGTGCGGCGAACCCCCGGCGAGGGAGCCGGTTCAGTTCCGCCGCCTGCTGCTCGAGCTGCGCGTGTGTCCCTGCGGCCAGCGACCCGGCCACCGCGAGCAGCGCCTCGGGGTGGGTCTCCAGCGCGCTGTGGCCGTTCTCGATGCGAACCAGCGTCGTGCCCGGCGCTGCCGACGCCACCCGCTCGGCGATCGCGGGAGGGGTGCGCAGATCCCGATCACCGGTGAGAAGCACTATCGGCCAGGTGAATCCGGTGGCTGCGGACTGTAGGTTCATCAGCTCCGCCTCGAAGGTCGGGAACCTGGGTGCGAGCGGTGCGTAGGTGAGCGCCGGATCCAGCGGCAGTCCGTCCGCCTCGGCCCCGTACCCCAGTTCGCGGAACCCGATCGCCCCGACGAGGTCGAACTCGTAGACACCGGGGACGTGGACGATCGACTCTCCCCGGGAGGCGTAGGCCTCCACAGTCCGCCACGCCACACCGCCGCGCCGACGAACCTGCGAACGGAGCAGCGGGCCCAATAGGTCCGGCCCGCCGAGTTCGTACGCAGCGCGGGAGACGTCGAGGAGCTCGCGCCCGCCCACCCCGTCGGCGTGCAGCCGCCGGATGTCCGCGGCGATGTCGGTGTCGGCGTCCCAGAACAGCGATCTGACCGCTCTCCGCTCGACGTCGATGTCCGCCGCTGACTGCAATGCCGAATCCAACACCATGCCGGCAACACGATCGGGGTGCAGCGCACCGAAGCTCGACGCGAGGTAGCTGCCGTAGGACGACCCGACCAGCAGCGCCGACTCAACCGACTCGCGATCCAGGACGGCGGCGATGTCGTCGACGACCGCCCGGATCCACATCGCCGACATCGGCAGGTCCCGGCCGGTGAGGTCGACCCGGGACAGTCCGACACCGCGGTGCTCGATCATGATCACGTCATGTCCGAGGCTCGCGGCCCGCCGTCGGAACGACCGGTAGGGCACCACCGATCCGAGCCCGGGCCCTCCGGGCACCACGACCAGCGGGGGCGCTCCGTTCCGCGGACCGACTCGGACATAGGCCAGATCGAAGGCGGGGCCGTTCTCGTCCGCCGGGCGTCTGACCCGGTCGAGGCCCGTAGTTCGCGCTGTCAACGCGCGCAGAAAGCCGCTCCGCACGGTCATCCCCGCACCGATCCTCGGTGGGGGATGACCGTGGCAGGAATCGAGGAGATCGTCAGACCCTCTGTTCGTGAACGTCCTCGAGCAGGGCCGCGTCCTCGTCGGTCATCCCGCTGATCGGCTCACCGTTCCACACGATGTCGTCGCCCAACGCCTCGAGCACGGCCTCGTGCTGGCCGCGACTGAGCTTGGCGCCGTGGACGAGGGTGGCGGGGCTCCACATCATCGCGATGGAGTCGTGCCACCCGGCGCCCACGTTCTTCACGTGGGTCAGGTCCTGTAGCGAGATCGGCAGGTGCTTGAGCGGCTCGGCGAACGCATCGGCGAGCACTGCCAGGCTGATCTGGCGCTCCACGCCGGGCTCGACGACGAACGTCTCCGCATTCTCTCTGGTGAGTGCCTGCTCCAACTGGTCCGCTTCCAGGAGGATCACGCCGTTGGTCGGACGGGGGTTGCATTCGATCGCGTAGAGCTGACCGTCGTTGTCCACGAAGTCGAACGAGAGCTGACCCGTGAAAGTCGGATCGAGCGCGTCGATGATGCGCTGCGTGTAATCGAGGGTGTCGGTGCTGTCCACGGCCAGGAACGCGATCCCGGTACTGTGCGCCCACTGTTCCGGCGCCCGATAGGTGCACTGCGAGGTCACCCGGCCGTTGACGACGGTGCTGTAGGTGCAGACCATCGGGCCGTCCACGAACGGCTGGACCAGCCAGGGCTGATCCTCGGTCGGGTGGCACTCCTCCACGGTCATCTTCCCGGCCAGCGGCCCGGTGTTCGTCAGGAGGGCGACACCGCCACGTGAGAACGCCGCCCGGGCGAAGTAGCGGGGGTATTTGGCGATGGCGGCCGTCAGCGAGTCGTGATCCGTCGCTACGATCGTCTCGGGGATCGGCACACCCGCTTCCTCCACCAGTCGCTGGAAACTGGCCTTGTCGTGCAGTCGTGCGAGCTTCGCGAACTTCCCGGCGAACAGTGTCACGCTCTCGGGCAGGTCCGCCGCCCGGGCGGTGAGGTAGAACGCCTCTTCGAACGTCGGGATGATCAGATCGATGTCGTACTCCGCGACGATCTTGTTCACATCCGCGATGAACTGATCGGTGTCGTATCGGGGAGAGGCCGTCACCGCATGACCCGCGAGGTACTTCGAGTGGCTGCCCGACGCACCGCCGTAGGTGTCCGCGGCCACGACCGTGTGGCCACGACTTCCGAGCTTGCGGATGATGTCCAGGGCGAAGGTGTTCCTGGAGCTGGTGACGAGTACGCGCATTGCCGACCTCTCGACGTGGGGTTTGATGCGCTTAGGTTAACTGTGAACCGGCGGGTCCACTTCCGCCTTGAGTGTTAACCGCCCCTGAAGGGAGCGAGCGCAGATGACGCACGTGACGACCTGGTTCGCCGCTGTACGGACGCTCGTCGGTCTGGGACTCGCCCTGGGTATGAATCCGGTGCTCTACGGGGCCACCGCCGACACGCTGGCGCGTGGCCGGGGTGTCCGGTCCGGACTCGCCGCGCTGCTTGCCGGGGTGATGACCGGGGCGACGGTTCTGGTGTTGGTCGTCCACGGTCTCAATCCCGCGAACCTGGTCTCGCGGGTCCCGCATCGTGCGGACGCGTGGTGGAGGATCGGGCGGTCGACCTGGTCGTCGGCGTGATCGTTCTGGTTGCCGCGGGTGCGATCGCCGTATGGGCTCGTCTGGCGCCCGCCCCTGCCTCTGCCCCGACAGCTCGCGACGACGCCGCGGGAGCGTCCGGTCCGACGCCCCACCCGGCTCCCGATTCTCATAAGAACTCCAAGGCCACCAGCTTGTTCGTTCTCGGAGCCACCTCGTCTGTGGTGGGGTTCACCACCCTGCCGATCGCCTATCTGGTCGGGCGGGCAGTCGAGAGCGTCAGCTCCGATCCCGTGCTCAGACTCCTTGTCTACGCCGTCTTCCTCATGTCGCTGATCGCACCTTTCGTCCTCTTGGCCTGGGTGTGGTCGCGTTTCCCCGCCGCCACGCGGAAGGTCACGGCGACGTACGACCGGATGCTGGCGTGGGATTCGCGGCTCGTCGCGGTGGTGATCATGGTGATCGTCGGTCTGATCCTGCTCGCCCTCGCCTTGTTCGGCCATCACTGAACCGGCCGTCGAGCCCTCCTCCGCGATGCGCGGGTCGCATTGTCACGTCTCCGTGACAGCCGCGAGATAGGCGCGGACGAGCCGCGACCCGACCTCGTCAGGGAGGCGCTCGATCGCGGCGATCAGTGTCGCCATCCCGGCCTCGTCATCGTCGTCACCGGTCAGAACATCGACGATCATCGCGTGGACGTCGTCCTCGGGCAGTGCGAGCACGTCCGCCGAGGAGAGGTCCCCGGATTCGAGGGCGTCCAGGACGCCGGCCAACCCCGGCGGTGGGGTGGGGGCCGCCAGGCCGCGGACGTCGTCCGCCGCCGCGACCGCGACCCGGAGGATCTCCTCGACCATCCGGTGGGTCACGGGGGTGATGGTCAGGTGCGACGACGACGGCAACGTGCCCCGCTCCTGACGGAACGCCGGTTGCGCCTGCACGGCTATGCCGAGACGCCCGCACGCGTCCGCCCACAGGTGAGGATGAACGCGTCGATCGTCGGGAACCGATTCGTCGATCGCGACCGCGATGATCGGACCGGGGTCGCGATCCAGGATGGCCAGCCCCTCGATGGCGCCCAGCCCTTCCAGGAGTTCATCGGTGGCCCGGGCCGTGCGCGCCACCAGTTCGCACTGCCCCTCCTCGCCGAGTGCCTCCATCACGACCCACGCCGCCGCCGCGGGTTCGAGAGGCTTGGACCCGGCCAGGGTGGGGTTGACGACCGGGTACCCCGGCCAGTCGACGGTGGCGAACCACGAGGCACGGTGCCGTGCCCTTCCCCGGGACAACAGCACCGAGCTTCCCTTGGGTGCGAACCCGTACTTGTGCAGGTCCGCAGAGATGCTGGTGACCCTCTTCAGACGTAGATCCCACGCCGGCGCCGTCCGTCCAGGCGGGGCCGGCCAGTGGGGGAGCACCAGGCCGCCGAGGCACGCGTCCACGTGCAGACCGATCCGGGCGTCATGGGCTGCCTCGAGTCCGGCCGCCACCTCCGCGACGGGATCGATCACGCCGCTGGGATAGGCGGGAGCCGAGCACACGACGAGCACCGTGTCCTCGTCGACGGCCGCGAGGAGGTTCGCTGCCGCGGCTCGGCCACTGCGCGGGTCCACCTCGACGCCTTTGAATCGCAGGCCCAGCAGGTGCGCGGCCTTCCTGAATGCGGCATGCACGCTCACCGGCGCGACGATCGTCCCACCGTCCCCGGGGGCACGGCCCATGACCTCGCGGGCAGCGAGGCACGCCAGGAGGCAACTCTCGGTCCCTCCCGAGGTCACCGTGCCGAAGACTCCGTCATCGCCGTTGAGAAGCTCTCGGATTCGCGCGACGATCCCTTTGTGGATGTGCGCGACCGATGCGAAGACAGTGGGGTCCAGCCCGTTCACGCCGTGAGCCAGGCGCGCGGCCCGGATCGCGAGGTCGTCCAACTCCGGCAGACCCGAGTCGTATACGTAGGAGAGAATCCGCCCGCCGGTGGTCGGTGGATCCTGCTCCCGAAAGGCCGCCAGTCGCGCCAGCGCGTGTTCGCCGCGGTCGATGACCCGGGTGGTCAGGGAATCTGAACTCATGCTCTCTCCGTCCATCGGGGGTAGGAGTTACCCAGCGCACGGATCATCAGCAGGCTCGCACCCGCCAGCAACGCGGGAACCAGCGAGAAGGCGAGCACTATCGCCCAGACCGCCGACCCCGGCTGTTCGTCCACCCCGCCGGAACGGAAGCCACCGACTGCCAGCAATGCGAGTACGAGAACCGGGCCCAGTGCCATCGATCCGGTCTCGGATGCGGTCCACAGTCCGCTCATGGCGCCACTTCGTCGCCGACCACCCAACGCACGGTCGAGGTCGGTCGCGTCGGGCAGCATCGACATCGGTAGGGCCTGCATCCCCGCGTAGGCGACTCCCGCCAGCGCCACCGGAACGTGCACCCACGCCCCGGGCGCGATCCCGGCGGGGATCAACAACAGCGCGGCCACGGTGAACAGTCCGGTCGACGCTGCGAGCGCCCGCACCTTCCCCCGCGCGTGTGCCAGACGGGTCCACAAGGGCATCACCACCAGCGCGGGACCGACCAGCGCCAGGAACAGACCCGTCAGCGCGGACTCGTCTCCGAGTACATACGTGGCCACGTACTGCCCACCTGCGAGCATCACCGCCGTGGCCACCGCCTGCAGGCAGAACACCGCGACCAGCAGTCGGAACGGCCGGGTCACCCGCAGCGCGTCGATCCCGTCACGATAGGCGAAGGCGAGATTCCGGGCGGGGGCGTCGGCACGCATGATCGTGCGGCGACCTGCGACGAACGTGGACCACAGCATCCCGAGCAACATCAGGGCGGCGACACCGATCGCCATCACCACATATCCGCGCGCGCCACCACCCGCGGCGTCCCTCAGTGCCGGGCCGCCTCCGCCGGAGACGAGGATCGCCGCCGCCAGCACGGCCACACGCCAGGCCAGCAGCGTCACGCGACGGGCGGAGTCGTCGGTCAGTTCGGCCGGCAGCGCCAGATACGGCACCTGGAAGCACGAGTACGCCAGCGATGCCGCGAGAAAGAAACCCATCACCCACAGGCCGGCGGCGCCCGTGCTCCAGTCCGCCGGCGCCGAGAACGTGGCGATGAACAGCAGCGGTAGCGCCAGTGCCCCGAACAGCATCAGCCCCGTGCGGAAACCGGTGCGGTGCGAGGCCCGATCGGAGAGCGCGCCGATGAGCGGGTACGCCAGAACGTCGATCAGCTTGGGAACCAGCACCAGAACCGAGGCCAGCGCCGCGGCGACCCCGATCGAATCGGTGAGGTAGTACGCCAACACCAGCCCGGGCAGCGTGCCGAACGCCCCGGTGCCCAGGCTGCCCGCCGCGTAGGCGGCCAGCACGGGCGCGGTCGTGGAGCGGTCCGGCGGCGCGTGGCCGGGCGCGCCCGCATCGGAGGTGGGCATGGCATGACTCTAGGCCGCTCCGCGGCCCCGGCGAGCGCGATTCGTCACCCCTCGCCGGGCTCAGCCGCGCCAGTCGAAGGAGTCCGGGTCCGGGCCCGATCGGGACCCGTTGTGCAACGACGAGATCGAGGCCATCTGTTCCTCGGTCAGCTCGAAATCGAACACCTCGAGGTTCTCGCGCATCCGTGCCGGATCAGAGGACTTGGGAAAGACGATGTCACCGCGCTGAACGGTCCAGCGCAGGACCACCTGTGAGACGCTGCGACCGACTTGTCGTGCCAGCGCCTCGAGCTGGGGATCACCGAACACCGTGCCCTGGGCCAGCGGGCTCCAGGCCTCCACCGCGATCCCGCGGGCGGCGCAGGATTCCCGCAGCTCGTCGTTGACGAAGTAGGGGTTGGACTCGATCTGGTCGACGACCGGCGTACTCAGGCCGGCCTCCGCCAGCCTTGCGAGGTTCGCGTCCGTGAAGTTGGAGACACCGACCGAGTCGACGGGAAGGTCGGCCCTGATCTCCTCCATGACCTCCCAGACCCGGGCGACATCCCCGTGCATGGCCAGCGGCCAGTGCACCAGGTACAGGTCGATGCGACCGCCGAGGGCCTCCAGAGAACGTTCGGTGACCCCGCGCGCGGCATTTCTCTCGTGGAACGGGTTGTTGAGTTTGGTCGTGACCCACAGATCCCCGCGCTCCAGCCCCGAGGCCGCGATAGCGCGCCCCACTCCCTCCTCGTTGCCGTACATCTGCGCGGTGTCGAGGTGCCGGTACCCGGCCTCGAGCGCGTGGGACACCACCCTCTCCGTGTCCTCGGGCGGGACCTGGAACGTGCCGAACCCCAACTGCGGGATCGCGCGCCCGTCGTCGAGGAGGATGGTGGGGATCTGCGACTCCGTGGTGCTCATGCACCCCAACCTACGCCGACCGCTCAGTCGCGGGTGACACGGAGCGACGCCTCCACCAGATCCAGCATCTCGGCCACGTGGTCGGTGCCGCGCCCGGTGGCCAGGTGGGTGATGAGGCCGTCCAACACGATGTCGAGATAGACCCGCAGCACGTCGGCGGGGATATCGGTGCGCATACGGCCCGAGGCCTTCTGCTCTCGGAGCCGGGCGACGATCGCGGCATCGACCTCCGCCTGACGGTCCGTCCAGCGCTCGCGGAACTCGGGGTCGGTGCGGATCCGCCGGGCGATCTCCAGCCGGGTGCCCAGCCAGGAGAACTCCAGCGGGTCGGTGAGGATCTCCCGCATCACCTGGACCAGCCCCTGCTCGGCGACGGTGGCGGCCATCGCCGCGGCGTCGTCGTCCGCCAGCGCGAGGAAGAGCGCGTCCTTGTCGTCGAAGTGGTGGAAGATCGCGCCCCGGCTCATCCCGGTGGCCTCCTCCAGCCGGCGCACGGTGGCACCCTCGAACCCGTACTCCGCAAAGCACCCGCGCGCCCCGGACAGGATCTGGCGACGTCGTGCGTCGATGTGGTCCTGGCTGACCCTGGGCAATGTCAGTCACCTTCCTTCAGATACACCGCGGCGGTGCGCAGTCGCCCCGCATCGAGCAGGTCGACCACACACCGCCGTCGATGTGAGAGGGGATCAGCCCTTGATCATGTTGCGCAGCACGTACTGCAGGATGCCGCCGTTGCGGTAGTAGTCCGCCTCGCCCGGGGTGTCGATGCGCACCTTGGCGTCGAACTCGACGGTTCCGCCGTCCTGCTTGGTGGCGACGACCTTGACCGTCTCGGGCGTGGTGCCGTTGTTCAGCTCCTCGATGCCCGAGATGTCGAACGACTCGGTGCCGTCGAGGCCGAGGGTCTCGTGCGACTCGCCCTCGGGGAACTGCAGCGGGATGACGCCCATGCCGATGAGGTTGGAGCGGTGGATACGCTCGAACGACTCGGTGATCACGGCACGCACGCCGAGCAGACGGGTGCCCTTGGCGGCCCAGTCACGGGACGAACCGGTGCCGTACTCCTTGCCGCCGAGCACGACGAGCGGGATGTCCTGCGCCGCGTAGTTCTGGGCGGCGTCGTAGATGAACGCCTGCGGCGAGCCCTCCTGGGTGAAGTCCCGGGTGTAGCCGCCCGACACACCGTCCAGCAGCTGGTTCTGCAGACGGATGTTGGCGAAGGTACCGCGGATCATGACCTCGTGGTTGCCACGACGCGAACCGAAGGAGTTGTAGTCCTTCCGCTCCACGCCGTTCGCGTCGAGGTACTGCGCAGCCGGGGTACCCGGCTTGATGGTCGAGGCCGGCGAGATGTGGTCGGTGGTGACCGAGTCGCCGAGCTTGGCCAGGACGCGTGCGCCCTTGATGTCCGAGACCGGGTCCGGCTCCATCTCCATGCCGTCGAAGAACGGGGCCTTGCGCACGTAGGTCGACTTGTCGTCCCACTCGAAGGTCTTGCCGTCCGGAGTGCTCAGGCCACGCCAGCGCTCGTCACCGGCGAACACGTCGGCGTACTTCTCCGTGTACTCCTTGGAGGAGATGGAGGCCTTGATGGTCGACTCGATCTCCTCGGAGGAGGGCCAGATGTCCTTGAGGTAGACGGGGTTGCCGTCCTTGTCGTTGCCCAGGGCGTCGGCCTCGAAGTCGAAGTCCATCGTGCCGGCGATCGCGTACGCGATGACCAGGGGCGGGGACGCCAGGTAGTTCATCTTGACGTCCTGATTGATCCGGCCCTCGAAGTTGCGGTTACCGGACAGCACCGCGGTGGCGGTGAGGTCGTATTCCTGGATCGCCGACGAGATCTCCTCCGGCAGCGGGCCCGAGTTGCCGATGCAGGTGGTGCAGCCGTAGCCGACCAGGTAGAAGCCGAGCGCCTCGAGGTCGGGCCACAGGCCGGCGCGCTCGTAGTACTCGGTGACGACCTGCGAGCCCGGGGCCATGGACGTCTTGACCCACGGCTTGGCGGTGAGGCCCTTCTCGTGGGCCTTGCGCGCGAGGAGACCGGCGCCGATCATGACCGACGGGTTGGAGGTGTTGGTGCACGAGGTGATCGAGGCGATCGTGACGATGCCGTGGTCCAGGATCATCTCCTTGCCGCCATCGACCGTCACCGGCACGGGCAGCGAGGGGCGGCCGTCGGACCCGACGGAGGCGTCGGCTCGCACGGAACCGTCGTCCGCGAAGGACAGCTTGGCGCCGTGGGGGACGGGCGGGGTGGCCCCGCCCTCGGCGACCATGTCGCGGACGTCGTCGTTCCCGCTGCCGCTGTGGACGTAGTTGTGGATGTCCTTGCGGAACGCGCTCTTGGAGTCGGACAGCTCGATGCGGTCCTGCGGGCGCTTGGGGCCGGCGATGGACGGCACGACCTCGCCCAGGTCCAGCTCGAGGTACTCGGAGAACACCGGCTCGGTGCCCTCGGGGTCGAGCCACATGCCCTGCTCCTTGGCATAGGCCTCCACGAGGGCGAGCTGCTCCTCGTCGCGACCGGTCAGGCGCAGGTAGTCGATGGTCTCGCCGTCGATCGGGAACATGGCACAGGTCGAACCGAACTCCGGGCTCATGTTGCCGATGGTGGCGCGGTTGGCGAGCGGCACGGCCGCGACACCCGCACCGTAGAACTCCACGAACTTGCCCACCACACCGTGCTTGCGCAGCATCTCGGTGATGGTGAGTACCACGTCGGTCGCGGTGACGCCCGGCTTGATCGAGCCGGTGAGCTTGAAGCCCACGACGCGCGGGATGAGCATCGAGATGGGCTGGCCCAGCATGGCGGCCTCGGCCTCGATGCCGCCGACGCCCCAGCCGAGCACGCCGAGCCCGTTCTCCATGGTCGTGTGCGAGTCGGTGCCGACACAGGTGTCCGGGTACGCCTGGCCGCCCCGCACCATAACCGAGCGGGCGAGGTACTCGATGTTGACCTGGTGGACGATGCCGGTCCCCGGGGGGACGACCTTGAAGTCGTCGAAGGCGCCCTGGCCCCAGCGCAGGAACTGGTACCGCTCCTCGTTGCGCTGGTACTCGATCTCGACGTTCTTCTCGAAGGAGTTCGGTCCGCCGAACGACTCGATGATCACCGAGTGGTCGATGACCATCTCGGCGGGCGCCAGCGGGTTGACCTTGTTCGGGTCGCCACCGAGGGTCTCGACGGCCTCACGCATGGTGGCCAGGTCGACGATGCACGGCACGCCGGTGAAGTCCTGCATGATCACGCGCGCCGGCGTGAACTGGATCTCCGTGTCGGGTTCGGCGCTCGGATCCCAGCCGGCGAGCGCCTCGATGTGCGCCTTGGTGACGTTGGCGCCGTCCTCGGTACGAAGGAGGTTCTCCGTCAGTACCTTGAGGGAATAGGGGAGCTTCTCGGCTCCCTCGACCGCCGAGAGGCGGTAGATCTCGTAGGCCTCGCCGCCGACCTCAAGGGTCCCCTTGGCGCCAAAGCTGTCAATGCTTGCTGTCACGTCAGCTCCACTCGTGGTGTGAATGTCGGTTAGTCATCCCTCCCGGTGTCGCCTGTGTCGTACTTCGGGCGACGCCGGGTCGGACACAGGATCCATTGTGGACCCTCTGCCCGGTCTGCGACCACCAATTTAGCAGTACGCCCGTCCTGTTTAGCGCCCGGCACGCCCGAACGTGGGGAGCGGTACCGGATCTGACGCCGTTCGGCGCGTGCGCTCCCGGACGACGACGACGAGGTGGCACCATGTCCGACGTGGACGACCCCGATGACGCCGTGACGACCCTCGCCTATGTGGACGAGCCCCTGTTGTCGTTGCAGTTGGGCGAGGTCCCGTACTGGCTCGACTACCAGGCCGTCGTCGCCGACCTCGCGGACGACGGGGTGGCCGCGCCGGAGCCGTTCGTCGACGGGCTCCGCACCGTGGTGGACGACGCGGCCGAGCGCGGCCTCGACCTGAAGGTCGTCTACACCGAGGCGCCCGCCGCCGTATACACCGACGCCAGGGATCTGGCGGCGTTCCTCAACGAGGAGTTCGAGGGCACCATCTTCGTCCGGACGCCGGCATTCGTGGGCAGTTCCAGCGACACGATCCCGCGCCACCGCCTCGAGGCAGGGCAGGACGACGCATGGGAGGAGTTCGATCCGGTCGCCTCGGCATCGGTCTTCGCCCACAAAGTCGCCGCCCCCGCCCCGCCCTGGGGTGCACTCACCGCGATCACCCTCGTCCTTGCCATCGTGGCCGTGATCGCGTTCGCCACGGTCCTGCGCCGCCGACGCCGCTGACCCACCCGGAGCACGTCTCACCTCCGCGTTCACGACCGGCCGCTCCACCGCCGCCCCGCCGCGTCTCGCCCGCCATCGGAGGCGAGGCCATCGGTACCACATCCACGGCGACACGCCGCCGCGAAACCGGTTTTTCAAGTTACAGCAGTGTATTTTGCCGCCTGATGTTTCACATGTGCTCGCTGTGACCTACGGTGCTTAAGGAACCATAGGTTCTACCGAGCCGGTTGTGACTCCAGTGGCGCAGGGGAAGGCATCACGGGACGTCCTCCACCGACTCGGGCACGCGACCCGTCGAACGGGCCGCGCGAGACGCCGCACCCCGGTGCGGTCAGCGGAAGGTGAAACGTGGAGCCCGACCATTCGTCGCGGCGCACCCGTGGGGTGCGCAACCGTAGAAGCCCCGGCCGTGCGCCCGGGCGCGCCGCCGTCGCCGCGGCTCTCGTCCTGGCGACCGGCACCGCCGTCGTCCAGGTACCTGTCGCCACCGCCCAGGAAGCCACCCGGGTCGCCCCGGGTGACATCAGTGGTCTGATCCGTGCGGTCGCCGACGCCACAGCTCGTCTCGATGCGAAACGCGAGGGGATCGCCGTCGCGCGCGAGGACGTCAACAAATCGCTGGTCGATCTGCAGATGGCCCGCGTCGAACTCGATCGCGCCATCGCGGATGCCGACCGCACCGTGACCGAACGCGAGAAGGCCGAGTCGGGTGTCGAGTCGGCGCGCGGAACCCTGGACGACTACTCGCGGCTCCTGCACCGCCAGGGCACCGCCCCTGGCGCCGCATCAGCGCTACTCGACCCCGGCGACCCGGCCGACGCCGGCCTCCGCCAGGAGTACCTGCAGCGGGCAGCAGCCGATCAGCGGAGCGTGGTGGGCGACATGGTCGCCGCCGCCGATGAGGCCGCCCGCAGGGAGAGTGAAGCGCTCGGCGCCCGGGAGGCGGCAGCGCAGCGATACGACGACGCCTCGGCTCGCCGTGACGGCGCAGCGGCCCAGGTCACGTCAGTCTCGAGCGAGGTCACCACCCTCGAATCGGAGGTCGAGCAGCTCACCCGCGACCTCGAAGAACAGCAGACCGCACTCGCCGCCGCCGGGGCGTCCCCGGCGGGGCCCGCCACAGGCGGCGCGAACGAGGTCACCGTCGACGAGACCGCGATGCGCGAACATGCCGTCCGTGCGCTCGCCGACCAGCCCGAAGCCGGCCGGCAGGCGGCTGACATCGCCTTTGCCCTGCCCTCCCACCTCGATCTCGGCGCCATCCGGCAGTTCGCCGGCGGGTCCTCGGATGAGCTCACCCGTGCTGCGGGCGGGGCGATCGACGCCGGCAGTGTCGGGGCAGCCGTGGACGCCGGCATCAACGGCGACACCGAGGCCATCGTCCAGCAGGTCGCCGACGCTATCAGCGCGGCCGACTTCGGCTCACTCGCCGACGGTCCGGCCGCCCCGACCAGGCCGGGCCAGGGCAATGGCGGCGTCGACGCCGGCACACCGTCGAGCTCGGCCCGCGTGGAGACCGTCGTCAACCGTGCGCTGTCACAGCTCGGCGTGACCTACGCCTGGGGCGGCGGCGACGCCAACGGCCCCACCAAGGGCATCCGCGACGGCGGCGTGGCGGACAGTCACGGGGACTACAACAAGGTCGGCTTCGACTGCTCCGGACTGATGATCTACGCGTTCGCAGGTGTCGGGAAGGCGCTGCCGCACTACACCGGCTACCAGTACACCGCGGGACCGCAGGTTCCCGTGGCCGATCGCAAGCGCGGCGACATGCTGTTCTGGCCCGGGCACGTCGCCCTCTACCTCGGCGACGGGAAGATGGTCGAGGCACCGCAGTCCGGCGACGTCGTCAAGATCTCACCCGTCCGTATGGCCGGCATCAGCCCGATGGCCGTCCGACTGGTCTGACGCCGCACCGCGGTGACGCGCCCGCCGGGCGACGGTGACCGGTCGGTGGCAGGCGCATCCCGGTAGGGTCGTCCCCATGTCCGCCCGACGGCAGCGCCCCGGGCGACCGGAACATCCGATCACGCGAAGGAGCCCGCCGCGGTGAGCGATACCCACCCCGACCAGTTGACGTCCCAGGGCGAGCCTCCCGCCGGATCCGCGGCCTCCGCGGCCGAGGACGCGCGGCTGCTCGAGCGGGCGGTCTACGAGGTCAAGAAGGTCGTGGTGGGCCAGGACCGGCTCATCGAGATGATCCTCGTCGGTCTGCTCTCCCGCGGACACATCCTTCTCGAAGGTGTGCCGGGCGTGGCTAAGACCCTGACGGTGGAGACCTTCGCCACGGTGGTGGGCGGGTCCTTCCGGCGCCTCCAGTTCACCCCGGACCTGGTGCCCGCCGACATCGTCGGCACCCGGATCTACCGGCAGGGCCGCGAGGAGTTCGAGGTGGAGCTCGGACCGATCCTGGCCAATTTCGTGCTGGCCGACGAGATCAACCGCGCCCCCGCCAAGGTCCAGTCGGCGCTGCTGGAGGTCATGGCCGAAGGGCATGTCTCGATCGGCGGACAGACGTTCCCCATGCCGTCACCGTTCCTGGTCATGGCCACCCAGAACCCGATCGAGAGCGAGGGCGTCTACCAACTCCCCGAAGCACAGCGCGACCGGTTCCTGTTCAAGCTCGTCGTGGACTACCCGAGTCCAGAGGAGGAGCGGGAGATCGTCTACCGGATGGGCGCCACCCCGCCAGAGCCGACCCGGATCCTGGGTGTGGACGCGCTGCAGCGACTACAAGCGTCCGTACGCGAGGTCTTCGTCCACCACGCACTCGTCGACTACGTGGTGCGCGTGACGATCGCGACCCGCGAGCCCGCGCGCCACGGACTCGAGGACGTGGCCCGGTGGCTCGCCTACGGCGCCTCGCCCCGAGCCACCCTGGGAACGGTCACCGCGGCGCGCGCCCTCGCCCTTGTCCGCGGACGCGACTACGTGGTGCCCCAGGACATCGTCGACGTCCTGCCCGCCGTGCTGCGCCATCGGCTCGTCCTCACCTACGACGCGCTCGCTGACGAGATCACCGCGGACACGGTCGTCCGCCGGGTGCTCGAGGCCGTCCCGCTGCCGCAGATAAGCGCGGTCCCGGCCCAGGCCGGCCCGCCGCCCTCACCGTGACCTCCGCGGAGGGGGAGCGGCGCGACGACCGGGGCGACGTGTCGTCCCGTGCCGCCCTGAACCAGCTCGAGTTGCTCGTCACACGGCGACTGGACGGTGTCCTCAACGGTGATCACCGGGGTCTGCTCCCCGGCCCCGGTACCGAGCCTGGGGAGGCCCGCGCCTACGAGCCCGGTGACGACGTCCGGACGATGGACTGGTCCGTGACCGCCCGGACGACCATCCCGCATATCCGACAGACCATCGCCGACCGCGAGCTGGAGACGTGGCTCGTCGTCGACCTGTCCGCGTCGCTGGACGTCGAGGGCCGGCACGGCGCCAAGCGCCGGCTCGTGGAGGCCGCTGTCGCGACGGTCGGATTCCTCTCCGCCGGTGGCGGCAGTCGGGTGGGCATGATCCTGACCGGTGACGGTCGGCCCCGCGTACTGCGCGCCACCGGGGGGCGGGACCACGTCCGGCGGCTGCTCGAGGATGTCTCCCGCGCCGCTCCGGAGGTCGCACCGGGAGGTGCGCTCGTCGACTGCCTCCACGCCGTCCGCAACGCGGCGCGGCGGCACGGACTGGTCGTGGTGATCTCGGATTTCCTGTCCGAGATCGACTGGGAGCGCTCGCTCCGCGTCCTCGGCACCCGCCACGAGTTCCTGGCCGTGCACGTGGCCGACCCACTCGACATCGCCCTTCCGGCCGTCGGCGCCGCGCTGCTGCAGGATCCCGCAACTGGAGAGGTCCTCGAACTCGAGGTGGACGATGCTCTCGCGGCGGATTATCGGCGTGTGGCCGCCGAGCATCGCGCCGCGGTTCACACAGCGCTACGCCGCTGCGGCGCCCCCGTCCTGGCGCTGCGCACCGACCGCGACTGGGTCCGTGACGTGATCGACTTCGTCGGTGTCCGCAGGCAGGGCGGGCTGCCCACCGGGGAGAACCTGGACCGCGACCTGCCCGGTGAACAGCCCGCGGAGGAGGCGACCCCATGAGCTTGTCCGAGTTCCAGCACCCGCTGTGGTTGCTCCTGCTCGCCGCGCCGTTGGCCATCACGATCGGGTACATCATCGCCCTGCGGTCCAAGAAGCGCAGGACGGTCCGCTTCGGCAACTTCGGCGTTCTCCGGTCGGTGGACACCCGGGGCCGGCGGTGGTTCACGCATGTCCCGGCGGTGCTGCTCATCCTGTCGATGGTCAGCCTCGTGATCGCGATGGCCGCGCCCCAGAAGGAGCAGAAGGTCCCCCGTAACCGGGCGACGGTGATGCTCGTCGTCGACGTCTCCCTCTCCATGGAGGCCACCGACGTCGCCCCCTCGAGGATCGAGGCCGCGCAGCAGGCGGCGACGACCTTCGCCAACAACCTCACCCAGGGCGTCAACCTCGGCCTGGTCTCGTACGCCGGGACCGCCTCGATGCTCGTGGCACCCACCACCGACCGGGGCCCCGTGGTGCGCGCGGTCGAACGACTACGCCTCGACGAGCGCACAGCCACCGGCGAGGCCATCTACACCGCCACCCAGGCCATCACGACCTTCACCGAGAGCCTCGGCGGCCCGGATCAGGCGCCGCCGGCACGGATCGTGCTCCTGTCCGACGGCAAGGAGACGGTCCCCGCGCAGCCGACCGAGGAACGGGGCGCCTTCACCGCGGCCGAGCGCGCCGCGGAGGCCGGAATCCCCGTGTCCACCATCTCGTTCGGCACCATGTACGGCACCGTCGACATCCAGGGACGCCCGCAGCCGGTGCCGGTCGATGACGCCTCCCTCAAGACCATCGCCGAGTTGTCCGGCGGCGACTTCTTCACCGCCTCCAGCCTCGAGGAGCTCGACTCGGTCTACCGGACCCTCGAGGAGCAGATCGGCTACGAGTGGAAGAAGGCGGACGCCTCCCGGCCGTGGCTCATCGCCGGTTCGCTCTTGGCGATGCTCGCGGCCGCCGGCTCGCTCACCGCACACAGGCGTATCCCCTGACGCCGACCCCCCTGCGTAACCGGAGCACTCGCGGTCCGACCCGGGGGAGCCGCTCGCTAGGGTGGGCACATGGTTTCCGAGAGCAGGCGCGACACCGCGCCACGGACAGTCCTCGTCACCGGCGGTAACCGGGGGATCGGCAGGGCGGTCGCCGAACGACTCCGCGCGGACGGCCACCGGGTCGCGGTCACCCACCGCGGCTCCGGCGCCCCCGAGGGCCTCTTCGGGGTCCGGTGCGACGTCACCGACGCCGACTCGGTCGATGCCGCGTTCACCGCGGTCGAGGCGGAGTTCGGGCCCGTCGAGGTGATCGTCTCCAACGCCGGCATCACCGACGACACCCTGCTGATGCGCATGAAGGACGAGCAGTTCACGCGAGTGGTCGAAGCGAACCTCGCCGGGGCGTTCCGGGTCGCCAAGCGCGCATCGCGCGGGATGCTGCGGGCCAGGTTCGGGCGGATGATCTTCATCGGCTCGGTGGTCGGGCAGTCCGGCACCGCCGGCCAGGTCAACTACGCCTCCTCGAAGGCCGGGCTGATCGGCATGGCACGGTCGCTGACCCGCGAACTCGGTTCGCGCAACATCACGGCCAACGTCGTGGCCCCCGGGTTCATCGACACCGACATGACCGCGGACCTCGACGACAAGACCCAGGAGCTCGCAGTCGCGGCGATCCCGCTCGGCCGCAAGGGCTCGGCGGACGACGTCGCCGGGGCCGTGAGCTTCCTCGCCGGTGACGACGCCGGCTACATCTCCGGGGCCGTGATCCCGGTCGACGGCGGAATGGGAATGGGGCACTGACATGAGCCGGACCGACACCGACAACACGGGCGCGGGCACCGGGCTGCTCGCCGGTAAGACGATCCTCGTCACCGGCGTCATCACCGACGCGTCGATCGCCTTCCACATCGCCAAGCACTGCCAGCTCCACGGTGCGAAGGTCATCCTCACCGCGTTCGGACGGCCGTCGCTGGTCAAGGCCATCTCCAAGCGACTTCCGGAGCGCCCGCCGGTGGTCGAGCTGGACGTGCAGAGCGACGAGGACCTGGCGGCTCTGGTCGGCCGGGTCCGCGAGCACACGGGTTCACTGGACGGCGTGGTGCACTCCATCGGCTTCGCTCCGCCGAGCTGTCTCGGCGACCCGTTCCTCGACGCCCCGTGGAAGGACGTGGCGGTGGCGCTGGAGGTCTCCGCCTATTCCTACGCGTCCCTGGCCAAGGCCGTTCGACCGCTCCTGAACCAGGGTGCGTCGATCATCGGACTGGATTTTGATCCGCGGTTATCGATGCCGTTCTACAACTGGATGTCGGTCGCCAAGAACGCCCTCGAAGCAGTGAACCGCTACGTCGCCCGGGAGCTGGGGCCGGATCAGGTCCGCTCGAACCTCATCGCGGCTGGGCCGATCAAGACCCTCGCCGCCAAGGCGATCGCCGGTGATGCGCTCGGTCCGGGCGGGGAGCTCGACCAGATGCAGGGGGAGTGGGCGCGACGGGCGCCCCTCGGCTGGAACGTCGAGGACCCGACCGCAGTCGCCACCACCGCCGTCGCCCTGCTCTCGGATCTGATGGCGGCGACCACCGGCACCGTGGTCTATGCCGACGGCGGCGCCGGCACCGTGTCCTTCAGCGAACAGGGACAGTGACGTGACAGACCCGAACCCGGCCGCGGGCCCGGTGGACGCACTGCTGCTCCTGTCCTTCGGCGGCCCCGAGGGGCAGGAGGACGTGATCCCGTTCCTCGAGAACGTCACCCGGGGCCGCGGTATCCCGAGGGAGCGGCTCGAAGAGGTGGCCACGCATTACCGGCACCTGGGCGGGCGTAGCCCTATCAACGACCTCAACCGCGAGATCATCGCCAACATCGAGGCCGAGTTGGCCGATCGGGGACGCGACCTGCCGGTGTATTTCGGCAACCGGAACTGGACGCCGATGGCCGAGGACACCGTCCGCCGGATGGTGGCCGACGGGGTTCGCCACGCCGCGGTGTTCGCCACCTCCGCATGGGGTGGTTATTCCGGGTGCGCCCAGTACAACGAGGACATCGAGCGCGTCCGGCAGCAGGTCGCGGGCGCGCCCACGATGATCCGGCTACGCCAGTTCTATGACCACCCGCTGTTCGTGGAGCGCTTCGCCGCGGACCTGCGCCGGGCGATCGACGCCGCGGCCCCGGGTGCGCGGGTGGTCTTCACCGCCCATTCCGTCCCCGATGCGGCCGACGAGGTGGCGGGCCCGCCCGCGCTGGGCGGCCACCTCTACAGCCGTCAGGTCCAGGAGGCCTCGCGGCTCGTCGCCGGGGCAGCCGGGGTGGCGGAGTACGACGTCGTGTGGCAGTCGCGTTCCGGGCCGCCGAGCGTCCCGTGGCTCGAGCCGGACGTGGTGGACCACGTCAGCGATCTCGCCACCAGCCGCGGCACCCGCGATGTCGTCGTCGTCCCGATCGGGTTCATCTCCGATCACGTGGAGGTCATCTGGGACCTCGACACCGAGCTCGTGGACGAGGTCCGCGAGCTGGGCGTGACCGTCACCCGCTGCGCGACGCCCGGCCCGAGCCGGGAGTTCGCCCGGATGGTCGTCGAGCTGCTCGACGAGGTCGAGTCCGGCACCACGCAGCCACGACCGGGCAGCGTTCCCGCGCTCGGTCGCAACCGCAACGGGGCCCGCTGCGGGATCGGCTGCTGCGCCCGCTGAACAGTGACGTTCAGCGGGGTCCCCACTCCCGTAGCGCCGATTCGCCGGCGGCGGCCACGGCGGACCGACGCGCCGCGTCCTTCACCGCCACCAGGCGGCGCAGGATCGGCTCGCGCGTCGCGGGGTCGACGCCGAGCCCCGGCCGGGCCAGGGCGAGCGAGGTGATCGCCTCGACCCTGTCGATGCGATCGACGAGTTCGAGCACGCGCGCGGGCAGTCCCGCGGGGACGCGGGTGACGGCTGCGTGCACGTCTATCGGGCCGGCGGCGCCTGCCCCCTGAGCGGCCGCGGACCGTTCGATGAGCTCGGCGGCGTCCTCCACGGCACGGCCGAGTTCGTACAACGCCTCCGACGGCCCGGCCGGCTGGGGCGCCACCGGGCAGTCGGTGACGCCCCGGATCCGCCACCGTAGGACGTCGACATGCGGCCGCACACAGGTCAGGCACAGCCCCTCGCGGCTCTGCGGATCCCGGATCAGAACGCCCCATCCGGCCTCCGCCACATCGGCACGCACCGCGGGAACGGGCGGAAGGCTCGACGAGTCGCCGGGCGCGGTGGTGAGGAGCGAGAGGATCTCCGCGGCGGGGTGGGACGCGCCGACACGGCGCAGGTGCCGCACGATGTCCGGCAGCATCCCCACTGCCCCGGCCGCCGGATCCACGTCGGCGAGCCCGGCGACCGGCTCGCCGACGATCTCGACCAGGTGGGACTGGGCGAGGCCGCTGACGTACGAGCTCAGGGCATCGAACGGTTGGTCCGCCCACGCGGTGCGCAGCAGGTGCAGGGGCAGCGCCCACGCGGGGGAGAGCGCGGTACTGGTGGCGAGGGGTCGTGACATGACGATCGATCCTACCGCCGGTGCGCCACCGCCCCGATCGTCGTCGCGGCGGCTACGGTGTCACGCCATGGCTGATATGTACGGCTCCGACGTCCTGTCCGGAACTGCGCGGCGACGCCGCCCGCAGGTCCCCGTCGTGGACGCCGAGCGGGATCTGGTGGTCGAGGACGCCGGGTCGGGATTCTGCGGCGCGGTCGTGGGCTTCGACCGGAGTTACGACGGCGAGTTCGTCAAGCTCGAGGACCGACACGGCCGGGTCCGCCTCTTCGCCATGACGCCGTCGGCGTTCCTCCTCGACGGATCACCGGTGACACTGCGCAAGCCCGCGCCCCGAGCGACCACCGGGCCCGCGGTGACGGCCTCGGGTTCGCGGAAGGTCGAGGGACTCCGCGCCCGGACCGCCCGTGCGGGCCGGATCTGGGTGGAGGGGATCCACGACGCGGCGCTGGTGGAGAAGATCTGGGGCCATGACCTCCGGGTCGAGGGCATCGTGGTGGAGCCGCTCCACGGCATCGATGACCTGCCCGGGCTCGTGGCCGACTTCGGCCCGACGCCGCAGGCGCGCCTCGGCGTCCTGGTGGACCACCTGGTCGAGGGCAGCAAGGAGTCGCGGATCGTGGCCGGGCTGGGCGGGGACGTCCTGGTGACCGGTCACCCGTACGTCGACATCTGGCAGGCGGTCAAACCCGCCGCCGTCGGTATCCGCGAGTGGCCGGTCGTCCCCCGCGGCGAGGACTGGAAGACCGGCATCTGCTCCCGCCTGGGTTGGGGCGAGCCCGCCGACGGGTTCCGTCACGTGCTGTCGTCGGTCAGCAGCTACCGCGACGTCGAGCCGACGTTGCTCGGCGCGGTGGAAAGGCTGGTGGATTTCGTCACGGAGCCCGCGTGACCGGCATCCGCGCATCCAGCGCCATCCCCGCCAGGCCTACTGCGGCGAACCCGGCGGTCGCCCACAGTGCCGCGGTGCCCTCGCCCGCGGTGAGCGAGTTGCCGAGCATGATCGCGGCGACCGTGCCGGGTGCGCTGCCGATCACGGTCGCCGGCAGGAACTGACGTCGCCGGATCGAGGTCAGCGCGGCGGCGTAGTTGACGACCGAGAACGGCACGGCCGGGACGAGTCGCAGGCTGCCCACCGACAGCCAACC
This sequence comes from Dietzia sp. NPDC055877, assembly GCF_053615975.1. Lineage (NCBI taxonomy): Bacteria > Bacillati > Actinomycetota > Actinomycetes > Mycobacteriales > Dietziaceae > Dietzia > Dietzia sp. NPDC055877. Next base: position 148,407 of record NZ_JBSHCV010000003.1, on the reverse strand, counting down.
CCGGCGCTGCAGGCGCGCGTCCACCTTCGCGATCCGCGGGTCGGCGCGCAGCGCCGCGGTGCGTTTGTGTCCGAGCCGCCGTACGAGTTCGAAGGCGAGCGCTGCGGCGATGCCGGTCGACACGAGGGACCACGGGATGGCCACCGCGGGCGGGAAGAGCACCGCCGCCGAATAGGTGAACGTCGAGCGGGGGACCGGCGCGACGGCGACCACCGCGTACGCCGCGAAGAACGCCGGTGCGAACCACGGTCCGAGCTGGCCCGCCCAGGAGCGAAGCTGTTCCAGCCCCGGGGCGGGAACGAGGGTCGCGAGGACGACGACGACAACGACCGCCACCACCCAACCGATCACCCGTCCGCGCACCGGGATGACTGTAGCCCCACGGGCCCCGGGGTTCTCCCCCCGAGAACTCCCCGCACTCCAGGGCGTGTTCCTGCGGTGTGAAGCGCTGCACTAGAGTCCCGAGGTGACCCCCTTCACTCCACAAGAGAACGAGGTACCGGTGACCAGTCCGACCCCAGGTCCTGACCTTCACTCCTGGTACGCATCTGTGGGAGCCGTCCTCGCGAAGGCCGCCCGCAAGGATCCCGCCGACATGCCTGATGACGCCTGGCGTTCGCTGATCGCGACCACGCGGGACGGGATCGAGATCAACCCGCTGTACACGCGGGCGGACGAGATCGCAGAGCGTCCGGCGCCGGGGGAGTTCCCCTACGTCCGTGGCGGGCACCGTGCGGGACTTCCGGAGAACGGCTGGCACGTCAGTGCCCGCGTCGAGGCCACCGGTGACGTCTCGCAGGTCAACACGCGGATCCTCGACCAGCTCGAGCAGGGTGTCTCGGCACTGTGGCTCACCGTCGAGGCCGCCGATCTGGCCGCCGTCCTCAAGGACGTCTACCTGGATCTGGCGCCGGTGACCTTCGAGTCCGGAACCGATCTGGTGGAGGTCGCCGAGGCCTACCTCGAACTACTCGACCAGCGCCGGACCGCCGGTGACGGGGTGCAGGACCGCTCGGCCGTGGTCGCCGATCTGGGTGCCGCCCCGGTCACCGCCGCCTACGCCGGGGTCGGCTCCATCGGACTGGACGCCGCCGTGCGTCTGGCCGCCCGGGTCTCAGAGCGCGAGGAGACCATCCGGACGTTCGTCGCTGACGGCACCGTGTTCCACGCCGAGGGCGCCGGGGACGCCCAGGAGCTCGCCTACGCCGTCGCGGCCGGGCTCGAGTACGTGCGTGCCCTGATCTCGGCGGGAATGCCCGCCGACGCCGCGCTCCGCCAGATCTCGTTCCGGTTGGCCGCGACCGACGACCAGTTCGCCTCGATCGCCAAGTTCCGCGCCGGTCGCCTCATGTGGGCCCGTGCCGCGGAGCTCCTCGGCGCCCCGGAGGCCGGCGGCGCCGCGCAGCACGCGGTCACCTCCTCTGCGATGATGTCGCGTCGCGACCCGTGGGTGAACATGCTCCGCACCACGCTCGCCGCATTCGGGGCGGGCGTCGGCGGTGCCACCTCCGTCACGGTCCTGCCGTTCGACGCCTCGGTTCCCGGCGGTCTCCAGAGCACGTCCCGCTCCTTCGCCGACCGCATCGCCCGCAACACCCAGCTGCTGCTTCTCGAGGAGTCCCACCTGGGCCACGTCGTGGACCCCGCCGGTGGCTCCTGGTACGTCGAGTCGCTCACCGACTCGCTTGCCGACGCCGCGTGGTCCGTCCTGCAGACCATCGAAGCCGCGGGCGGCCTCACCGCCGCGATCGGCTCCGGCTCCGTGGCCGAGTCCATCGCCCGGGTTCGGGACGCCCGTGACGCCGACATCGCGCACCGCAAGGCCCCGATCACCGGTGTCTCGGAGTTCCCGAACCTCGGTGAGCCCGCGTTCGACGAGTCCCGTCGAAGAGGCGGGGGCTACCGTTACGGTCGCGCCTTCGAGGACCTGCGTGACCGCTCCGACGCCCATCTCGAATCAACCGGATCGCGTCCGACGGTCCTCGTCGCCGGCCTCGGCCCGCAGGCGGAGACCACGCCCCGCGTGACCTTCGTCGCCAACCTTCTCGCCGCCGGCGGAATCGAGGCCCGCAACCCGGGCGTCACCGAGGCCGGTCAGTACGCCGATGCTCGCGAGAACGCCGAGGTCGCCGTGATCTGTGGCGCCGACAAGCGCTACGCCGCCGAGGGCTCGGATGCCGTCGCCGCCCTGCGCGCCGCCGGTGTGACGACCGTGTACCTCGCGGGTGCCGAGAAGGGCTTCCCCGCCGACGCCACCGACCGCCCCGACGGGTACCTGGGTCTCGGCATCGACGCCGTCGCCGCCCTGTCCACCCTCCTCGACCAGCTGGGAGTGAAGTGAGATGACGACCTTCCCCGATTTCAGCACCGCCCCCCTCCGCGAGGCCGCCGCCGACACCGAGGCCGCGGGCACCGCGGTCGAGGGCGGCGTCGCCGCCGACGCACACTGGGAGACCCCGGAGGGCATCGACGTCAAGCGCGTGTACACCAAGGCCGACCGTGACGGCGTGGAGAAGGGCACGGCCGGCGCCGCGACCGAGGAGGCCGCAGGCGACGAGGTCACCCCCTTCCCGCTGGACACCGTGCCCGGCGCCGCCCCGTTCCTGCGCGGGCCGTACCCGTCGATGTACGTCAACCAGCCGTGGACGATCCGCCAGTATGCGGGCTTCTCCACCGCCGCAGAGTCCAACGCCTTCTATCGTCGCAACCTGGCCGCCGGCCAGAAGGGCCTGTCGGTCGCGTTCGACCTGGCCACACACCGTGGCTACGACTCCGATCACCCGCGCGTGGCGGGCGACGTCGGTATGGCCGGCGTCGCGATCGACTCCATCCTCGACATGCGTGAGCTGTTCGACGGCATCGACCTGTCGGCGGTGTCGGTGTCCATGACGATGAACGGCGCGGTGCTACCGATCCTGGCGTTCTACGTCGTGGCGGCAGAGGAGCAGGGGGTGACGCCGGAGCAGCTCGCGGGGACCATCCAGAACGACATCCTCAAGGAGTTCATGGTCCGCAACACCTACATCTACCCGCCCAAGCCGTCGATGCGGATCATCTCGGACATCTTCGCGTACACCTCGCAGAAGATGCCGCGGTTCAACTCGATCTCGATCTCCGGCTACCACATCCAGGAGGCTGGGGCGACGGCCGACCTCGAGCTCGCGTACACGCTGGCCGACGGTGTCGAGTACATCCGCGCCGGGCTCGAGGCCGGACTCGACATCGACAAGTTCGCGCCGCGGCTGTCCTTCTTCTGGGCCATCGGTATGAACTTCTCGATGGAGATCGCCAAGCTGCGTGCCGGCCGCCTGCTGTGGAGCGAGCTCGTCGAGAAGTTCGGTCCGAAGAATGAGAAGTCCAAGTCGCTGCGTACCCACTCGCAGACCTCCGGCTGGTCGCTGACCGCCCAGGACGTGTTCAACAACGTCGCCCGCACGGCGATCGAGGCGATGGCCTCCACGCAGGGCCACACGCAGTCTCTGCACACCAACGCCCTCGACGAGGCGCTCGCGCTGCCGACCGATTTCTCCGCACGCATCGCCCGCAACACCCAGCTGCTCCTGCAGCAGGAGTCGAACACCACCCGGCCGATCGACCCGTGGGCGGGTTCCTACTACATCGAGTGGCTCACGGCTCAGCTCGCCGACAAGGCCCGTCTCCATCTCCTCGAGATCGAAGAGGCCGGCGGCATGGCGCAGGCGATCGGGGAGGGCATCCCCAAGCTGCGTATCGAGGAGGCCGCGGCCCGCACGCAGGCCCGTATCGACTCCGGCCGCCAGCCGGTCATCGGCGTCAACAAGTACGTCGTCGACGAGGACCAGGAGATCGAGGTCCTCAAGGTCGAGAACTCCCGGGTGCGCGCCGAGCAGGTCGCCAAGCTCGAGAAGCTCCGTGCGGAGCGCGACGAGCAGGCCTGCCAGGCCGCCCTCGCCCGCCTGACCGAGGCCGCCTCGGGCGGCCCCAGCAGCGACCTCGAGAACAACCTGCTCGCGCTCGCGATCGACGCCGCCCGGGCCCAGGCCAGTATCGGTGAGATCTCGGACGCTCTCGAGAAGGTCTACGGTCGACACAAGGCCGAGATCAAGACCCTGTCCGGTGTGTACCGGCAGGAGGTCACCAAGGAGGGCGCCGTGGACAACGTCACCCGGGCCATGCAGATGGCCGACTCATTCGCCGAGCAGGAGGGACGTCGTCCCCGCATCCTGCTGGCCAAGATGGGTCAGGACGGCCACGACCGCGGCCAGAAGGTCGTGGGCACCGCGTTCGCCGACCTCGGCTTCGACGTGGACATGGGCCCCCTGTTCCAGACACCGGAGGAGGTGGCCCAGCAGGCCGCCGACGCCGACGTCCACGTCGTGGGCGTGTCCTCGCTTGCCGCCGGCCACCTCACGCTGGTCCCGGCGCTGCGCGCGGCGCTGGCCGAGGTGGGCCGTGAGGACATCATGGTCACCGTCGGTGGTGTCGTCCCACCGGGCGACTTCCAGGAGCTCTACGATGCCGGCGCGGCCGCGATCTACCCGCCCGGCACCGTGATCGCGGAGGCCGCGATCGAGTTGCTCGGTTCGCTGGCGGGCGAGCTCGGGCACGAGCTGACCGCCTCGGGCGAGGAGGCCGGCACGGAGGTGGGGTCCTGACCCGCCTCGGCTCCGGACCCGACCCCGCGGGGTCGGGCAATTTCTCGGGCAGTCTGTCCACCACCTTGGGCACCGGTACGGTGCGCGGGCCGGTCCCGGCGGCGACCGGTCCGCGCCCGCGTCGTGAGATCGACGTCGACGCCCTGCTGGCGGGCGTCCTCGAGGATCGCCGCCCGACTCTGGCCCGGGCGATCACGCTGCTCGAGTCCACCAACCCGACGCACCGGGAGAAGGCGCAGCAGCTCCTGCTAGGGGCCTTGCCCCACTCGGGCGGCGCGCTACGTATCGGGATCACCGGGGTACCGGGGGTCGGCAAGTCAACGTTCATCGAGTCGTTCGGGTTGTACCTCGTCGAGCAGGGACACAAGGTCGCGGTCCTGGCGGTCGACCCGTCATCCACCCGGACCGGTGGCTCGATCCTCGGGGACAAGACCCGGATGGCGACGCTCTCCACGGAGCCTCGCGCCTACATCCGGCCGTCTCCGACGTCGGGAACCCTCGGTGGCGTCGCCAAGGCGACCCGGGAGTCGATGGTGCTGCTGGAGGCCGCCGGTTTCGACGTGATCCTCGTGGAGACCGTCGGCGTGGGCCAGTCCGAGGTCACCGTCGCCGGAATGGTCGACTGCTTCACGTTTCTCACCCTCGCGCGCACCGGCGACCAGTTGCAGGGCATCAAGAAGGGCGTGCTCGAGCTCGCGGACCTGGTGGCCGTCAACAAGGCCGACGGACCGCACGTCAAGGACGCCCAGCGGGCCGCGCGTGAACTCGGCGCCGCGCTCCGGCTGGTCCGCCCCGCCGATGCGGTGTGGAAGGTCCCGGTCCTCACCATGTCGGGGCTCGAGGGAGAGGGACTCGACGGCTTCTGGGACGCCGTGCAACGGCATCAGTCCGAGATGGACAAGGTCGGGGAGGTCGTCGGCCGTCGTGCCCGGCAGCAGGTCGAGTGGACCTGGTCGATGGTGCGCGACACGCTCATGGCGCGGCTCGAGGCCGATCCCGACGTGCGGAAGACCGCCACGGACGTGGAGAGGCAGGTCCGCGAGGGCACCCTCACGGCGGCGCTGGCGGCCCAGGCTATCATCGACGCGTTCGACTCCTGACCGCGCGCACGTTTCCGGTCGAGACTCGCCCACCCCTGGCATCCGCGCCAGCGCGTGTGCACCACACGCACAGCCGCTCCTCTTCGTGAACTCCCGCGTGCCCGGAGGCGGGAGCGGGCGTTCATGCCGAGGAGCGGTTGCGAGAAGTGCCGGGGATGGCGGGGCGGGTCAGCGCTTGCGCAGGACGAACCCGACGGCGCTGATGTGCTCGTCATGGGTGGTGAAGGTCTTGCGCATCGCCAGCACCCGCTTTCGGGCGTCGGCGTCACGGAGGAGGTTGCGGACTATCCGGGCGAGGCCGACGACGCCCTCGTCGGCGAGCATGCGCCGCGGCTGGAGCAGCGCCATGGGGCGGAGCTCGGTGGCCTCTACCTCGAATCCGGCTGTCTCGAACAGTTCGCTCCACTCCGAGACGGTGAGCGGGCGTGCGTTGACGCGGATCGACCGGGCCAGGTCCTTGCGGATCTCGGTCTTGATCGAGTCGTCCAGGTCATCGGGAACCAGACACAGCTCATGAACGAGGTAGCGGCCGTCCGAGTCGAGCACACGGGCGGCTTCGTCCACGATCTGCTTCTTGGTCGAATCGCCCTGCATCGTGAGCATCGCCTCGCCCACCACGACGTCGGCTGACGCCGACTCGAGGCCGGTCTCCTGCGCAGAGGCCACGACCACGGCACCCCGTCCGCCGATGGCGGATCGCGTGACCTCGACGGCCTCCGGGTCGGAGTCGACCCCGGTGTAGGACGACGGAGACTCGTCCAGCAGCAGCGACGCGGTCAGGCCCAGGCCCGGCGCGAACTCGACGACGCGCTTGCCGGTGACGGTGGATGCGTGGACCATCCACTCCGACAACTCGCGGCCGCCGGGGCGTAGGACCTTCTTGCCCACCCGGGCGAGAAGCCAGTGGCCCGCGACGGACTCTGAGTCGCGCTCGTGCTGGGGGAGCGGCGGGCTGGAGGTCATGGGAGGTCCCTTCGTCTGCGTCAGCGCCCACCAAGGCAGGCCTTCTTTAGGAAAGGCTACCCTGACCAATAGTCATCGCGATAGGCGAACCTCACCGACGGAGGTCGGAAATCGGGACGGCGCTTCAGCGACGCTCGAGTGCCCGGCGCGCGGGCTCCTCGAGGAAGCGGTGACTCGCGGCGCCCGCAGCGAGCGAACCGGCCACCGTGACCGGCCAGATGACGTACATCCGGCGGGCCCACAACGACGTACGGGTCAGGGGGAACGAGGCCAGCAGGATCAGCTGGTGCCACAGGAAGATCCCGTACGACCACGCGCCGACCTTCTGCAGGGGCATCGATTCCAACACCGGGAACCGCGTGCCCTCCGGCGCCAGGACCACCGGCGCGAGCACCAGGAACGCCATCGCCCCCGCGAGCCCGGTGCGCGCCGCGAACTCGACGGGGCCGGGGTGGACGAAGCCCTCGGAGAACCACGCCGGCACGGTGGTGGCCACCAGTGCCGCACCGCCGACGACCCACCAGCCCCACCGGGCCAGACGGTCACGACAGAGACGGACGAGGGTTCCGGGAGGGGCAGTTGCCACCTCGGCCAGCAGCATGCCGGCGGCGAACCACGCGGTGAACGCGGGCGGCAGGATCTGCTCGTTGACGTACGGCGGCAGGATTCCGAGTCCGTGCCAGGGGAGCATCGGGAACACCAGGCCCGATGCGCCGAACGCCGCGATCACGGGGATCCGCCAACCGGCGGCGTCGCCGCGCAGACCCTTCATCGCGGTCCACAGGACGGGGAAGGCGAGGTAGTACGCCATCTCCACGGCCAGTGACCAGGCGTGGGTCAACCCGGCGACCAGGAACTCGGAGGTGTAGATCTGCGTGAGGGTGAGGTTCACCAGCCAGGAGGTGGGGCCGTTGACGTGGTTCTGCTTGAGCAACAGCATCGCGGCGGCCACCAGCACCACGTAGGCGGGCATGATCCGGACCAACCGGGAGCGTAGATACTCCCTGGTCGGCCGGGCCGCCCCGGGCTCGTCCCGCCGGGCATGGGAGGCGTGGGTGCGCCACAGGAGGAATCCTGATTTGGCGAAGAACACCGCCACCGCGAGGTCCAGACGCCCGAAGACTCGCTTGAGCGGCGACCCCGAGGACGACCGGGTGACGAACGCGACGTGCGTGGTCAGCACCCCCACTGCAGCCAGGCCCCGGATCCCCTCGAGTGCGGGCACGAAGCCCCGGGCGCCCGCGGGCCGCCGCGATGCCGAGCCCGTCGTCCCGTGCTCGGTCACAGGCCGCCACGGCCCCGCGATCGGCGCCGCCGAACCGACTCCCCCTGACGTCGCCGCGCGGGGCCCGGCCGCGGGCACCGCCGACTCCGCCCGCTGCCGCACCCGGCGTCGCACGGACCCGCGGACGCTCTCCCGCGCGTTCGTCACGGCTGTTCGCACCGAGGCCGTCAGGGGCTCCACTTCACCCCGGGCCACCGCCGCGCGCCGCGCGGAGACCCCGGCAGCGACCGCCCCGCCCGCGACGATGATCAGAGCGGCGGCGACGGACCTCATGGACTCTCCCGGGGCGGTGAAGGGGACGACGGCGAAGTGCGACGACGCCAGCGCCCGGGCACCTCCACAGGCCGCCCGGCACATCCGCAGGAGCCTAACACCGGTTCTAGTTCCGCCCGGCGACCACCCGCTAGGGTGGCAACACCCCTCCCCAGATCGGAGTGCCCATGACCGACGACTCCGGCGAGGCCGACCATGGCGTTACCGGCACGAGCGACGCGGTGGCCGACCATGGCGTTACCGGCACGAGCGACGCGGTGGCCGACGCCGTGGACGTTCTCGTGGTGGGCGGCGGGCCGGCCGGGGTGTCCGCTGCCACCTGGGTGGGCCGGTACCAGCGCTCGACCGTGCTCGTCGATGCCGGGGCTCAGCGGAACCTCTCGGCCCGGCGGATCCACGGCATGCTCGGCACCGGCCCCACCACTCCGGCCGAGTTCTACGCCGACATCAACACAGGTCTCGACGAGTACCCGACGGTCCGCCGGCTCGGCGGGGCCGTCACCAGTCTGATCAAGGACTCCGACGACCGGTTCCTCGCCCGGATCGCCCCCTCTGACGGTGATGGTCAGATCATCGTGACCGCCAAGCGGATCATCCTCGCCACCGGGGTGCGCGACCGACTGCCCGACATCGCGGGTATCGAGGAGCACTACGGGGTCGATGTGCACCACTGCCCGGCCTGTGACGGCCTCACAGCCGCGGGTCGGCGGGTCATCGTGCTCGGCGCCGGCGCGCACGTACCGGCGTATGCCTCCGAACTGTTGGACTGGGCCTCGGAGGTCGTGATCATCACCGAGAGCGACTCCGACCCGTCCTTCGACGACGATCAGCGCGCGGCCTGCGCCGAACACCAGATCGAGGTGATCGACGGCGTCGCGCGCGAACTGGTCGGGGTACCGGACGCACTGGACGGTGTGCGGCTCGCCGACGGGAGGGTGATCGCGGGGTCGAGGGTGTTCTTCTCCTACGCGCATCACCCGACCAACGAACTCGCCACGTCCCTGGGCTGCGAGACGGACGACGAGGGCGGCTTGGTCGTCAACGCGCTGCAACTGACCAGCGTCGACGGCGTGTACGCCGCCGGCGACATCGTGACCGGACTGCAGCTGGTACCTATCGCCGTGGGCACCGGCGCCGCGGCCGGCGTGGCGTGCGCGACCTCACTGCGCGGGCACGCCACCGCTCCTGACGTGCCTGACCCGGCGCCTCCGACACGGAACTTCACCAGGCCGACCGACTGACAGGCCGACCGGCTGACTCAGCCCGGACCGCCCGGTGAGCCCGACCCGGCGAGCGAGGCGATCGCCGCACAGATGTCGTCCAGCACCGCGTCCGGGCCGCCCGGCGTGCGCACGTCGGTCGCGATCCGCGCGCTGGGCGCCCGCCCCCGGTGCCCGCGCCGGTCCTCGACGGTCATACCCCGTGTGTGCTCACCGCGGCACTCCACCCGCACGCTCGCCGGCACGGACTCGACCGCGTCCGGATGCAGGGCCAGCCAGGCCACGAACGGGTCGTGCACCTGCGCCAGGTACCCCTCGCCGACGGACTCGTGGAACTCGAAGTAGAACCGCAGCGCCTCGGCCAACGCCCGCGTCAATGACGTGTCCGACGCCGCGACCAGTCGCGCGGACCGCTCCGGCGTCCACACCGCCCGCTCGGTGAGGTTCAACCCGCACCACAGCGGCCCCGAGACGTATGCGTCAGCGTTGTTCGCGTCCTCCCACGCCCGGCACACCGCGTCGGCGGCTTCCGGGTCGACGTCCACGTTCCATTCGCTGACCGGGGTGGTGTTGCCCGGATGGCCACGGAACGTTCCGCCCATCACCACCAGGTCGCCCACCAGCCCGGGCAACGCGGGTTCCGCCGCCAGCGCGCCGGCCAGCGTGGACGAGGGGCCGGTCACGATCGCCACCAGCTCACCGGAGTGAGCGCGTGCGGCGTCCAGCCAGAGATCGGCGCCGTCGCGGGGATCGGCGCGCCTCGTCGTCGCCGTCTCCGCCCCGGTCCCGACCTCGAGAACGGCGTGCCCCGCACCGCGGGGGCCGTGCGTCTCGGGCGTGAACACGTGCGGGACGGCGATCGCACCGGCCGCACCAGCGCAGACCGGTAGCGGGGGAGCACCGGCCAGGTCCAGCCACGCCAGCGCATTGGCCACGGTGTCATCGAGTCCCACGTTGCCGGCCGTACAGATCACGCCGACCAGCTCGATGCGCCCCGCCAGGTGCTCGGCCACGAGGTAGGCGATCGCCAGCGCGTCGTCGATGCCGGGGTCGCAGTCGAGCAGGACCGGGGTCGGGGGCCGGCTCACGGGCCCGGCGCGCGGTCCAGCAGCACGTCCCGGGTCACCTCGAGGTGTCCCAGGTGCCCGGCGACGTCGTGCAGGATGTGCGCGAGCACCCAGTCGACGGTCAGCGTCCCCGCCCGGCGCGCCGCGGCCACGTCGAACGCCGTCCCCGTGGGGTGCGCGAGGGTCCCGCGGTCGCGGGCGGCCGCCGCCCACCCGGGCAGCCGGTCCACCAGATCGGCGAGCCGGTCCAGCTCCGGACCGACCGGCCCGGCAAACTCGAACTCCGCGGCCCGCTCGCGGACGACCTCCTCGGCGCCCAGGCAGGCCGCACCCCACGAGGTGATCACCCCGCACAGGTGGTGCACGAGGGCGGCCGCGCTGTTCGACGGCCACCTGGACCCGGGGCCCGTCGGCGCCACGTGGACCAGCGTGCCCGGCCCGTCCCCACCGAGGTCGGCGATGGCGGACCGGATGCCCGGGACCAGCTCGGTGCTGAGCACCAGGTGCGCGGCGGCGGCAGCGGGGTCCACGCTCACCACGGACTCGGCTCGAAGTCCTTGAGGAAGCAGCCGTACAGGTCCTCGCCGGCTTCGCCGCGCACGATCGGGTCCACCACGCGCGCGGCGCCGTCGACCAGGTCCAGGGGCGCGTGGAAGCCTTCTTCATGCAGGCGGACCTTGGTCACGTGCGGGCGCTCGTCGGTGATCCAGCCGGTGTCGACGGCGGTCATGAGGATGCCGTGCTCGGCGAACATCTCCTCCGCGGACGTGCGGGTGAGCATGTTCAGGCCCGCCTTGGCCATGTTGGTGTGCGGGTGGCCGGCCCCCTTGTAGCGGCGCGAGAACTGGCCCTCCATCGCCGAGACGTTGACGACGTACTTGCGCCGCGCCTTCGACGCCGCCATCGCGGGGCGAAGGCGGGAGACGAGGATGAACGGCGCCACCGAGTTGCACAGCTGCACCTCGAGCATCTCCATCGGCTCGACCTGCTCGACGGTCGCCACCCAGCTGTTGTGGTCCACCACGTCCGGCAGGAGCCCGCCAGCGTCGATGGCCGTGCCGGCGGCCATCCGCTCGAGGGACGACGACCCGGCCTGTAGCGCGAGGGTCGCGATGTGGTCGGCCTCCCGTTCGGCCTCCGCGCTGCCGATGAGGGCCGATTCGCCACCCATGAGGGCGGCGGGGTGGAGCTCGGAGGTGCGTCCCATCGTCACCATGGGGATGTCGGCGGCCCGGCCGGTCAGCGGCGCCGTCTCGCCCTCCACGAGTCCGGAGTAGGAGCCGGGGGAGCGGCGCACCGTCTGCGCCGCGTTGTTGATGAGGATGTCCAGCGGTCCGGCGGCGGCGACCTCGTCGGCCAGCGCCACCACCTGCGCCGGGTCACGCAGGTCCACGCCCATCACGTGGATCCGGTCGGCCCAGTCCGCGTAGTCGTCCATCTTCGCGAAACGGCGCACCGCGTCGCGGGGGAAGCGGGTGGTGATGGTGACGTCCGCACCAGCGCGCAGCAGCATCAGCGCGATGTACATGCCGATCTTCGCACGACCACCGGTGAGCAGCGCGCGCCGCCCGGACAGGTTCATCGCCGGGTCGCGCCGGGCCCGGTTGGCGGCAGCGCAGTCGGGACACAGCTGGTGATAGAAGGCGTCGACGCGGGTGAAGCGCTGCTTGCAGACGTAGCAGGCCATCGCGCGCTGCAGATGGCCCGCGACGGCGCCCGGGGTGGTGGAGACGAGGCGGATACCGGCCGTCTCGTCGTCGATGCGGGTGGGCGAGCCGGTCGCGGTGGCCTCGATGACCGCCTTGTCGGCCTCCTGGCGTGCGCGGCGCACCTCGGAGCGTCGGGTCTTCTTGAGGAGCTTGAACATGTGGCCCACCGACCGCTGCACGCGGATCGAGTCGGGATGATCGACGTCGAGCGCCGCCGCCTGGTCGAGGACCTGTAGGAAGGTGTCGAAGTCGTCTGGATCGATGCCGGTCACCAGGACACGGTACGACGACCACGTCGCCGGACCCTAAACCGAGCGCCGCGGGTGCGGCCCCCGTCACGCCGGTCCCACCCCGGTGTTGCGAGGTCCCCCGAACCGGAGCCCGGGAATCCCCTGGAAACGAGAGCGGGCCCCGGATCCAATCGGATCCGGGGCCCTTCTACTGTCTCGACACAGTGTGCGCGAGGGGGGACTTGAACCCCCACGTCCGTTAATAGGACACTAGCACCTCAAGCTAGCGCGTCTGCCATTCCGCCACTCGCGCTTGCACACCTGCTCCGCCGGTGCGGGGATCTCCCCGCCTTGGCCGTGCGAGGAATGACATTAGCCGATGCCTGATCCGCTGACCAAATCGGGCGCCGGATCCTCCCGGCGCGTCCCGGTCATCGCTGGTAGACAGGGACGTGACCGGCTGGAGGACACCCTCCGGTGGAGTCCGATTCAGGAGGATGACGATGACCGAGTTCCGTGTGCCCGATCCCTACCTCGCATTGCCGGATCTGCCGTTGCTGAAGGTGGCCAGCGAGTCCTACACCGAGGGCGCCACCCTCAGCCCGGCACAGTTGGGCGGCGTGATGGGCGTCGAGGGAGGTGCGGACAAGTCACCGCAGGTGAGTTGGAGCGCAGGCCCCGAGGGCACGAAGAGCTACGCCGTGACCGTCTTCGACCCGGACGCGCCGACCGCCTCCGGGTTCTGGCACTGGGCCGTGGCCAATATCCCGGCGGACGTGACGTCCGTTCCGGAGGGCGCGTGCACCGCCGGCGACACCTCGGGGCTACCCGAGGGGGCCGCAGTGCTGCGCAACGACGCCGGCTTCAAGGGCTTCGTGGGTGCGGCGCCCCCGGCCGGCCACGGACCGCACCGCTACATCCTCGCCGTCCATGCGGTGGGGGACGTGATCGAACTCGGCGATGACGCCTCGTGCGCCTTCCTCGGCTTCAATCTGTTCGGCCAGGGCCTCGCCCGCGGAACCACCACCGCGCTCTACGAGCAGTAGGACGGCGCGCTGCGCGGGCTCAGCGATCAGCTGGACCGGATCGCACGGCCGACCCGACCGCCTCCGCCAGGGAGCTGTACCCGCCCTGGCGGAGGCGTCGTGCCACCAGGCGGCTGGATTCCCACAGCAGTGACGGGCCGGTGAAGATGAATCCCGTGTAGGTCTGCACGAGATCCGCACCGTGGGTGATCCGATCCCAGACGTCCTCCGGCGTCTCGACCCCGCCCACGGAGATGATGACGATTCTGCCGCCCGCCCGGGAGTAGATGCGCGAGAGCACCTCACGCGAACGGGCGGCGACGGGTGCCCCGGAGATGCCGCCGGCGCCCAGCGTCTCGACGTCCGTCGCGCGCGTGCGCAGCCCGTCGCGCGAGATCGTGGTGTTGGTCGCGACGATCCCGGACAGACCCAGTTCCAGGACGAGATCGGTCACCGAGTCGATGTCCCGGTCGTCGAGATCGGGAGCGATCTTCACCAGGACCGGAATCGTCGCCACATCGCGTACCGCCGCGAGGATGGGCCGAAGCGATTCGACGGCCTGCAGGTCCCGCAGCCCGGGCGTGTTGGGGGAACTGACGTTGACGACCAGGTAGTCGGCGAGCCCGGTGAGCATGGTCGCGGAGGCGACGTAGTCACGTACCGCGTCCTGCGCGGGGACGACCTTCGTCTTGCCGATGTTGATGCCCACGGGATCGCTGCTGCGTCGCCGGCGCAGGTTGTTGGCCGCGTTTCCGGCCCCGTGGTTGTTGAACCCCATCCGGTTGAGGATCGCGCGGTCCTCCGCCAGCCGGAACAGACGGGGGGCGGGATTGCCGGGCTGGGCGGAGGCCGTGACGGTGCCGACCTCACTGAACCCGAACCCGATCGCGCCCCAGGAATCGACCGCGGCAGCGTTCTTGTCGAACCCGGCGGCCAGCCCCAGCGGACCGGGGAAGGTGCGGCCGAGCACCTCCTGCGACAGAACAGGGTCGCGCACCCCGAGGATCCGCCGGACCAGGGACCCGAGCGGCGGGATCAGCGTCAGGAGTTTGATCAGACCGAACACCAGGTGGTGGATCCGCTCCGCGGGAAAGCGAAACAGCAGCTTCTTGAGCAGCGCGTACACGGTTCTCCTCAGGTGAGACGTCTGCGGTCGGCGAAGGTCAGCCGGCCGGGCCGGCCAGGTTCGGTCGGATCAGGTGGAGCCCGGCGCCATCCGCGGACCCCACCACCACGGTGCCGGAGTCGGTGACCGCCAGGGCGTCGGGCTGGCGCACCGTCGGGATCTCCGCGCGCAGCACACCGATCCCGTCGCCGAGATCGTACGCCTGAACCGTGTTGGTCCCGGTAGAGGTGACCCACACGACGGACCGGGAGGGGTCCTCGGCGACCGCCCACGGAGCTGCCCCTACGGGGAACTGTTGATGGAGGCGCACCGGGGAGGTCGAATAGACCAGGAGCGTGTTTCCCACAGTGTCGGAGGCGACCAGGGACCCCTCGCCGAGGTCGCTCATCATCCCGGCCCCGCGACCGGCCCGCAGCAGCGGGCCCGCGACCTCCTCGGACGGGTCGATCGAGGCGATCACGGTGTCCGTACGACTCAGTGCGGTGACGGACCCGTCCCGTGCCACGGTGAGTGAGTCCACCGAGGTCAGACCCTCGAGCCGCGTCTCCTCGACACCCTCGGCGTCGCGGATCACCACCTCACCCTCTGCGGTGCCCGTGATCAGCTTCCCCTCCTGCGTGACCGCAGCGGCGGTGACCGGCCCCATCCCGGATATCTGCCTCGACCGCCCCTCCGGGGAGACCACCACGACGCCGTCGGGGTAGGGGACGACGAACGACCCGTCGTCACCCCCGGTGGCGGTACCCGCGTCCGCGGGGAGTTCGACGGAGCGCTCGGGGATCCACCTGGTGCCGTCGACACGGCCGATCTGGAGATCGCGCCCGGTCTGCGACTGGACGGCGACCCGATCACCGACCGCCACGACCGCCCGGACCGATCCCGGGACCGGAACGAGCTCTCCGCCCTCGGGTTCGAAGACCTGCGGGGACTCCGCCGGAGCCGCGCTGCCCTGGGCGAGCTGACCCTCCTCGAGTTGGCTGGTCGCGGACGAGCAGGCGGAGAGCCCCACAACGAGCGCGAGAAGTGCGGCGGGCACGCCTGATCGGCGGAGGACACGACGGGTCACGGTGTTCCTTTCGACGCGCTCTATTGTCCACCACGCAGGTCACCAGGCGCCGATCAGGGCCGGGCGACTACCCTCACGGCGTGCGACCGGCACACGAGTGCGTCGTGACCCCCGCCCATGCCTGACCTCTACGAGAAAGAGCCGCACCGTGAACACAACGGTCCTCGCCGCACCGACGCTGGAAGGCATGTCCTGGATCCAGGTCATCGTGCTGTCAGCGCTCCAGGGACTCACCGAGTTCCTCCCCGTCTCCTCCTCCGGCCACCTCCGGATCTTCTCGACCTGGTGGTTCGGGGCCGACGCCGGAGCGTCGTTCACCGCGGTGGTCCAGCTGGGCACCGAGGCCGCGGTCCTCGTCTTCTTCTTCAAGGACATCGTCCGAATCCTCGTGGCGTGGTTCCGAGGGGTGTTCGACTCGTCGCGTCGCGACGACCCGGACTATCGCCTCGGGTGGTTCGTCATCGTGGGTTCCATCCCGATCGCGATCATCGGGTTCGTCGGCAAGGACCTCATCCGGGACGCCGCGCGGAACCTCTGGATCACCGCCATCGTGTTGATCCTCTTCTCCTTCGTGTTCCTCATCGCGGAGAAGGTCGGCAGGCAGGACCGTCCCGTCGACGGAAAATCCCTGGCCGGGTTGAAGATGAAGGACGCGATCGTGATGGGGCTGGCCCAATGCCTCGCGCTCATCCCGGGGGTGAGCCGCTCGGGCGGCACCATCTCCGCAGGTCTGTTCCTGGGCATGTCCCGCGAGGCGGCGGCGAGGTTCTCGTTCCTCCTCGCCATTCCCGCCGTCCTCGCCTCGGGGCTGTTCAGTCTTCCGGACGCGTTCGAGCCGTCGGTCGGACAGTCGGCGAGCGCGGTCCAGTTACTGGTCGGCTCGGCGATCGCTTTCGTCATCGGCTACGCCGCGATCGCCTGGCTCCTGCGTTTCGTCCAGAAGCACTCGCTGGCGTGGTTCGCGGGCTACCGCATCATTCTCGGCCTGCTGGTCATGGGCCTGCTCGCCACCGGCACCATCCCCGCGACCTGACGTGACCGCCTGATCGGTGCCGCGTCGGTAATCTGCCTCCTATGACCGTCATCCTGCTCCGGCACGGCCGCTCCACCGCCAACACCGCGCTCACTCTCGCCGGGCGGACGCCGGGGGTCGGACTCGACGAGACGGGCCTCGCCCAGGCGACCGAGCTCGGCGGTCGGTTGTCCGGACTCCCGGTCGGGGCGATCGTCCGATCCCCGCTCATGCGATGCCGCCAGACGGTGGAACCGCTCGCCGGCGCCCTCGGTCTGGATCCCGTGATCGAGGACGGTCTGACCGAGGTCGACTACGGGAGTTGGACCGGGCGGCCGCTCAAGGAACTCGCCTCCGAACACATGTGGTCGGTGGTACAGCAGCATCCCTCGTCCGCGGTGTTCCCGCGGGGCGAGTCGCTGGCGGCCATGGCGACCAGGGCCGTCGACGCCGTCCGTCGCCATGACCGGCACCTCGCCGAGCAGGCGGGCCGGGACGTGCTGTGGGTGGCCTGCAGCCACGGCGACGTGATCAAGTCGGTCCTGGCCGACGCGTACGGGATGCACCTGGACCAGTTCCAACGGATCGTCGTGGAACCTGCGTCCCTCTCGGTGGTGCGGTACACCCCGCACCGCCCGTTCGTACTCCGGGTCAACGACACCGGCGGCGACCTGACCGGTCTTCACGGCGACCCGGCCGGACACGTGGGCACCCCGACCGACGGGCACTCTGAATCCGATGCCGTGCCGGGCGGGAACGTACCCTGATGAACCGCACCACCACCCGCACAGATCCACACACCGACACGAGGAGACGACCGGCATGAGCAGGGCAGTCCACGAGTTCCGCGAGCCGACCCGGTTCGTGGTGGGCACGGTCGGCCAGCCCGGCGAGCGGGTCTTCTTCGTCCAGGCCACGGAGTCCGGACGCACCATCACCGTGAGGTGTGAGAAGCAACAGGCAAAGATCCTGTCCGACCGGATGGGGGATCTGCTCGACGAGATCGCCAGCAAGTCCGACTTCCCGGTACCGCCGGCGGGGGGGATGGTCGATGACCTCGACCCGCTAGAGATGCCGGTCGACCCCGAGTTCAACGTGGGCACGATGGGTCTGGGCTGGGACGGCGACAGGGGTCAGGTCGTCGTGGAGCTCCTGGCGATCGACCCGTCGGCCACGGACGAGTCGGTGGTGCTGTCGGACTCCGAGGACGCACCCGATGCACTCCGCGTGTTCCTCACCCCGCAGCGCGCCCGGCAGTTCGTCCTGCGCAGCGACAAGGTGGTCTCCGCGGGCCGCGAGCCCTGCCCGTTGTGTGGTGAGCCGATCGACACCACCGGCCACTTGTGCGTCCGGCTCAACGGTTACCGTCCACGATCCGGTGAGGCACTGACCGAGCTCATCGATCCGTGACCAGATCGTCAGCCGGCCCCGAACTCACCGTCCTGCACCGGATCCCGTCCGGCAGCAACGCCGTGTACCGCTGTGTGGATCAGCACGGAGACGGATGGGTGTACAAGCCGTCGGCGGGGGAGAGGCCCCTGATGGATTTCCCGGACGGGAGCCTCGCAGCCCGGGAGGTCGCGGCCTTTGTGGTGTCCGCGGCCCTGGGGTGGGATCTGATCCCCGAGACGGTCACGGCACACGGCCCGGGTGGCCGGGGGATGGCACAGCGGTGGATCGACGAACGCGACAGCGTGGGCGGCGCCTACGACCCCGTGGATGTCCATCCGGTCGACTCGGTTCCGGAGGGCCGCGCGGTGGTCCTCCGGGGTGAGGGCTCCCGGGGCGAGGAGGTCGTCGTCGCCCACGGCACCGACGACAGACTTCGCCGTATCGCCCTGCTCGACCTCGTGGTGAACAACGCCGACCGCAAGGGCGGCCACGTCCTGGTCGACCGCGCCGGTCGCTCCTGGGCGATCGACCACGGGTTGTCGTTCCATGTGGACCCGAAGGTCCGCACCGTACTGTGGGGGTGGGCCGGTCAACCCCTCGTCGGGGGTGACGTGGCAGACCTGACGAGGCTCGCCGGGGAGTTGGCCTGGGAGGGCGGCCTCGCGAGCCGACTGACACACCTGCTCTCGTCCGACGAGATCGATGCGCTGGCAAGGCGCGTGGACGGGCTCCTCACCGACGGGCGGTTCCCCGTCCCGGGCCCGGGTTACCCCTTACCCTGGCCGCTCTTCTGATCCGGCCGGGTCTCTAGACTCGGCCCCATGCACTCGTGGTCCTCGCCTGTCGTCCCCTCACTTCCCGGCGACGGCGTTCCCCTCAAGTTGTTCGACACCGCGGGCGGTGCGGTCCGTGAGGTGGCGGCCGGGCCTCTCGCACGGATGTACGTCTGTGGGATCACCCCGTATGACACGACTCATCTCGGTCACGCCGCGACGTACCTGACCTTCGATCTGGTCTACCGACAGTTGCTGGACGCGGGCCATGCCGTCCACTACGTCCAGAACACGACCGACGTCGACGATCCGCTGTTCGAGCGGGCGGACCGCGACGGCGTGGACTGGCGCGAGCTCGGCGATGCCGAGACGGATCGGTTCCGTGCCGACATGGAGGCGCTGCGCGTCCTCCCACCACAGCAGTACGTGGCGGCCACCGAGACGATCGACGAGGTGGTCGAGATGGTCGGCGAGCTGATCGAGCGCGGGCACGCCTACCGCATCGACCCGGAGGTCGACGGATACTCGGATGTCTACTACCGCCATCGAGCGACGCCGGATTTCGGTTACGAGTCGGGATATGACGACGACGAGATGGCGGCTGCATTCGCCGAGCGCGGGGGCGATCCGGACCGCAGTGGCAAGGAGCACCCCCTGGACGCCCTGCTGTGGCGGGTGCAGCGACCCGGTGAGCCCTCGTGGCCCTCGCCGTGGGGTCAGGGGCGCCCCGGCTGGCACATCGAGTGTTCTGCGATCGCACGCAACCGTCTCGGGATGAACTTCGACATCCAGGGCGGGGGCAGCGACCTGGCGTTCCCACACCACGAGTTCTCCGCTGCCCACGCCGAGGCCGCCTGTGACGAGCGTCCCTTCGCCCGGTTCTACGTGCATTCGGCGATGATCGGCCTCGACGGCGTCAAGATGAGCAAGTCACTCGGCAACCTCGTCCGCGTGCAGACACTGCGCGAGGAGGGCGTGGACCCGGCGATCATCCGGCTGGGGCTGGCCGCCGGCCACTATCGCACCGACCGTTCGTGGTCTGCCGAGATCCTCGACGAGGCCCGCGTCCGCTACTCGACCTGGAACACCGCTATCGCCCGTGGCGCCGGTGCCGATGCCGGTGCCAGTATCGCAACCTTGCGGGCGCGGCTGGCCGACGATCTCGACACCCCGGGCGCTCTCGAGGCGATCGATTCCTGGGCGGCGGCGACGTTGGCCGGGGAATCGACCGACCCCGTGGCGGGAGAGCTGATCTCCACCGCCCTGGACGCCCTGCTGGGCGTCCGTGCATCCGCCGACTGACCCGCGTCAGCCGGCGTCCGGCTCGTCCCGGTCCCCGCGCAGGAAGCGCTCGAACTCCGCCGCGATCGCGTCGCCGTCGACGAGCGGCATCGCCTCACCGCTGGAGGCACGTCCCCGGTCCGGCTCCGGGTCGTCCCCGTGGTCGATCTCGTTCTCCTCGTCCATCCGCTCCTCCAGGGAGCGGATGTAGTCACGGAGGTCCTCATCCTCGCCCGAGGCGGTGTCGACCTTCTCCACCCAGGTCCTGGACTGCGCCCGGAGGGCGTCCATCGCCACGGCCATGCCCAGGTTCTCCGCGAGCCAGGACAGCATCGCCTCCGTGCCGCGGGGATTGGGCGGCGACGCCACGTAGTGGGGGACCCCCGCCCACAGGCTCAGGGTGGGGACACCGGCCTCGGTCAGCATCTGCTGCAGCACCCCGGTCATCCCGGTGGGCCCCTCGTAGTCGGAGGCCTCGACCCCCATCGACGACATGCGCTGACGGCTGAACGCAGTGCCGGTCAGCGGCACCGGACGCGTATGCGGGACATCCGCCAGGTACGCCCCGAGCAGAACCACCTGGGACACCCCGAGAGTGTCCACGAGGTCGACGAACTGGGAGGCGAAAGTGCGCCACCTCAATGCCGGCTCCGGGCCGCGGACGAGCAACACGTCATTGGCCACGCCATCGGGACGACACGCGGACACGACGATGCGCGGCCACTCGATCGACCGCGATACCCCGCCCGAATGCCGGATGACAGGGCGCTGATCCAGGTAGTCGAAGTACTCGTCGCCGCCGATCTCCGCGATCTCCCGCGCCTCCAGGTTGAGGGCGAGATGCTCGATCGTCCCGGTCGCGACATCCGCGGCGTCGTTCCAGCCCTCGAAGGCCACGATCATGACCGGGCTCTCCAGATCCAGATGCCCGTCAGGACTCCATTCGACAGTCATCAGTACAGCCTACGTACGTCCGATTCCGCCTCACCCATACACTGGGGCCCATGTCTGTCGATTTCGATTCGCCCTTATTGGATGCCGCACGTGGGCGTGTGCTGATCGGCGACGGGGCGATGGGCACGATGTTGCAGGCTGTCGACCTCACCGTCGACGGCGACTTCCTCGGCCTCGAGGGTTGTAACGAGATCCTCAACGCCACCCGGCCCGACGTCGTCGAGAACATCCACCGCGCATTCTTCGAGGCCGGCGCCGACCTCGTCGAGACCAACACCTTCGGCTGCAACCTGTCCAACCTCGGTGATTACGACATCGTCGACCGGATCGGCGAGCTCGCCGAGAAGGGGGCGGCCATCGCCCGCAAGGTCGCCGACGAGATGGGCCCGTCCGAGGACGGGACCCCCCGCATGGTCCTGGGGTCACTCGGTCCGGGCACCAAACTGCCCTCGCTCGGTCAGACCACCTTCGAGGAGATCCGTAGCGCCTATGCCCAGGCCGCAGAGGGCCTCGCCCGCGGCGGCGCCGACGCCTACCTGATCGAGACCAGCCAGGACCTGCTCCAGGTCAAGGCGGCCGTGCTCGGCTGCAAAGACGGAATGGCCGCCGCCGGCCGTCGGCTGCCGATCATCTCGCACGTGACCATCGAGACAACCGGCACGATGCTGCTCGGCTCGGACATCGGCGCCGCCCTCACCGCGCTCGAGCCCCTGGGGATCGATATGATCGGGCTCAACTGCGCGACCGGCCCGTCCGAGATGGTGGAGCACCTGCGCTACCTGTCCCAGCACTCCGAGATCCCGGTGTCGGTCATGCCCAACGCCGGCCTACCCGAGCTGGGCCCGAACGGTGCGATCTACCCGCTCGGTGCCGAGGAGTTCGCGCCCCAGGTCGCGGACTTCGTCTCCGAGTTCGGCCTGACGATGGTCGGTGGCTGCTGTGGCACCACCCCCGAGCACATCACGCGGCTCAAGGAGCAGGTCCTGTCCCGCACGAAGGCCGAGCGACCCGTCGAGCCGATCAATGCCGTCTCCTCGCTCTACACCTCCACGCCGATGCGGGCCGACGCCGGCATCATCATGATCGGCGAGCGCACCAACGCCAACGGCTCCAAGCGGTTCCGTGAGGCCATGCTGGCCTCCGACTGGGACACCTGCATGGATATCGCCAAGGAGCAGATGCGCGACGGCGCCCAGATGGTCGATCTCTGTGTCGACTACGTCGGGCGCGACGGCGCCGGCGACATGGCCGAACTCGCGGGCCGCTTCGCCACCGCCTCCACGCTCCCGATCATGCTCGACTCCACCGAGCCCGAGGTGATCAAGGCGGGCCTCGAGCACCTGGGCGGCCGCTGCGCGGTCAACTCGGTGAACTACGAGGACGGTGCCGGGCCGGACTCCCGGTTCCAGAAGATCATGCGTCTGGTCGCCGAGCACGGTCCCGCCGTGGTCGCACTCACCATCGACGAGGAGGGCCAGGCGCGCACGGCGGACCGCAAGGTCGAGATCGCGGAACGTCTCATCGCCGACCTCACCGCGAACTGGGGGGTGGCCGAGGACGACATCATCATCGACTGCCTGACCTTCCCCATCTCCACCGGTCAGGAAGAGGTGCGTCGCGACGGTATCGAGACGATCGAGGCCATCCGACGACTGACCGACGCGCACCCGGCGATCCACACCACGCTGGGACTGTCGAACATCTCGTTCGGCCTGAACCCCGCGGCCCGTCAGGTCCTCAACTCCGTGTTCCTCCACGAGTGCATCCAGGCCGGCCTCGACTCGGCGATCGCGCACAGCTCCAAGATCCTGCCGATGAGCAAGATCGACGAGCGCCAGCGTGAGGTCGCATTGGACCTGGTCTACGACCGCCGCCGCGAGGGCTACGACCCGCTCCAGGTGTTCATGGAGCTGTTCGAGGGAGTCTCCGCCGCCAGTGCCAAGGACGCCCGGGCCGCCGAACTCGCGGCGATGCCACTGATGGAGCGCCTTGCCGCACGCATCGTCGATGGTGAGCGAAAGGGTCTCGAGGCGGACCTCGACGCGGCGATGGAGCAGATCCCGCCGCTGCAGATCATCAACGAGCACCTGCTGAACGGCATGAAGACCGTCGGCGAACTCTTCGGGTCCGGGCAGATGCAGCTACCGTTCGTGCTGCAGTCCGCGGAGACGATGAAGGCCGCGGTCGCCCACCTCGAGCCCCACATGGAGGCCAGCGACGAGGACGGCAAGGGCCGGATCGTCCTGGCGACGGTCAAGGGCGACGTCCACGACATCGGCAAGAACCTGGTGGACATCATCCTGTCCAACAACGGTTACGACGTCGTCAACATCGGCATCAAGCAGCCGATCGCGGACATCATCTCCGCGGCCCGCGAGCACAAGGCCGACGTGATCGGCATGTCCGGCCTGCTCGTGAAGTCCACCGTGGTGATGAAGGACAACCTGTCGGAGCTCAACACAGAGGGGATCGCGGACGAGTTCCCGGTGCTGTTGGGCGGAGCCGCATTGACGCGCGCGTACGTCGAGGTCGACCTGGCCGACATGTACAAGGGCGACGTGTTCTACGCCCGCGACGCGTTCGAGGGCCTGCGTCTGATGGACGAGGTGATGACCTCCAAGCGCACCGGTGTCCCGATGGCCGAGTCGTCGGAGTCCGCGGCCAAGGCCGCCGAACGTCGTGAGCGCCGCGCCCGTTCGGAGCGGATCGCGGCCAAGCGCGCGGCGGAGGCCGAGCCCGTGGTCGTCCCGGAACGGTCGGACGTGGCGGCGGATCAGCCCATCGCGACGCCGCCGTTCTGGGGAACGCGGATCGCCAAGGGCATCCCGGTCGCCGACTACGCCGGCCACCTGGACGAGCGCGCGCTCTTCTTCGGCCAGTGGGGACTGCGCGGCACCCGCGGCGGCGACGGGCCCGACTACGACGAGCTGGTCGCCACGGAGGGCCGTCCGCGGCTGAGGGACTGGATCAGCCGCCTGACCACCAAGGGCATCCTGTCCCACGCCGCCGTGGTCTACGGGTACTTCCCGGCGTACTCGGTCGGCGACGAGATCTGGGTGCTGGCCGAACCGCGGCCGGACGCCGAGGTGATCCACAAGATCGCCTTCCCCCGTCAGCAGCGACCACGATTCCTGTCCATCCCCGACTTCCTGGCATCCCGCGAGCGGTGCCAGGCGGAGGGCGTGGTCGACGTGCTCCCGTTCCAGCTGGTCACGATGGGCACCCCCATCGCGGACTTCGCCAACGAGCTGTTCGCGGGCGACAACTACCGCGACTACCTCGAGGTGCACGGCCTCTCCGTCCAGCTCACCGAGGCCCTCGCCGAGTTCTGGCACCGCCGCGTCCGCGACGAACTCCGACTGCCGGAGGGTGCCGTCTCCGCCGAGGACCCGGACAGCATCGATGAGTACTTCAACCTGAAGTACCGCGGCGCGAGGTACAGCTTCGGCTACGGGGCGTGCCCGGATCTGGAGTCCCGCAAGGTCGTGATCGACCTGCTTCAGCCGGAGAGGATCGGAGTCGAACTGTCCGAGGAGCTCCAGCTGCACCCCGAGCAGTCCACGGACGCGTTCGTGCTGTACCACCCGGAGGCCAAGTACTTCAACACCTGATCGGTGTGCGACGCGGCCCGGACCCACAGCGGTCCGGGCCGCGTCGTCGTTTCCGTGTGCTCGCCGGGGGAGTGGGCGTGCCCCCGTCCGCGCACGCCCACTCCTCGGGTCGGGGCGTTCGGGTAGACAGTAGGCCGTGACCAGCATCGCGTGTGATCGTGCCCCGTCCGCCATCTGTCTCGACATGGACGGGACCCTCGTCGACACCGAACGACTATGGGACGTCGCCGTCTATGAGCTCGCCGAGCACATGGGGCGCCCCCTGGACGAGTCGACTCGAGAGCGGACGCTCGGAAACTCATTGCACGGCTTCTTCGAGATCCTCGGTGAATACACGGGCCACCGGATCGAGGGGGAGGAGTTCGATCGTCTCGCGCACCGGCTCAATTCACGGGTCACCGAACTGATGCGGACCGACATGACGTGGCGCCCCGGGGCGGAGGAGCTCCTCGCGGAGATCGCGGAGACCGGAACCCCGGTGGCGCTGGTCACCAACACGACGGCAGACGTGGCTCAGGTGCCCCTCGAGTTCATCAACCGGTCGCGATTCGACGTGGTGGTGACCGGGTGCATGGTCCCCGACGCGAAGCCCGCGCCGGACCCCTATCTCCTCGCCTGCGCGCGTCTGGGTGTGGACCCCCGCTCCTCGGTGGCGATCGAGGACTCCGTCACCGGCGCCACCGCCGCCGTGGCCGCCGGCTGCCGCGTGCTGTACGTGCCGTCCACTGATGGTCAGCCCGACGTGACCGGCGCACACACCCACCCGACACTCGTGGGTGTCGGGGTCTCCGCACTGCACACGCTCACCTCAGGGACACCCGCCGCTGTCGCTGTGGGAGAATCGGGCGTGTGAAGACCTTCGACTCGCTGTTCGCCGAACTGTCCGAGCGGATCGCCGCGCGCCCTGAGGGCTCCGGGACCGTCACCGCATTCGACAAGGGCGTACACCATCTCGGCAAGAAGGTCATCGAGGAGGCCGGCGAGGTCTGGATCGCAGCCGAATACCAGTCGGACGCCGAACTGGCGGAGGAGATCTCCCAGCTTCTCTACTGGACGCAGGTCATGATGCTCAAGCGGGGCCTGGGCCTCGAAGACGTCTACCGACATCTGTAGACCGTCACCCACGCCCACCCCTACGCACCTATTCCCAGGAGCCACCATGCTGCGCGTCGCAGTGCCCAACAAGGGCGCCCTGTCCGAGTCCGCTTCCGAGATGCTCTCCGAGGCCGGGTACCGCCGCCGACCGGAGGGCAGCAAGGATCTCTCGCTGATCGACCGCGAGAACGATGTCGAGTTCTACTTCCTCCGCCCGAAGGACATCGCCGTCTACGTCGGCTCCGGCCGTCTCGATCTGGGTATCACCGGCCGGGATCTCGCGGCCGACTCGATGGCCGAGGTCGACGAACTGCTGGAGATGGGCTTCGGCCGTTCGACCTTCCGCTACGCGGGCCCGGCCGGCGAAGGCTGGTCGGCCGAGCGTCTCGCGGGCTCCCGGATCGCGACCTCGTACCCCAACATCGTCCGACGCGATCTCGCCGACCGCGGGATCGAGGCCGAGGTCATCCGTCTCGACGGCGCCGTGGAGATCTCGATCCAGCTGGGCGTGGCGGACTGCATCGCAGACGTGGTGGGCTCCGGTCGGACCCTCAAGGTCCACGGACTTGAGGCGTTCGGCGACATCCTGTGCGATTCCTCGGGTGTGCTCATCTCGCGGATCGACGCCGATGTGTCGCCGGCGATGGCCCAGATGCGCGCGCGGTTGCAGGGCGTGGTGTTCGCACAGCAGTACATGATGCTCGACTACAACTGCCCCCGTGAACTGCTCGACGAGGTCTCGACGATCACCCCCGGCCTCGAGTCGCCGACGGTCTCGCCGATGGCGGACCCGGCGTGGATCGCGGTGCGGTCGATGGTGCCGCGCAAGCGGGTCAACTCGATCATGGACCAACTCGCCGTGGCCGGCGCGAAGTCGATCATCGCGACCGATATCCGTTCCTGCCGGATGGGCTGACGCCCACAACACTCGGCGAATCGCCGTCAGCCCCGGAGGACCGGACGCCACGCGTTCAGGCTTTCCGGGGCTGTCCGGCTTCCCAGCCCCTTTCGACGGCGCCCGCCGGCAGGGATCTACACCGGCTCGATGAGCAATGCCTGGAGCGTGTGCCCGAGCGCGCCCGACGCGTCATAGAGCGTTCCGGACGTCGCACCGACCCCGTCGGGTCCGATCGAGGCGTGGGCGTCCACCCCGATCCACTCGCCCCGGGGCAGGCGATGGAGGTGCGTGACGAGATCGGTGTTGAGGAAGCGCCACTCGGTCGGTTCCAGCACCGCTCCGACCCCGTTGGCGATGTCCGCGATGCACATGACGTGCTCGACCGGTGACATTGTCTCGCCGGCGACCAGCGGATACCTGGGGCGCGCCCACACGATCCCGTCCTCGGCACCGCGAATCTGCAGCGAGTCGATGTATCCGCTGGTCCACCGGGTGAAGAACGAGCTGTCGAAGTCGGCCGCGGGCAGTACCCGTGGGCTGTCGACCGTCTGTTCCACCGCCGAGGTGTCCCCGGCACGCATCCGCCACGCGCTGGCGCGGGCCACCACGCGGCCGCCCGCTTCGAGTTCCGACTCGACGAGCTGGATCCGCTTGCCCGGGCGCGCGATCCGCGCCCGCGTCCGCAGTTCACCGAGCGGTACCGGGCCCAGCAGGTCCACCGCGATCCGGGAGATGCGGGTCCCGTCGGTTCCGTCGAGTCGGTCCATGGCGCGGGTGAGTATGGCCGACGGCGGCGCCCCGTGCTGGAGCTCCGGCCCCCACGCGCTCACGGTGTGCTCGGACGCCCGGAACACCTCCCAGCCGTCCTCGGCACCCAGCCGCTCGTAATAGGCCTCCGTCATGACCGCTCCTCGGTTCGTTGATCACCGGCCAGCAGATTCGGGGCATCGACCGGCACCACTCGCGACCCGGGCCAGCCCGGGTACTCCGGCGGGGTCCCCCCGAACGCCGGACACAACGCCTGATGATCGCACCAGCCGCAGAGCTTCGACGTACGGGGGCGGAAGTCCCCGGTCCTGCCGGCCTCCTCGATCTCCGTCCACAGGGCGTCCAGCGTGGACTCCGTCTCGACCATCGTGGCCAGATCCGGTGTGAGGGTGAGCCAGCTGCCGTTCTTCAGGTAGATCAGCTTCAGCTGGGCGGGCAGGACCCCGTGGATGCGCTGGTACATCAGCGCGTAGAACCGCATCTGGAACATGGCCTGGTCCTGGAAACGCGGGTGCGGCGGCTTGCCCGTCTTGTAATCCACCACCCGCACCTCACCGGTCGGCGCCAGGTCCACGCGGTCGAGGTAGCCGTGGAGCGGGGTGCCGGCGGAGGTGGCCGTGACGAGGTACTGCTCACACGAGGCGGGGGAGAAGCGCTGCGGGTCCTCGACGCCGTAGAGCCCGGCCACCATCGCGGCGACATCCGATTGGAACTCGTCCCGCCCCGCGAGCGGGACGACCTCCGCGCCGCCCTCGACCTCGTAGAAGCGCTCCACGGCGCCGGGCACCAGCTGCGCGGCACGCTGCGGGGCCCGCTCCGACTGCTCGAGTCCGTACAGCTCCTCGAGCACGGAGTGCACGACCGTGCCGAGCACCTGTGCGCGCGTCTTTGGCTCCGGGATCCGGTCCACGGTACGGAACCGGTACTGCAGGGGGCACCGCTGGAAGTCCGACGCGCGCGAGGCCGAGAGCGCCAGCGGCTTACGCTCGGGGACGACCGGGCCGGTGCCACCGACATCCTCGCCGCCGCCGATGTCCCGGGCGGCGCCCACATTGTTACCGTCACCGATTTCGAGGGGATCAATCACACCTGGCAGGGTAGACAACCGGTCGGACATCCGGCCCCCACCGTCACCCTGGAGGTCCACAGTGCAGCGATCCGGCCCGTTCGCGATCGGCGACCGCGTGCAGCTCACCGACACCAAGGGGCGCAAGTACACCGTCGTCCTGGTCGAGGGGGCGGAGTTCTTCACCCATCACGGCGCGGTGAAGCATGACGATCTCATCGGTGCGCCCGAGGGGTCGATCATCACCTCGACCAAGGACGCCGACTACCTGGCACTGCGGCCGCTGCTCACCGACTATGTGCTGTCGATGCCCCGTGGCGCCCAGGTCATCTATCCCAAGGACGCGGCGCAGATCGTGCACGAGGGCGACATCTTCCCGGGCGCACGCGTCCTGGAGGCCGGAGCCGGTTCGGGCGCGCTGACGTGTTCGCTGCTGCGCGCGGTCGGCCCGTCGGGCCGGGTGTTCTCCTACGAGATCCGCGAGGACCACGCCGAACACGCCGAGCGCAACGTCCGCACCTTCTACGGCGACCTGCCCGACAACTGGGATCTGCGGGTTGCGGATCTGGCGGAGACGTCGGTCGAGCAGCTGGACGGTCAGGTCGACCGGGTCATCCTGGACATGCTGGCGCCGTGGGAGTGCCTGCCCACCGTGAAGGACGTCCTGGTCCCGGGCGGCGTACTGGTGGTCTACGTGGCCACCACGACGCAGCTGTCGGATGTGGTGGAGGGCCTGCGCCGCCAGCAGTGCTGGACGGAGCCCCGCGCGTGGGAGTCGATCAACCGCGGGTGGCACGTGGTGGGTCTGGCCGTGCGCCCCGAGCACCGCATGCAGGGCCACACCGCGTTCCTGGTGACCGCGCGTCGCCTCGCCGAGGGTGTGACCACCCTCAAGCCCAAACGCCGCGCCGGAAAGGGCTGATCGGATAACAGCCTGGCCGGCGCGCCCGCGCCTCACCGCGGCGATAGGGTGGAGGTGACGACGACGAGGGGTCTCGTCGGCGAACCGGAGGGCAGGTGATCGCGTGACCGAGGGACGTTCCCCGGCCGGACAGGGTGATGATCGGGTCTCGGTCGACCGGGCGGAGCTGGTGCGGCTGCGCAAGGCGGCCGACGAGGGGGCCCGGTCGGATCGCGAGAAGACGGTCAAGATCGATGCCCTCGGCGCCCGCAACGTGCGTCTCGCGGAGCTGCTGAAGGACTCCCGGGACCAGCTCGAGGCCCTCAAGGGCGAGGTCGAGCGGCTCGGCAATCCGCCCAGCACCTACGGGGTCGTTCTCTCGAAGCCGGTGGACGGCGACACCGTCGAGGTCATGACCTCCGGCCGCCGTATGTTGCTGACGCTCGCGCCCGGCGTGGAACCGGCGACGCTCACGGTCGGCACGACGGTCCGCCTCAACGAGGCGCTGACCGTCCTGGAGGCCTCGTCCGACCTGCCCACCACCGGCGTCACGGCGATGTTCCGGGACGTCCTGGCGGACGGGCTGCGTGCCCGGGTCGTCATGGGGAACGACGAGGAGCACATCGTGCACCTGGCCGATCACCTCCGGGGCAGCCGGACCGCCGACCATCCGGCGCCGGTACGGCCCGGTGACGCGGTCCTGGTGGACCCGAAGGCGGCCGTGGCGTACGAGGTGGTGCCCAAGGCGGAGGTCGACGAACTCCTGCTCGAGGAGGTCCCGACCGTCGACTACTCGGACATCGGCGGGCTCGGCCAGCAGATCGAGCAGATCCGCGACGCGATCGAGCTCCCGTTCATCCACCATGACCTGTACCGCGAGTTCCATCTCGCGCCGCCGAAGGGCGTGCTGCTCTACGGCCCGCCCGGCTGCGGCAAGACACTCATCGCCAAGGCTGTGGCGAATTCGCTGGCCCGGGCCGCGGCGGTGTCGCGGGGCGACGACGTGGACGACGGCCGATACCCGAACTCGTACTTCCTGTCGATCAAGGGCCCCGAGCTGCTCAACAAGTACGTGGGCGAGACGGAGCGGCACATCCGCTCGATCTTCGAACGGGCCCGCGAGAAGGCCACCGAGGGCAATCCGGTGATCGTCTTCTTCGACGAGATGGACTCGATCTTCCGGACCCGTGGATCGGGCGTCTCCTCGGACATGGAGACCACGATCGTCCCGCAGCTGCTCGCGGAGATCGACGGCGTGGAGGACCTGCGCAACGTCATCGTGATCGGCGCCTCCAACCGGGAGGACATGATCGATCCGGCCATCCTGCGCCCGGGCCGGCTGGACCTGAAGATCAGGATCGACCGCCCGGACCGGGAGGCGGCGGTCGACATCCTCGGCAAGTACGTCACCACCGATCTGCGCTTCGACCCCGACGACATGGCGGGGGCCGCCGCCGACCAACACGTGGCGGCTCTGATCCAGCGCGTCACCGAGCGCCTCTACACCCGTGATGCCTCGACCACGTACGCACACCTGGTGTTCGCCTCCGGCCGCCGCTCCTCGATGTACCTGGCAGATCTGACGTCGGGGGCCATGCTGCGCAATATCGTGGACCGCGCCAAGAAGCTCGCGATCAAGGACATCGTGCACGGCACCGGTAAGGGCCTGACCACGGACGACTTCCTGGACGCCGTGGAGGCCGAGTTCGCGGAGAACACCGACCTGCCCAACACCTCCAACCCACAGGAGTGGGCGCGCCTGACCGGCGTGCGTGGCGAGCGGGTCGTGGAGGTCACCGTGCCGAACAGGGAAGAGAGCGCATGAACGCGAGTGCCCGCCCGCCCCGCCCCGTGCGCGGCCGGATCATCGGAACCGAGATCGAGTTCGGGATCGTCGCCGTGGGCCAGCCGCTGCTGAGCTCGGTCGTCACCTCGACCCAGGTGGTCAAGGCCTACACCGATCCGGGTGAGGGCGCGGGCGGCGCCGACGAGGCGCGGTGGGACTACGAGTCCGAGTCGCCGCTTCGGGACGCCCGCGGGTTCGACCTCGGCATCGCCCGGGCGTACGACCCCAGCGAGTTCGGTGTGACCAACCGGGTGCTCACCAACGGCGCGCGCTTCTACGTCGATCACGCCCACCCCGAGTACTCGGCCCCGGAGGTCGACTCGCCGCGGGACGCCGTGATCTGGGACAAGGCGGGCGAGGTCATCATGCACCGGGCCGGCGTGGAGTCCTCGACCACGGAGGACAACGCGGAGCTCAAGCTCTACAAGAACAACGTGGACGGCAAGGGGGCCTCGTACGGCGCCCACGAGAACTACCTCGTGCGTCGCGACGTGGACTTCGACGCGCTGACCCTCAGTCTGGCCACCCACCTGCTGTCGCGGCAGGTGTACACCGGCGCGGGCAGGGTGGGCATCGGTCAGGAAGGGCAGACCGCCGGGTTCCAGATCTCCCAGCGGGCCGACTACATCGAGGTTCTGACCGGGCTCGAGACCACGCTGCGCCGCGGGATCATCAACACGCGCGACGAACCGCACGCCACCGACGAGACGTGGCGACGCCTGCACGTCATCATCGGTGACGCCAATATGGCGGAGCTGTCCACCTACCTCAAGATCGGCACCACCTGCCTGGTGCTGGACGCGATCGAGACCGGCGTCGACTTCGCGGATCTGCTCCCCACGGACCCGGTCGAGGCCGTGCACACGATCAGCCACGACCCGGGCCTCACGGCGACGGTGCCGCTCGCCGACGGCCGTGAGATCACCGCACTGGCGATGCAGCGGGAGATCCTGGCGCGGGTCACCGAGATGGTGGGCGACGGCTCCGGCCGACCAGCGTGGGCTCTCGAGGTGCTCGCCGAGTGGCGGGAGATCCTCGACGCCCTCGAGGAGAACCCGATGTCGTGCGCGGACCGGCTCGACTGGCCGGCCAAGCTCCGGCTGCTGGAGGGCTTCCGAACCCGTGACGGCCTGGGCTGGGACCACGCCAGGCTCGCCCTGATCGACTTCCAGTACCACGACATCGACCCCGGGCGTGGCCTCTACAACCGACTGGTCGCCAAGGGCGCGATCCGCCGGCTCACCGGTGATGCCGAGATCGACGCCGCCATCACGACACCCCCGGAGACGACGCGGGCCTGGGCCCGCGGACGTTTCCTGGCCGAACTCGGGGATCGCGTCCACGCCGCCGGATGGGACCACGTCGTCGTCGACACCCGCGGCCGGGAACGGCACGTCGACCTCTCCGACCCCTACACCGGCAGCCGGGAGTTCTGCGAGGCCAACCCCGGCTTCCTGGGGCCCGACGGCCCCACCACCTGATCACCGCCGACAGCAGAGCACCAGCGAACAAGGAGCAACCACCATGGCCCAGATCCAGAAGAACGCCGGCGGCCCCGGCGACGGTGACGACGAGGCCGGCCAGGTCGCCAAGGCCACCGACACCAGCGCCGCCGACTCGCTGCTCGACGAGATCGACGACATCCTCGAGACCAACGCCGAGGAGTTCGTGAAGTCCTACGTCCAGAAGGGCGGGCAGTAGACCCCATGTTGCGTCGCATCGTCGGGATCGAGACCGAGTTCGGGATCACCAGCGTTGGGGGAGAGGGTGCCCGGTCGCTCGGCGCCGACGAGATCGCGCGCTACCTGTTCCGCCCCGTCGTGGAGCGCTGGCGTAGCTCGAACGTCTTCCTCGAGAACGGCTCGCGCCTCTACCTGGACGTCGGCTCGCACCCCGAGTACGCCACGGCCGAATGCGACGGCCTGCGCCAGCTCGTGGCCCACGACCGGGCGGGGGAGCGGATCGTCGACGACCTCGGACTGTGCGCCGAACAGTCGCTGGCCGCCGAGGGGATCGACGCGAAGGTCTACCTGTTCAAGAACAACACCGACACGGTGGGCAACTCCTACGGGTGCCACGAGAACTACCTGCTCGACCGCGCCACCCAGGTGCGCAGCATCGGCACCACACTGCTGCCGTTCCTGGTGAGCCGGCAGCTCTACTGTGGCGCCGGCAAGATCCTGCCGGGCACGCCCCCCGGGGTGGGGCTCGACCAGACCCCGGGACCGACGTTCTGCTTCTCGCAGCGGGCCGAGCACATGTGGGACGGGGTCTCCTCGGCCACCACCCGTTCCCGGCCGCTGATCAACACCCGCGACGAGCCCCACGCGGACTCCACCCGGTTCCGGCGCATGCACGTGATCGTGGGCGACTCCAACATGATCGAGACCACCACGCTGCTGAAGATCGCCACCACGCGGCTGGTGTTGGAGATGCTCGAGGCCGGGGTCGAGCTGCGTCCCATGGCCGTGGCGCACCCCGTGCGTGCGATCCGCGAGATCAGCCGCGACCTGACCGGCACCCGCCCCGTGGCCATGACCGACGGCACCACGATGAGCGCCCTGGAGATCCAGCGGGAGTTCCTGGCCGCGGTCCACCGGTACCTGGACGCGGGCGGCTGGGAGCGCGACGACCGCGACGTGGTGACCGAGTGCGTCGCCCTGTGGGAGCGCGTACTCGACGCCGTCGAATCGGGTGACCACGATTCGATCGCCGCCGACATCGACTGGGCGGCCAAGCTCCGGCTGATCCGGCAGGTCCAGGACAGGACCGGCGTCGACCTTGACCACCCCAGGCTCGCGCAGATCGACCTGACCTACCACGACATCCGGCCCGGCCGAGGTCTGCACTCCATCCTGGAGCGGCGCGGTCTGGTCTCCCGGGTGGTGGACGACGCCGAGGTCGAGCACGCACGGGCGGTCGCCCCCGAGACGACCCGGGCGGCACTACGTGGTCGATTCATCACCGCCGCGCGCGAGGCCGGGCGGGACCACACCGTGGACTGGGTGCATCTCAAGGTCACCGACGGCACCCTCCCGACCGTCGCGCTGACGGACCCGTTCGCCGACGAGGACCCGCGTGTCGACGACCTGATCTCCGCGCTCGGACGATAGCGTTCCTGCCCGTGTCCACCTCGAAGTCACAGCGACTGGTCAACCTGGTGATCTGTCTGCGCTCGACCAACGCCTACCTGTCGGCCGACGAGATCCGCCGGATGGTGCAGGGCTACGACGACTGCGAGAACGAGGCCGCCTACCTGCGCATGTTCGAGCGGGACAAGCGCGAACTCCGCGACGCCGGCGTGCCGCTCGAGCAGGGGGCGTCGCTGGCCCACGGTTCGCCGGCCGGGTACCGGATCCCGGCTCGTGACTACGAGCTCCCCGAGATCACCCTGACGGCCGAGCAGACCGGAGTCCTCGCGGTGGCCGCCGAGGTCTGGCGCGAAGGGGAGCGGTCCGCCCGCGCGGACGGGGCGTTGGCCAAGCTCACCGCCGCGGGCATCGATCCGGTGCGGGACGTCGGTACGACCGTCTCCGTCGAGGACCCCGCCGAACTGGCCACCGCGGCGGTCGTCGCCGAGGCTGCAGCGGAGGGCGCCGTGGTGATGTTCTCCCACACTCCCGCGGGGGCCACCGAGTCCAGCGACCGTCGCGTGGAGCCCTGGTGGACCGGTTCACGGCACGGGCACTGGTATCTCGTGGGCCATGACCAGGACCGCGGCGAGCCCCGTACGTTCCGGTTGATCCGCATGTCGGACGTTCGTCTCGGCCGCGGCAGGCGCACCGCCCCGGTGCCGCCCACCGAGCGCGTTCTCGAACTGCTCGACGATGCGGTCTCGAGGCTCAACCCCGTCGTACAGGCCACGGTGTGGGCGGCCAAGGCTCGGGCAGCGGAACTCCGCGCCATGGCCCGCTCGGAGACGTCGGCCCATCGCTTCGATCGCAGTGGTACCGATCTCGAGCTGTCCGCACCATTGGGTGAACTGTCCTCGCTCGTCGCGGCCCAGGGTGCCGACGCGGTGGCCCTGCGGCCGGCCGAGCTCCGCGTCCGCGTGGTGTCGATCCTGACCGCCGCCGAGGAGGCGATCCGATGAGCACTCGTTCGGTCCCGCTCGCGACCCTGCTCAGCGTGGTCCCGTACTTCCACAGCCGCGGCGCCGTCCCCGTCTCCGAGGCCGCGCGCGACCTGGGGATGACCGACAAGGCGCTGCGGTACGCCCTGTGGCAGCTGTGGTCCTGCGGCCTACCCGGTTACGGCCCCGGCGACCTCATCGACCTCGCCTTCTCCGCGGAGGATCTGGACGACGCCGAGATGGTGGAGGTGACGTTCACCGCCGGCATCGACCGGCCCGTGCGGCTGACCGCCGCCGAGGCCGTGACCCTGGAGACCGGGCTGGCCGTGTTCCTGGACCGCCCCGAGGTCGTCGAACAGGCCGCGCTGCGCGATCTGCTGGCCACGTTGCGGACGGCGGCCGGCGCCGAGAGCGCCCCCGCGCCCCACGG
The DNA here is from genome assembly GCF_053615975.1 of Dietzia sp. NPDC055877. Classification (NCBI taxonomy): domain Bacteria; kingdom Bacillati; phylum Actinomycetota; class Actinomycetes; order Mycobacteriales; family Dietziaceae; genus Dietzia; species Dietzia sp. NPDC055877. The sequence goes on along the minus strand of NZ_JBSHCV010000003.1, from coordinate 112,610 downwards.
ATCCGACACAGGGGATTCCGACGCCGACGTGGTCCGCACCGCCGTCCACTCGGGTCGCGCACTGCGGTTCGTCTACCACTCCGCGAGCTCGGACAGCTCGACCATCCGCGTGGTGGACCCGGCCAGGCTGTCGGTCGCGGACGGCCACTCCTACGTCCACGGGATGGACCGTGGCTCGGGCGCGTGGCGCACGTTCCGGACCGACCGGATGAGCCGTGTGGAGGAGGTGGGACCGCGCCGCGCTTTGGGACCCGAGCCCCAGGACGACGGCGAGGGTGAGCGCCGCCTGGAGCGGGCGATCGTCCCCGCGGCCGGTGCCTGGTTCCTCGACGAGTTCGGTTTCCATTCCGTGGCCCGCCGCCCGGACGGCGATCTGGACGTCGAGATCGCGTATTTCGACCGGGCCTGGCTCGTGCGGTTCCTGCTGGGCCACGCCGACGTGGTGACACCGGCCGATCCCGTGCTCGCGAGGGAGATCGCGGAGCGTGCCACCGCGGGTCTGGCCGTCTACACCGGAAGTGTGTCGGAACCGACGGAAGAAGAGCCCGCGCCAGGGATGTGAATTTTCCGTGAACGTGCAGGTCACCGCCGGTAAACGCCGATACCGCGGTGTCGGCGGTCGCGCGGGGTGCGCTAGCATGGAAACGTTGTCAGACAAACGGAGGTTGACATGGGTGCGTTGAGCATCTGGCACTGGCTCATCGTTCTCGCGGTGGTGCTCCTGCTGTTCGGTTCGAAGAAGCTCCCGGACGCCGCGCGCGGTCTCGGGCGGTCGATGCGCATCTTCAAGTCCGAGATGAAGGAGATGCAGAACGACGGCTCCCCGGCGGAGAACGACGAGCCCCAGGCCCTCACCCAGGGCCAGCCGAACGCGGCCCAGTACGTGCAGCCGCAGAGCCAGCAGCCGGCACCGGCACCGGCACCGGCCCCGCAGTATCAGCAGCCCGTCTCCCAGCCGCAGCCCCACCCTCAGCAGCACCGGACTCCCGCCGCGCCGCATCAGCCGCAGCAGCACTCGGACCCCACCGCTCCGTACCAGGGCGGGCAGGGGCAGTAGGTCTCCTCATCGATGACTGATACCGGGTCCCCGACGACCGGCGCCTCCCCACAGGGGGGCGCCGGTCGCCTGCTGTCCAAGCGCCGTCGTCGTCGGCGTAACCCGGACGGCACGATGCCGCTCATCGAGCACATCTACGAACTGCGCACCAGGCTGCTCATCGCCATGGCGGCGATCGTGGTGTTCATGGGTTTCGGCTTCTGGTGGTACGGCAGTGGCATCGGCGTGATCCCGTCACTCGGTGGGATCCTCACCGGCCCGTACTGTGACATCCCGCCGGGCGCCCGGCTTCAGCTCGGGGACGGCGACCAGTGCCGCCTCCTGGCCACGGGCCCGTTCGAGCAGTTCATGCTCCGACTCAAGGTGTCGGCCACCGCGGGCATCGTGATCTCCAGTCCGGTCTGGCTCTACCAGTTGTGGGCGTTCATCACGCCCGGGCTGCACAAGAACGAGAAGCGCTACGGCATCGTCTTCACGACCCTCGCCGCCGTGCTGTTCATCAGTGGCGCGGTGCTGGCGTACATCGTGATCGTCCACGCCCTCGAGTTCCTGCTGTCGATCGGCGACAACGTCCAGACCACAGCACTGTCGGGAACGCAGTACTTCACCTTCCTCATCCAGCTCATCCTCATCTTCGGCGTGAGTTTCGAGATCCCCCTGCTGCTCGCGATGCTCAACGTGGCCGGGGTGCTCAGCTACGAGATGCTCGCCAAGTCCCGTCGCGGGATCATCATGGGCATCTTCGTGTTCGCCGCGGTCGCCTCGCCCGGGCAGGACCCGTTCTCGATGCTCGCGCTCGCCGTGGCCGTGTGCATCCTGGTCGAGTTCTCCATCCAGTTCGCCCGCCTGCGCGACAAGCGCAAGAAGAAGGCCCGCGCGGAGTGGCTCGAGGTGGACGACGAATCGGCGTCCCCGATCGAGGCGTCCGGGGGCATCGACTCCTCGGGTGGGATCGGCGCCTCGGGGCCGCTGGGTCGTCCGGCTCCGGTACCCACCTCCGCTCCCGCCGGTGGCGCCCCCGCGCCGCACAACTCCAGCCCGCTCCAGGCGCCCACCGGCGGCGGGTCACCGTATGACGACATCACCTGACATCACCGGCCCCGACGAGGGAGACCATTCCGGAGAGCTGCTCGACTCGTTCCTCTCCGGCGAGGGATTCACCCCGGACCCGTTCCAACTCGAGTCGTTCACCGCCCTGGACGCCGGGCGCAACCTCCTCGTGTCGGCTCCCACAGGCTCCGGCAAGACGCTGGTGGGCGAGTACGCGGCCTATCGTGCTCTCGCCGGCGGGGGCCGGTGCTTCTACACGACGCCGATCAAGGCCCTCAGCAACCAGAAGTTCCGTCAGTTCCGCGAGCGGTTCGGCCCGGAGAACGTCGGCCTGCTCACCGGCGATCACTCCATCGATGCGGACGCGCCCATCGTGGTGATGACCACCGAGGTCCTGCGGAACATGATCTACAGCGGATCATCGGCGCTGCACGATCTCGACTGCGTGGTGATGGACGAGATCCACTACCTGGGGGATCGGTCACGAGGCGTGGTGTGGGAGGAGATCATCCTCACCCTCGATCCCGCGGTGCGGCTGGTCGGCCTGTCGGCCACGCTGAGCAACACCGACGAGCTGGGCGACTGGATCACCGAGATCCGCGGTGACACCGCCGTGGTGCTCTCCGATCACCGGCCCGTGCCCCTGGCCCACATGCTCTACACCGACGGAGACCTGGTCCCCGTCCGGGCGGCTGCCGAACAGCGCCGGCGAACCCACGCCGGTTACCACGACGAGCGGGTGGCCCCCCGTCAGGGCGCGCAGTGGGCCCGCCGTCGGGATGTCATCGACAAGCTCGACGACGAGCGTCTGCTGCCCGCCATCTACTTCGTCTTCTCCCGCGCCGGGTGTGACGGTGCGGTCGCGCAGATGCGCCGCGCCCGGCTGCGGCTGACGACCGGGGAGGAGTCCCGGCGCATCGCCTCTCATGTGGACGCCGCGTGCGCCCCGGTCCCGCAGCACGACCTGGACGCCCTCGACTACCCGGCGTTCCGGGCCGGGCTGGTCAGCGGGATCGCGGCGCACCACGCGGGGATGCTCCCGCTGTTCCGCACGGTCGTGGAGGAGTTGTTCTCGGCGGGGCTCATCAAGGTCGTGTTCGCCACGGAGACCCTGGCGTTGGGAATCCACATGCCGGCGCGCGCCGTGGTGCTCGAGAAGACCACCAAGTTCAACGGCGACACCCACGCGATGCTCACCTCGTCGGAGTACTCACAGATCACCGGCCGCGCCGGCCGGCGCGGTATCGACACCAAGGGCACCGCGGTCGTCCTGAGTCAGCCCGATCTCGACCTCGACGCGTTGGCGGCCCTCGTGGACACTCCGCGCTTCCCGTTGCACAGCGCTTTCGCACCCGACTACTCGATGGCGGTCAACCTCGTCGAGCAACGTGGAGTCGACGAGGCCACCTCGCTGATCGGCCGGTCCTTCGCGCAGTTCCAGACGGACCGGACACTCGTCTCACGCTCCCGCGCGATCGAGCGCCGCGCCGACGAGCGTGACCGGATGCGCGCCACCCTCGTCGAGGCGGGAGGCGACGAGGAGCTCGATGAGTACATGGCGGCCCGTTCGAATCTGAGTCGGCTCGAGCGCAAGGTCGAGAAATCCTCACGCGACGACCGGCTCTCCGCCGTCCGTGAGGCGATGCTCAGGCAGACCGCGGGCTCGGTCATCACGGTCGGCCGCAAGCGATGCGGGATCGTCGCCACGGTCCTGCAGGTGCGCACCGACATCCCGTCCGACCCGGCCTTGCTGTGCCTCACCGACACCGGCTGGACAGGGTGGCTGCACCAGCACGACTTCTCCGTACCGCCCGTTCCCGTCGGCCGGGTGGACCTGCCCAGAGGCCGACGCAAGCTCGACGGGCGCGCCAAGAGAGCGCTCGTCCAACGCATGGAGCACCTGCGGGGCAAGGCCAAGGGACGCATGAAGAACTCCGGCGGGAAGCCGATGCGCAAGGATCCCCGCATCGCCGCCGCGCGCCGTGAGCTGCGCCAGCATCCGCTCCACGACGATCCCGGCATCGACAAGCTCGCCCGCCTACACGAACGCTGGGCGAAAGCCGATGCCGATGTCGCCGCCCTCACCGCCGAGGTCGATGCGGATTCCGACTCGCTGGCCCGCCGGTTCCGCCGCATCGTCGAGCTGCTACAACAGCTCGGGTACCTGGCGGAATACGAGGGCGCGCTGCGCGCCACCGATGCCGGCAGACTCCTGGCAGGAGTGCATACCGAACAGGACCTCTTCGTGGCCGAGTGCCTCCGACGCGGCGTCTGGCGCGGACTCGACCCGGCAGGGCTGGCCGCCGTGATCGCCACCGTGGTCGCGCACCCGCGCAGCGAATCGGCCGTTCGCGAACCGTCGGACGAGACCCTGCGCACCGCCCTGGCGGACACCGAACGGGTGGCCTCGGACGTCGCCGGGGTCGAACGCGCGCACCGGCTGCCCGCGACCCCCGACCTGGATGCCGGTCTCGCGCCGGTGCTCCACCACTGGGTATCCGGCGGCGCCCTGTCCTCGATCCTGGCCGCTTCGTGGCAGGAAGGCGTGGAGCTGACCGCCGGCGACTTCGTCCGATCCGCCCGCCTGGTGGTGGACGTACTCGCGCAGGTGGGCCAGGTCGCGGAACCCGACCTCGCCCGGACCGCACGATCCGCGGTCGGCTCGCTGCGGCGGGGCGTCGTCCTCGACCACATGGCCTGACCCGCCCACTCCCGCGCCCACTCCCGCATCGACAAGAGTGTTCGGCACACAAAACGCGAGAGACAGGTGCGTCGAGCGCTCTTCTCGATGTTGGCCGAAGCGGGGGAATATCAGGAGAGGGACGGGTTCAGGCCTCGTCCAGCGTCGCCGTCGTCTCGACCAGCCGGCCGATCGCCCGGGCCTGTCCGGTCGCCCGACCGAGCTCGTCGAGTCGCCCATCGTCGACCGGACCGCGTCGGCCGTCGGTGTCGCCGTCGAACTCCAGCTCGAACGCCCGCCCGCCCAGACGGACCACCCCGCGGGCCGCGTCCAGATAGTCGGTGCCCGCCAGGACGGAGCTGCGCTGGCGTGCGGTCAGCCCCGATCCCGGGTCCGTCGCCGCGGCCACGATCCCGTCGAGATCGCCGTACTCGCGCAGCAGAGTCGCCGCGGTCTTGGCACCGACGCCCGCCACACCGGGCAGCCCGTCCGAGGCGTCACCCACCAACACCGCGTAGTCGGCGTACACGCCGGCATCGGCGGCCTCGGGCAGATCGAAGCGCTCGGCCACCACCCCCGGCGTGTACGCCAGCCGCTTCTTCATCCCGGCGCCCACGTACACCACCGTGGTGGACGCCGATGCGAGCTGGAACAGATCACGGTCGCCGGTGACGACCAGTACCTCTCGATCGCGGGCGGAGAGCTCGGCGAGCACGTCATCGGCCTCCGCGTCCTCGGCCCACGCCTGGGTGATGCCCGCCGCGGACAGGACCGCACGGATCGAATTCACCTGTGGCGCCAACGAGGCGGGGGCGTCCTCCTCGCCGTCGTCGCCGACCCGATGCGCCTTGTACGACGGCAACAACTCCACACGCCAATCCGGCCGCCACTGACGGTCCAGCGCGGCCACGAGCCCGCTCGGCGAGTACTCCTCGACCAGAACCGCCACCATGTCGCAGAACCCACGCACCGCATTCGCCGGGGCGCCGTCGGGGCCGGTGATCTTCTCCGGGACCGAGTGGAACGCCCGGAACCACAGCCCGGCGCTGTCGAGAACCATCAACGGACCCTGGGACATCGCGCCTCCTGGAGATCTGGTCTGGACCACCCCGCAAGGCTAGCCGCCGACGGAGGCGGGCGAAGCGCGGCTCGGCCTACTCTGGGGGACATGAATGCCGACTCCCCGGATCTCCACCCGAACCGCCTCGACGCCGTCCGCGCCCGCGCGCGGGAGATCGGGATCGACCACGTGGTGGTCTATTCCGGGGAGGACATGGCCTACCTGACAGGTCTACGGATGGACTCCCACGAGCGGCTCACCGCGCTGGTGGTCCCCGCGGCCGGTGACGCGCCGCTGCTGATCCTGCCGTCACTCGAGCTCACCGATCCGGTCCGCCGTGCCGCCGAGCAGGTCGGCGCGACCGTGCACCCGTGGGCGGACGGGACGGACGCGGTGGCGCTGGTCGCGGGGAAGGTGTCCGGACGGGTGTCGGTGTCGACCGCCATGCCGGCGTTGCACCTGGTGCCGCTACAGCAGGGCGTCGACGGCGAGGTGGTGCTGGCCTCGGACGTGATCGATCACGTCCGGGCCGTCAAGAACGCGCACGAGGTGGGTGAGCTCGCCGAGGCCGCCCGCCGCATCGATGCCGTGCACGAGCGAATGGGCGAGTTCCTGCAGGTGGGACGGACCGAGTCGGAGGTCGGTGAACTCATCACGGCCGCCATCGAGGCGGTGGGGCTCACGCACGCCGAGTTCGTGATCGTCGGCTCCGGCCCGCACGGTGCGGACCCGCACCACGGGGTCTCCGACCGCGTGGTGCAGGCGGGTGACGTCGTCGTGGTCGACATCGGCGGGCCGCTGCCCAGCGGCTACCACTCCGACTGCACCCGCACCTATTCGATGGGCCAGCCGTCCGAGCAGGTCACCCGCGAGTACGCCGCGTTGCAGGAGGCGCAGCGACTGGCACGCGAGGCCGTGCGGCCCGGGGTGGCCATCGGCGAGGTCGACGCGGCGGCACGTGAGTACCTGGCGGCGGCCGGGCTGGGGGAGCGGTTCATCCACCGCACCGGTCACGGGATCGGGCTCGGGCTGCACGAGCCGCCGTTCGTGGCGCCCGGGGCGGACACCGTGCTGGCCGAGGGGATGACCTTCTCCGTCGAGCCGGGCATCTACCTGGACGGGCACTGGGGTGCGCGGCTGGAGGACATCGTCGCGGTGACCGCGGACGGCCGTCGCGATCTCAACAACGGCGAGCGGGGACTCCGGGTCTTGTAAAGGAACTAGGCGTCGGAGAACATCCGGGCGGATCCGAGAACGCGGTCGACCTCGATCGCGACCACCACGCGCTCGGGGTTCGGGCGCGGCTCCCGGTACCGGAGTGCGTAGCGGCGCTCACCTTCGTGAACGGCGTCCGCATCGGTCAGCAGCCGGACCGGGCCCTCGAAGGTCAGCCAGCGGCTGCCGTCGACGTGGGACACCGCCGCCCGGCCGCCCCGCTCGGCATTGCGCGCCTTCTGTGACCCGCGCCTGGTGATCACCCGGGCGAGCCCGCCCTCGGTATCGATCGTGAAGCCCACGGCCACCACGTGCGGGGACCCGTCGCCACGGAGGGTGGTCAGGGTGCCCAGATGGTAGGTCGACAGGAACTGGTGAGCCTCGTCGGACAGCTCGGTCAGGGTGCGGGCCATGCGCTCGAGACTGCCACAGCGGTCAGGAATCGCCGAGGTGGCCCGTGGGGCCCGCCGGCGCGGGCCTGCGTGAAACACTGAGCACATGCCCACACCCGCATCGTCGTCCTCCCGGCCCGGTGGCGAGGTCGTCGTCATCTTCGGCGGCCGCAGTGAGATCGGATTGGCCGTGGCGCGCCGCCTCGCGCCCGGTCGTACCGTCGTGCTGGCGTCCAGGCCGGGCGGCGACGTCTCGACGCTTGCCGCTCCGCTCGAGGCGGCGGGCGCTGCCGCGGTCGAGACCATCGACTTCGACGCCGACGACATCAGCTCCCATACCGCGGTGGTCGACCGGATCGAGTCCCGGGTCGGCCCCGTCGACATAGCGGTCCTCGCATTCGGCATCCTCGGTGATCAGGAGGTCGCCGAGCGGGACGCCGAGGCCGCCGCGCAGATCCTCCACACCGACTTCGTGGCCCAGGCCGCACTGTTGACGACGCTGGCCGAGCGGATGAAATCCCGCCGGCAGGGCGTTCTCGTGGCGTTCTCGTCGGTCGCCGGGCAGCGCGTCCGGCGCGCCAACTACGTGTACGGGTCGGCCAAAGCGGGACTGGACGGTTTCGCCTCCGGGATGGCCGACGCTCTGCACGGCACCGGCGTCACCCTGGTGATCCCGCGGCCGGGCTTCGTGATCGGTCGCATGACCACGGGCATGGATCCCGCACCGTTCTCCTCGACCCCGGACGAGGTGGCGGACGCCGTGGTCGCCCGCGTTCTCGCGCGCCGCGCGGGTGTCGTGTGGATACCGTGGCAGCTGCGGGTGATGTTCGCCGTCGCCCGTCTCGTACCCCAGCCGATCTGGCGACGGATGCCCCGGTGAGCCGCCCGGGAGGGCCCGCGTCCGGCGAGCCCGCGCAGGTGCACCTCGTCGGGGTGGGACCCGGCCCTGTCGACCTGCTCACGGTACGGGCCTCACGCCTGATCGCGATGAGCGGGACCTGCCTCCACGCCCACGGCCTCGTGCCCCGGGAGGCCATGTCCCTGATGCCGCCCACCGCGAGGGTCGTGGACGGTTCCGGGCTCTCGGACACCCGGGCGCTCGACGAGATCCGAACCGCTCTCGAGCGCGGTGACCGCGTCGCGTGCCTGTTCGCCGGGGATCCCGGTCAGCATGACGAGGCCTCGCAGCTGAGGGATGCACTGGACGCCGCCGGGGTCTCCTGGGAGGTCGTGCCCGGGATCCCGCATCCCGGTTTCCCCACACCCCTCGAGGCATCGCGCGCAGACGCGGCCGGCGACCACACGAGGGCCGCCCGACCGGCCGGTGGAGCTGCCGCGTCGGGGCTGCCCGTCGGCGGACCCGGCCTCATCCTCGTACTGGGCGGCACCGGTGAGGCCCGCGATCTCGCGGAACTGCTCGTCACCGCGGGACTCGAGGTGGTGACCGCCCTGGCCGGGAAGGTGGCCCGCCCCCGGCTTCCCCGGGGAGAGGTACGGATCGGCGAGTTCGGCGGCGCCGAGGGACTCGCGCACTGGCTGCGGGAGAACTCCGTGAGCGCGGTGATCGACGCGACCGACCCGTTCGCGGAGCAGATCTCGGTCGACACACTCCACGCCGCCGCGGCGACCGGGGTCCCGCTGCTGCGATTGGAGCGGCCTGAATGGTCGGAGACCGGGGGCGACGAGTGGATCCACGTCGCGGACGTGCAGGGCGCGGTCGCGGTGGTGCGGGAGCGGTTCCGGCGCCCCATGCTCACTGTCGGCAAGCTCGGGGCATCGGCGTTCGCCGACGACGCCCGCGGTTCGTACCTCATCAGGTGCTCCGAACCACCGCCCGGCCCGCTACCGGACCGCTACCTGCTCGTCCTGGACCGCGGGCCGTTCGGCGTCGAGTCCGAGCGCACGCTCATGTCGCGGCACCGGATCGACGTGCTGGTCACCCGAAACAGCGGCGGCCGCGCGTCCGCGGCCAAGCTGGAGGCGGCTCGGGCCCTGCGCATCCCGGTGGTGATGGTCGACCGGCCGCGCAGCCCCACCACGACCGCCGACGCCCCGCCCGCCCCCGAGACCGTTCACCGGATCGAGGATGCGGCCCGCTGGCTCGTCGACCGCTTCGGCTCGCGCTGACCCGCGCCTACCGCCCCACGTGGTAGCCGCTCGGCGACGCCGTGACGCGCTCACCCGCCCCGGTGTCACCGCAGGCCCGTTCGCAACCCACCCAGTGCTGTCTGCCGACCACGGGTAGCGTGCCGGCGCGCACCGATTCGGCGGCGTCGGCGCGCACGTCGGAATGTGAGCGGGAACACCCGGGCAGGCCGGTGCAGGCGCTCACCTCCACCCACGGCGACGCCGCGTCGAAGACCATGCCCATCGGGGCGAGGACCCGGACGACCTGCTCGGCCATGCCCTCGGTCAGACCGTGCAGGCCGATCACGCGCTCCGCCGAGATCGTGCTGGGCCGCTCGATCGCGCCGAGGAACTCGGCCAGGCGGGCGGGGACCACGCCGAATGGCACCACGGCCAGGAGGGTGACCAGGCCGTCGTCGGTGTCGATCCAGCCGACCGGCGGCACCTCCACCGCCGCAATGTGGGCGCCGCCCCCGGCGGGGTCGCCGACCTCATCGAGGGGACCTCCCGAGTTGGACTTGCCGCTGGTGCCCGCCTGGCCGGTGGTTAGTGGGTGCTCGGACAGTGCGCCGACGACGAGGTCGTTCAGCTCCCCGACCGGCGGGACGCGCCACTGCCGTTCCGCGCTCCGGTCGAAAGCGGCGGCGGCGTCCGCGAGGACGGTCGCCGCGTCCGCCATCGCGGTGCCGATCCCGGTGTCACGGCCACGGACGTGCAGGCGGAGGAACCCGTCGGGGTGCCCGGCGACGGCCGCCAGGTCGGGCCGGTGGGCCAGGACGTCCCCCGAGCCGTCGTCGAACCCGAACAGGAAGCGCCCGCTGAGCGCCGTCACGTCCTGCCTCGACAGGAGCTCCGCGTCGAGCCGCTCCGGCAGATCGCCGAGGCGATGATGTCCGGCGAGTCGGCCGGCCATCGGGGAGGCCAGGATGTTGCGTACCCGGTCGTGGGCGGCGCTCGGCAGGAGCCCCGCCTGCGCGACACGCTCGTGCAGGAGCGCCTCGTCCCGCACGCCCCGGATCTGCACGTTGCCCCGCGAGGTGAGGTGAAGATCGCTGCCGTGGTCTGCCGCGATCCGGGCGAGCGCGGCCCAGTCCGTGGGCTCCAGTCGGCCGCCGGGGAACCGGAGGCGGGCCAGTCCGCCATCCGCGGCGGCGTGCACCCGCCGGACTCCCGGACAGCGGTCGGCGGAGCCGGTGGGGGAGTCGGGGGCCGTCATGACTGCCGAGCCTAGTTCAGCCCTACGGGTGGCCGGGTTCCGCGCAGCGGGCGAGGCTCGGGGATACTCGGATCATGCCTGCAACTCTCGCCACCGGAGGCCGCGTCCTCACCCCCGCCTCGCGAGACGCCACCGCGCTGGCGTGGGAGGAGGGGCAGGTCGTCTGGGCCGGAGCCGATGCGCCCGGTCCCGCGCTGTTCCCCGGGGCCCACCACCTCGATCTGGCGGGGGACTGGGTCGCTCCGCCGTTCGTCGAGTGTGTCGTTGGCGGGGTCGATACGGATACCACCATTGACGCGGCCAGCGCGGCAGCCTCGGGCGTCGTACTGACGGGGCTGGCCGCAGCCCACGGACCGGACGCCGTCGCGGACCGGGCGCGCGAGGGGGAGCGGGTCGTCCTCGAACCCGGGACCGACCCCACTCGGCTCGCCGGGGAGCTGACGCGGCTCGCCGACGAGCTGGGCGGTCCGGCCGTGGCGCGGTGCACGCCGATCCTGATCGGCGCGGCCGAGATCGGTGACGACGACCTGGCGGCGCTCTCGGCCGTCGGCACGGTCCTGCTGCTGCGCCCGCTCGTCGATGACCTCACCGGTCTCGACCTGGTCCGGATCGCGGCCTCGGGCGTGGCGCTGGCCGCCTCCGTCCGCGCCGGCAGCGAAGCACGCCCTTGGGACGCTCTGCGTGCCCTGACCAGCGTCCCCGGTGGGCGGGGGCTGTCGCCCCGGGCCGCGTTCACCGCCACCACCCGCGGCGCCCGCCGCGCGGCCGGCGCCCGGGACGGGCTGTCCGGGACGCTCGCGCCGGGGGCCCCGGCCTCCTTCGCCCGATGGCAGACCGGTGATCTCGCCGTGGTCGCGGCCGACGACGCCGTCCAGCGCTGGTCCACCGATCCGCGCTCCGGGGTGCCCCCGATGCCCGATCTCACCGGCCCGGACCCCGTTTTGCGGGCCCTCGTCGTGGACGGCGAGCCCGCCGGCCGGGCGGAGTGATCCCGCTTCTGCTCCGGCTGGTCGGAGCCGCCGCTTCCGGTGCGCTGCTGGCCGCCTCGTTCCCTCCGGTCGGCCTCTGGTGGACGGCACTGCCGGCGATCGCCGTTCTCGTCGTCGTCCTCTCTCCTGTCCGGGGCACCGCGCCCCGGGCGCGCACCGGAGCACTCGTCGGGTTTCTCGCCGGCCTGGTGTTCTTCCTGCTCCTCGTGCCGTGGGTCGGCCTGTACGTGGGCGCCTACGCCGCCTGGGGCCTGTCCGTGGTCGAGGCCCTGTACCTGGCGGCGTTCGGCGCCGGCGCGGCGGTCATCCTGCGCGCAGGGCTGACCCCCGGCGGCCACGACGGCCGGCGCGCAGCTGCTGCTCTGCTCGGCGTCGCGGGATGGTGGTCGCTGTGGGAGTGGATCCGCTCGTCGTGGCCGTGGGGTGGTTTCCCGTGGGGGAGGCTGGCGTTCGGCCAGGCCGACGGCCCCCTGTTGCCGCTCGCCTCGCTCGGGGGGACACCGCTGATGGGCTTCGTCGTGGCGGCCCTCGGCACGGCACTCGGGTTCGCCGTCGTCCTGCTTCTCCGACGCGACCGGCCGGTGCGGACCGCCACCGGGCTCCTCGCGGTCCCGCTGGTCACGGCCGGGCTGGTCGCCGCCACCGCGATCGACCCCGGTGACGAACACCCCACACAGACACTCGACGTGGCGGTCATCCAGGGCAACGTTCCGCGCCTCGGGCTGGACTTCAACGCCCAGCGACGCGCCGTCCTCAACAATCACCTGCGCGTGACCGGCGAACTCGCCGACCGCGTCGACGCCGGTGAGGTACCGAGGCCGGATGTGGTCATGTGGCCGGAGAACGCCTCCGACATCTCGCCGCTGGCCGATCAACGAGCCGCCGACCAGATCTCGGCACTGTCCCGCCGCCTCGGGGCGCCGATTCTCGTCGGCACCGTGCTGCCGACCGGCGAGGGGCGGGAGGCGACGAACTCCTACCTGGTGTGGGACGGACAGTCAGCCGACCGCGGCGAGGACCCGGTCGCGGACCGCCACGACAAGAAGTACATCCAGCCGTTCGGCGAATGGCTACCGCTGCGCGCGCCTCTCGAGGCGCTGTTCCCGATCGCCCGCACCGCCGGGCATTTCGTGCCCGGCGACGGCGACGGCGTGGTGACCGCCGCCGGGGTGGACATGGGGGTGGCCATCTGCTTCGAGGTGGCGTTCGATTACGCCGCGCGCGAACCGGTCGCCCACGGCGCGCAGTTGCTCACCATCCCCACGAACAACGCCACGTTCGGCCGGTCACCGATGACATACCAGCAGTTGGCGATGTCGCGGGTGCGTGCGGTCGAGCATCACGTCCCTGTACTCATCGCCGCGACCAGTGGGGTCAGCGCCGTGATCGGACCGGACGGCGCCGTTCAGCAGGAGACGGAGATCTTCGAACCCGCGGCGTTGGTGGCGCAGGTGGAGATCGGTTCGGCCGGTACAGTGGCAACCCGATCGGGCAGCATCCCGCAGGTGGCGTGTTGCCTCATCGGGCTCGTCGGACTGGCCTGGGCGGTCATCCACTCCCGACGCCGGCCCGTACACGACCACAAGGAGAGCTAAGTGACCGATCCGTCGATGCCGGGCAGCACCGCGCCAGCGGAGCGCACTCTGGTGATCATCCCGACCTACGACGAGCGGGACACCCTGCCGGTCGTGGTCGAGCGGCTGCTCGCCGCGGCGCCCGACGTCTCGGTCCTCATCGCCGACGACAACAGCCCCGACGGCACCGGCGAGGTCGCCGACCGGCTGGCCGCCGAGGACCCGCACGGCCGCATCACCGTTCTGCACCGCAAGGGCAAAGAGGGGCTCGGGGCCGCGTACATCGCGGGTTTCCGTTGGGGACTGGCCCGCGACTACACGGTCCTGGTCGAAATGGACGCCGATGGCAGCCACCCGCCGGAGCGGCTCCCCGCCATGCTCGAGGCGGTCGACGCCGGCGCCGACCTGGCCATCGGATCGCGGTACGTGCCCGGTGGCAGGGTCGTGAACTGGCCGTGGCAGCGGCACGTCATCTCGCGCGGAGGCAATGTCTACTCCCGCATCATGCTCGGGGTGGGCATCAAGGACATCACGGCCGGTTACCGGGCCTACCGCGCCGGCGCCCTCGCCGAGCTCGACATGGATTCGATCGAGTCCAAGGGGTACTGCTTCCAGATCGACATGACCTGGCGTCTGCTGGGCAACGGCCGCAAGGTCGTCGAGGTGCCCATCACCTTCACCGAGCGCACCGTCGGGCACTCCAAGATGAGTGAGTCGATCTTCCGCGAGGCCGCGGTCAACGTCGCCCGCTGGGGCTGGCAGAAACGGCGGCGGCAGCTCAGGGAACTCCTCGGCCGCTGACGGCCTGACGCCCGGGCCCGCCCCGCGAGCCCGAAAAGAGAACTCCCCGTCCCTGGGCTTCAGGGACGGGGAGTTCCGGCTCGGCGCGACGGGAGCGTCAGCGCGACCCGGCGCGACGACGCTTCTTGAGCAGGTCCATGCGCTCCTTGAGCAGGTCCTCGAGATCCTCGAGGGACCTGCGCTCGAGCAGCATGTCCCAGTGGGTGCGTGGCGGCTTGCCCTTCTTCACCTCGACGGCCGGGCCGTCGATGAGCTGGCCCTCCTGGCCGTTCTTGCACATCCAGGCGCCGGGGATCTCCGCGTCATCAGCGAACGGGACCTCGTACACCTCCCCGTTGGGGGTCTGGTACTTGGCCATCCGGCGGGGGGCGAGGTCGTGGTCCCGGTCCGTCTCGTAGCTCACCGCACCGAGGCGGCTGCCCCTGAGCACTCGATCTGCCATGCGAACTCCTTCTGCCGTGTCGCGTCTTCGGTCGATATCCGCGGATCGACACAGACGCTGCGTGGTACCTGCTCCTGTCAACGCCAAGAGAACCCCGAAATGTTCCCACGCCCCCGTGTCCCGTGCTACCCCGGGGGCCTCGTGGGTAGCCTGACATGCGTGGAAACCGACGTCAGGGCAGAGCAGGCCCCGCCCAGGCGGGGAGAGGCCTCGTGCGCGTGGTGCGGTCGCCCGGTGGACGAGGGCAGCACCGGGCGCCGCCGTCGGTACTGCCGGCGATCGTGCCGACAGCGAGCATATGAGCAGCGTCGGTCCCTGCTGATGCAGGATCTCCCGGAGGGCACGGTCGTGCTCACCGAGACGGAGTCAGCCGACCTGATGGACCGGATGTTCCAGTTGCGCTGCGCCTGTGAGGACCTGGACACCGCGATCGCCGAGGGTGAGGACCCGGCCGAGGTGGCCCGGATGTCCGCCGATCTGGTGGCCGCCGCGAGAAGGGCCGAACGGCTGCGGTGAACACGATCGTCACAGTTCTCCGGGGGTGGTGGGTCCGGTGGCACCCCTCGGTCACCGGGCTCGTGATGGCGGCCCTGGCCGCGTGGGTCTCGCTCATGCCGTCGCTGTTGCCCCGCGCATGGCACTACCAGGGGATCGTCACCGGGGTCTCCATGGCCGTGGGCTACGGCGTCGGCGTGGCCCTGCGGACCCTCTGGCAGCGACTGGCAGCTCCCCGCATCAGGGTCCACCCCGATCTCGACGCACTCGGCGATCGCCTATTGGCGTTTGCCCGCCTGTCAGCGCCGTATGTGCTGGTCGTGTACCTCATCACGGCCACCGCGACCGCGATTCGCTGGCAGGATCAGGTCTCGGACCTGGTGGAGTCACCCCGGCCCCCGTGGGCCGACTACATGCGCATCCCCTGGATCGCCCTCGCGGTGTTCGTGGGGCTGCTCGTACTCGCCCGCGGCATCCGGGCCGCATACCGGGCGTTTGTCCGCACGATCCGCCGTCGGTTCAACCTGGGGGAGTACACCGCCCGACTCACCGGTTTCGTCGTGATCGCGGCACTGCTCTTCGGCGTGGTGGACGGAGTGGTGCCCCGGCTGTTCTTCGAGGCGGCCAACCGGGTCTCCGGGGTCCAGAACGACGAACGCGTACCGGGCGCGACGCGTCCGACGACGCCCGAGCGATCCGGAGGACCGGGCTCGGTCGTGGATTTCGACGATCTCGGCATGCAGGGCCGGCGTTTCATCAGTGGTGGGCTCGACCAGGCGGCGTTGACCGACCTGCTGGGCGAGGACGCTCTCGAGCCGATCCGCCTGTACGCGGGCCTGCAGTCGGCCGCGACCGACGACGAGCGCTCCGCCCTGGTGGTGGAGGAACTCAACCGCACGCGGGCGTGGGAGCGCGATTCCGTGGTGATCGTCCCGACCACCGGAACCGGCTGGATCAATCCCCACGCGGCCCAGGCGATCGAACTGCTCAGCGGGGGCGATGTGGCCATCGTCGGAACCCAGTACTCGTACCTACCGAGCTGGATCTCGTTCCTTGCCGACAGGGAGAAGGCCGAGGCCGCGGGCCAGTCGCTCATCGAGGCCGTGGTGAACTGGCGGGAGTCGCTGCCGCTGGATGCACACCGTCCGAATCTGTACGTCTACGGCGAGAGTCTGGGCACCCAGGCGGGAGAGGCCGCGTTCTCCGGGATCCGGGACATCCGGAACACGGTCGACGGCGTGCTGTGGATGGGGCCGCCCAACTCCAACCGCATCTGGAAATCTCTCGTCGAACGACGGGACCCGGGGTCGCCCGTCACCGAACCGGTCTACGCGGACGGGCTTCTGGTCCGGTTCTCGGAGGATCCGGCCGAGTTCCGGAGCGATGACACCCCGTGGATACCGCCGCACGTGCTGTACGTCCAGCACGCGACCGACCCGGTCGTGTGGTGGACCCCGAACATGCTGTTCGAGCGCCCGGCATGGCTGGCCGAACCCCCGGGGAAGGGCCGCCACCCCGGGATGTTCTACATGCCCGTCCTCACCTTCTTCCAGGTGACCGCAGACCTGGGCAATGCGATCGGAGGATCGCAGGGATACGGGCATCTCTACGATCACCAGATCCTCGACGGGTGGGCGGCGGCCACCGGCCGAGAAGGTTGGGACGACGACGAGTTCCGTCGCTTCGCCCGCCTTCACGACCTGGCGATGGAGACCCAGGCGCGCGGATGAGGTCCGACGCGCCGTGCGGTGGCAGGACTGCGGTCGCGCGGCTGTTCCACTTCTCGCCCGGCCGGGTCTAGCGTATCGGGGGTACCGACCCGACGAGGAGAACCGCGATGAGCATCCACACCGCAGACAGCCACGACATCATCCGCGTCCTCGGTGCGCGAGAGAACAATCTCAGGTCGGTTGATGTCGAGCTGCCCAAGCGACGCCTGACCGTGTTCACCGGCGTGTCCGGCTCCGGGAAGAGCTCGCTGGTGTTCGCCACCATCGCGGCCGAGTCCCAGCGGATGATCAACGAGACCTACAGCGCCTTTCTCCAGGGCTTCATGCCGACGCTCGCCCGGCCCGACGTGGACGTCCTCGAGGGGTTGACCACGGCGATCGTCGTCGACCAGGAGCGGATGGGGTCCGACCCCAGGTCGACCGTGGGGACCGCCACGGACACGGGCGCGATGCTGCGGATCCTCTTCAGCCGCCTGGCCGAGCCCCACCTGGGCGGGCCCAAGGCGTACTCGTTCAATGTCGCGTCGGCCACCGGCTCGGGGGTGCTCAAGAAGGCCGACGGGACGCGGGAGAAGGCGGAGTTCTCGATCACCGGCGGTATGTGCGTGCGCTGTGAGGGCCGGGGCAGCGTGTCCGACTTCGACATCGACGCCCTGGTGGACCGATCCAAGTCGCTCGCCGAGGGCGCGATCACCGTGCCGGGGTACTCGATGGACGGCTGGTACGGCCGCATCTATGCCGGCTCCGGGTACTTCGACATGGACAAACCGGTGAAGGACTTCTCGGACGAGGAGATGCACCGTCTCCTGCGGCTCGAGCCCACCAGGATCAAGGCCGAAGGCATCAACGTGACCTTCGAGGGGCTGATCCCCAAGATCCAGAAGTCGATGCTCGCCAAGGACGTCGAGGCGATGCAGCCCCACATCCGCGCCTTCGTCGAGCGCGCGGTCGTGTTCACCACCTGCCCGGACTGCGGCGGCACCCGCCTCAACGAGGGCGCCCGATCCTCGCGCATCGGCGCGATGAACATCGCCGACGTCTCGTCGATGCAGATCACCGACCTCGCGGAGTGGCTGCGTGGCCTGGACGAGCCGTCGGTCGCCCCGCTGCTGCAGTCGTTGCAGCACACGCTCGACTCGTTCGTCGAGATCGGTCTCGGCTACCTCTCGTTGGACCGGCCGGCGGGGTCGCTCTCCGGTGGCGAGGCGCAGCGGGTCAAGATGATCCGCCACCTCGGGTCGGCCCTCACCGACGTCACCTACGTCTTCGACGAGCCGACGATCGGCCTGCACCCGCACGACATCCAGCGGATGAACAACCTGTTGCTGCGGCTGCGGGACAAGGGCAACACGCTTCTGGTGGTGGAGCACAAGCCGGAAACGATCGCGATCGCGGACCACGTGGTGGACCTCGGACCCGGTGCCGGCTCCGAGGGTGGTGAGATCTGCTTCGAGGGCTCCGTCGAAGGACTGCGCGCGAGCGGGACCGTCACCGGTCGGCACCTCGACGACCGCGCGAGGCTCAAGGACGCCGTGCGCCCGGCCTCCGGTGTGCTGGAGGTGCGGGGCGCGACCGCGCACAACGTCCGCGCGGTGGACGTGGACATCCCGCTCGGCGTGCTGTGCGTGGTGACGGGAGTCGCGGGGTCGGGCAAGAGTTCGTTGATCCACGGCTCGGTCTCGCCCCGCGACGGGGTGGTGGCGATCGACCAGACAGCGATCCGCGGATCCCGCCGGAGCAACCCCGCCACCTACACCGGGCTGCTCGAGCCGATCCGCAAGGCCTTCGCCAAAGCCAACGGCGTCAAACCCGCCCTGTTCAGCCCCAACTCGGACGGCGCGTGTCCCACCTGCAAGGGCGCCGGGGTGGTCTATTCAGATCTCGGAATGATGGCGGGCATCGCCACCACGTGCGAGGACTGCGAGGGCAAACGCTTCCAGTCGGAGGTGCTGGACTACGAGTTCGGCGGTCGGAACATCGCCGACGTCCTGGGGATGTCGGTGGCCACCGCCGAGGAGTTCTTCGGCCAGGGGGAGGGGCGCATCCCGGCCGCCCACAAGATCCTCGTCCGACTGCGCGATGTGGGGCTGGGGTACGTGACGATCGGCCAGCCCCTCACTACACTGTCCGGCGGCGAGCGGCAGCGGCTCAAGCTGGCCGCCCAGATGGCGGACAAGGCCGAGGTGTACGTCCTCGACGAACCCACCACCGGTCTGCACCTCGCCGACGTACAGAACTTGTTGGGGATGCTCGACCGGCTGGTCGATTCGGGCAGGTCCGTGATCGTGATCGAGCACCACCAGGCCGTGATGGCGCACGCGGACTGGATCATCGATCTCGGTCCCGGTGCCGGCCACGACGGCGGGCGCGTCGTGTTCGAGGGGACACCCACCGAACTCATCACCGACCCCTCGACCGTGACCGGCGAGCATCTGGCCGAATACGTGGGGAAGGCGCCGTCGCGGTCCTGACCTGTCACGAACCGGGGCCAGGCTCCTCCTGTCGCTGCGGAGCCTCAGTCGATCGGCGCGCCGGCCCGCCGGCACTCGCGGCGGATCGCCACGTCCGCCGGGTGCTCGGCACCCACCGACCGCGCCCCCGAGGGCAACTCGGCCGCGGCGAGCGCGACCCAGCGCGGTGCGGACATGCGGACGGTCTGCCGATCGAGCGTGCCGAGCATGAGGTACCCCGCGTAGGTGATCGCCTAGGCGGTGCGGGCCTCGGCCGAATCGCCGTGCCCGTCCGCGATCAGGAGGGTCGTGCTGGTGTTGAGGTCGCGCAGCGCGGAGGCCAGTGTCGGTTCCGTCGGGGTCTGCGCGTCGCCGCGGGCGAACTCCGCGAGCTCTGCGAGGGCGCGACGGGTGTCGCCTCGGACCGCCCGGTGGGGCGCTCGACGTCCGAGCGTCCACAGGACGACGACGGCGACGACGACGCCGATCACCGTGTCGAGCAGCCGCTCACCGGTCAGCGCCAACGGGTCCTCCGGCATCTGCCCGCCGGTCGCGACGAGGAGGGCGAGCGGGGTGATGAGCGTAACCGCCAGCCCGTAGTTGCGGGTGACGAGCAGCTCGATGGCGAACTGCAGCGTGACGATGAGGACGATCAGCCACCACCCCGACGGATCGGCCAGCGTCAGCAACAGGAACAGACCCAGCCCGAGCACCGTCCCCGTCAACCGGTGGAGAGCGCGGTGGGTCCGGGCGACACGGGGACCTCCCTGGTGGAGCACGAGCGCCGAGAAGGCCACCACCCAGTACAGGTGCGGCTGATCCGGTCCACTGAAGGCCAGCAGTACGAGTATCGAAATCGCCGTGGCCACCCCCACGGAGAGCGCCACCGACCACGGCTCACCCGGCCACCGCAGTCCGTCCGCCAGCCGACGTCGCAGCGAGCCCGTGCTGCGCAGCTCATCGTCGGAGAGCGCGTTCTCGACACGTTCGGCGACCTCCGCCGTCGGCATCTCGACGTCCGCATGCCCCGCGTCGTCCTCGATCCACCGACCGGCGTCGGGGTTGCGGGGATCCCACCCGAGTTCCTCCCCGGGAACGACGTGCAGCTTCGCCCGAGCACTGCGCTCGGCGTAATCGCGGTGCGCACTCTCCAGCGCGGCGGCGAGCGACCGGTCGGCGGTCCACATCCCTTCGGCGACGGCTTCCTCCGCGGACGCGAGGGCGTGGGCGGCTGCCCGGTGCAGCGGGCGACCGTCCGGCCCCGGTTCGGAAGCGGCGTACGCGGTCACCGCATCGGCGGCAGCCTTCACGGCGAGGCGCTCGGGCCGTCGCGGGTCGGGTATGAGCTCGGCCATCGTCACCGCCCATGCGACGGTCGCACCGACCGCGGTCATCGCCGGCACGAGCCACGGCGCGGTTCCGTGCTCACCGACGAGGAGATAGGCGATTCCCGCGCACAGGACGAGGAAGTAGGAACCGGGCGGCCCGACCCGGAGTGCGAGGCACAGGCCGGCGGTCACCATGGCGAGGAGGATCGCCGACACGGCGAAGAGCGCGACGGACCCCGCGGTGAACGCCCCCAGGGCCGTCGCGCCGATCAGTCCGAGGCCGATCCCCGCCACCGTGACCGCGCGTCGGCGCAGGGGAGCAGCCGGGGCGTACAGGACCGCGAAGGTCCCCGTGACCGTCAGCAGTCCCAGGTCCGGCCGTCCCAGCAGCGTGGGGACCGACAGGCACAGGAGAACCGTCAGTCCCGCCTTGATCGCGTTCGGCAACCGCGGCGGGCTCGGTGCGAGCGTCACCAGTTGCCGGAGGAACTCCGCCGCCGGCCTCATCGTCCTCGACAGTGATCAGCCCACCTTCCCGAAGCGCTTGTGCAGCGCCTGCTTGCTCACGCCCAGCACGAGTCCGATCTCCGCCCAACTCATCCCGTGAATACGGGCGTGGCGGACGGCCGCCGCCTCCTCACGGGCGAGATCTGCTTTGGCTCCCGCGATCGCGGCCAGTCGGGCGACCGGCCCGCCCTCGTCGTCGTCGTATTCCAGTGCGGTTTCCACCGTAACCACCCCCGACGTCAATCTACGTTGACCCCGCCCCCCTCGTCAACGTTCATTGACGGAGCGGTCCGTCTCGCGGCTGCCGAGTCCGGCGCCGACGCCGTTAGTGTCGATGCCATGACCGCCAACCGTTATCCGGAGATCGCATTCGGCCCCGCCGCACGCGCCAGGCAGGAGGCCGTGGGCGTCAACCGACCCGAGCAGACCGGCGAGTTCGCGCTCGAGGGCACGGACATCGCCCAGATCAGGCGGGCCGACCACTTCTTCCTTTCCACGGTCACCGAAACGGGGTGGCCCTATGTGCAACATCGCGGCGGGCCCGCGGGATTCGTCCATGTCGACGGTGCCACCACGCTGTCCTGGGTGGAGTTCCGCGGCAACCAGCAGTACGTGTCCACCGGCGGCATCGACTCCGACGGGCGGGTCTGCCTGTTCTTCGTGGACTACCCCACGCGCAGCCGGCTCAAGGTGTTCGGCCACGCGCGGATCGTGGAGCCGGAGCAGGAGCCCGCGCTGATCGAGCGACTGCGCACGATGGGGGAGAAGACCTACACGGGCCACGTGGAGCGGGCGATCGTCGTGGAACTCGTCGCCTCGGACGCCAACTGCAGCAAGCACATCACGCCACGGTGGGACCGGGAGTACATCGACAGACTCACCGGCCTGTACCAGCGTGATATCGACCAATTGCAGGCGCGACTTGATGAACTCCGTGGACACGGGCGCACCGACTGATGTACCTTGACCGCCATGAATCCCGGTGCGTACTCACTGAAGCCCTGGTCCCGCCGCTGACGGCGGCAGGGCCCACACTTCACCTCTGATCTCTGCACGCCGTCGACGGCCCACCGGCCGGGCGGCGGATTCGTGCTGTCCGGCTCCGCGACGAACTCTGCAGAGAGCACGATGCCTGACACACCGAACAATCATCTTCCTGCGGGCACCCACGCCCACATCCGTCTGACCGGCGCCTCAGTGGCCCTGGGGGGCCGGCCCGTCCTCACCGGGGTCGATGTGACCCTGTCCGCCGGCACCGCACTGGCGGTGGTGGGGGAGAACGGGCGGGGCAAGACCACCCTGCTCGAGGTTCTGGCGGGAGCCCGGCGCCCCGATGCCGGCACCATCACACGCCGCGGGAGCGTCGGCACCGTGGAACAGCATCTCGACATCTCGGAGGGCCGCACCGTCGGAGATGCCGTGAACCTGGAGATCGCCGACAGCATCAACGCTCTCCAGGCGTTGGACAGTGCCACCACCGCGATGGTCGAAGGGCGGCCCGGCGCCGACGACGCGTACGCCACCGCGCTGGACCGCGCCATGCTGCTGGACGCATGGGACGCCGACCGCCGCGTGGACGTGGCACTGGAGGGACTGTCCGCCTGCACGGATCGGGCACAACCGCTGTCATCGCTGTCGGTGGGGCAGCGGTACCGGGTGCGACTGGCATGCGTCCTCGGCGCCCGGCACGACATACTCCTGCTGGACGAGCCCACCAACCACCTCGACGCGTCCGGACTGGCGTTCCTGACGGAACGACTGCGGGAACACCTCGGCGCGCTCGCCCTGGCCAGCCACGACCGGGCCCTGTTGCGCGACGTCGCGACCCACTTTCTGGACCTGGACCCTAGCCAGGATGGCGTACCGCGACTCTATGGGGGCGGCTACGAGGGCTGGATCGAAGGCCGACGCCGAGAGAGAGTGCGATGGGAACAGATTCATGCGGCGCAGGTGGACGAGCACGACCGACTCAGTCGTGCGGCAGAAGACGCGCGTGGGAGACTCCATGATTCGTGGCGTCCCGCCAAGGGGCACGGTCGGCACGAGAGGGCGACACGGGCCGCCGGTGCCGTGCAGGCGTTCAACCGGCGACGTGAGGCCCTGGATCGCCACCGGGTGACCGTGCCACCGCCGCCCGCGCGGTTCCTGTGGCCGGAATGGTCGGTGCCCGCCGGACGTGCCGTGCTCACCTGCTTCGAGCCGCGGGTCACCGGCCGACTCACCGGCGCGGTGTCCCTGTCGATCGATACCGGCGACCGAATACTGTTGACCGGCCCGAACGGCGTGGGGAAATCCACCCTGCTGGGTCTGCTGGCCGGAGAGTTCGAACCCGACTCGGGCCGAGTGGATCGACGCCCGGACGCCCGGGTGTCGCTCCTCAGCCAGGAGGTGCCGGGGTGGGATCCGCACCGGACCGGGGCGGAGATCTATCGCGACCACGTGGACCGGCTCGGAGCGACGTCCGCACCCGGCCTGGTGACCACCGGACTACTCGGCTCCGACACGGTGGGGACCCCCGTGTCGCGTATGTCGCAGGGACAGCAGCGGCGGCTCCACCTGGCACTGTGCCTCGCGGAGAAACCAGATCTGCTGATGCTCGACGAGCCGACCAATCATCTGTCATTCTCCCTGGTCGACGCCCTCACGGCCGTCCTGAGGACGGCGTCGTGTGCCGTCGCCGTAGCCACTCACGACCGGCAATTGCTTCGCGATCTCAGCGATTGGCCCACGCTCGTGATACGGAGGTAGCGCTAGGGTCGGTGTATGTCAGGTGACCCCGGGGCCTCGAGTCGGCCCACCGCGAACTACGACGTCAAGAAGGACCGTCGGGACCTGTACAGCGGACGAGCGGGCAGGTTCGATGTGGTGGACGTACCCGAGATGAGTTTCCTCATGGCGGACGGCCACGGCGATCCGAACCTCGCAGACGACTATCGCCGTGCCGTCGAGGCCTTGTATACAACGGCCTATGCGATCCGGGCGGCAGCACGGTCCCGGTTAGGACTTGTGCACACCGTAGGACCACTCGAGGGCCTCTGGTATGCGGACGATCTCAGTGTGTTCACCGCACGGGACAAAGGCGCATGGTACTGGACCATGATGATCTGGCAGCCCGAGTGGATCACCCCGGATGTGGCAGCGTCTGCGTTGGACACGGTGGGTACGAAGAAGATCCCGGGTGTCAAGGATCTCGTACGGTACGCGACCCTCGTTGAGGGGCCGGCGATCCAGACGCTCCATGTGGGCCCCTACGACGCCGAGGGCCCGACCATCGCGCGGATACACGACGAGGTCCTGCCGGGACACGGCATGGTCGCCGCCGGACGTCATCACGAGATCTATCTGTCCGACCCGCGGAAGACACCACCGGATCGCCTCCGCACCATCCTCCGCCAGCCTGCCAAACCGTCACAGTGAAGTTTCGAGTACGACCCCAGAGACGAGACGTTACAACCCGGGGAACCGTGGGCAATTCGCCATCACCGAACCCGACAGCCGGATACCGTAGCGCCGTGAGCCATTCCGACAGCGCCATACTTCAGAGCACCGGACTGCGGGGCGTCTCGGTCGGACATTGGTCGGACCACGCCGCCCGAACCGGGTGCACCGTGCTGATCCTTCCCGAAGGGACAGTCGCGTCCCGCGAGGTCCGAGGCGGCGCGCCGGCCACCCGGGACCTCGACGCGCTGGCTCCGGACAAGGCCGTGAGCTCAACCGACGCGGTCGTACTCACGGGCGGATCGGCATTCGGACTGGCCGCAGCCGACGGGGTGATGCGATTCCTCGAGGCCGCCGGCCGCGGCGTGCCGACGCCCGGCGGCCGCGTGCCCATCGTTCCGACACTGGCGTTGTTCGACCTCGGAATCGGAGATGCCTCCGTGCGGCCGACCGCGGACAACGCGTTAACGGCCGCCCGGGCGGCCTCGGGTCCGGAGTTCGAAGTCGGCCAGATCGGCGCAGGTACCGGCGCGATGACGTCCTGGTGGCGTGGCCGCGACGCGGCCCGCCCGGGCGGGCTCCGGTATGCGGAGACCGTTCTCGGAGAAGCCGTGGTGGGTGCATGGTGCGCGGTCAACGCGTTCGGGGACATCGACCACGGCGGCGAAGCCGAGGTCGACCTGTCGGCCGTAGCCGACCTGGCTCCACCATTCGACTTCGGCAGCGAGCGAACCCACACGACCATCGGCGCGGTGGTGACGAACGCCCGGCTCGACAAGACCGCGTGCTACGTCATGGCGCAGGGTGCGCACGACGGACTGTCACGCGCGCTCACGCCGCCGCACACGCGGTACGACGGTGACGCATTCATCGCTGCGGCAACTGGCGAGGTACCGGCGGACGTCGACACGGTCCGGCTGATGGCCTTGGACGCGGTGAGCCGGGCCATTCGGAGCGCGGGAACGCGACCCGCGTAGCTCCAGGTCAGACACTCGCCCCGAGTGCCGATAATCTACATTATGTAAAGTAAACCCAGCCCGCCCCTCCCGGCGGCGGCCGCGAGACGGCGCCGGATGCGCTCCGCCCGCGGCTGGTCCTCGCCCCAACCCTTCGCGCGAGTCGGCACCCCGTCGTATCGTCTCTCACAGCGACTGCCGCAGAACCTCGGTTGACGAAAGGAATCTCATGGAAACCCAGGATTCGATAGGCGATTTCTTCCGGGGTGTCGAAACACCCGGCATGATCGACTGGACGACGATGCCGACGTACAACACGGTTATGGCGCTAGCCGTCGGCGCAGCCCTTGTGGGACTGGTCTTCTTCTTCCGGGCATTGCATGCAGACCCCGCAGAGGTCAGCGTTACCGGCTGGTCCCTCAACTTCGGTGTACTCGGCCTGATCCTCACCGTCACGGGTCTGCACATGACGCTCACCTGGCCTCTCGCCGCCGGCGGGTTTGCGTTCGACAACATCATCTTCGGCGAGCCCAGTCTCGCTTTGGGCGTGCTCCTGCTGGCTGCGGCTGTGTATCTCTGGTCTAAGCGGGAAGTCGGTGTCACAGTACGTGAGGTAGCGAGAGACTCACGACCGATGACGATTTTCGTGGTGGGGCTCGGATTGGCAATGTTCGCAATCGCCCTCGCCGGCGTGGTCTATCAGCTGTTCGCGGCACCCCCGCAGGAACCGATCTCCGGGTTCTTCGGTGAGTGGGCGATTATCGAGGCGATTTTCATATCGGCGCTCTACACGGCAATCGGTGTCGGTGCACTCCTCACACCCTTTGCCACCGGGCGCCTCGCTCGAGGCCTCGATGGCGGCGTCGTGACCAGCATTATCGGCTGGTGCTGGGCCGTTACGGGCACCATCTGGTTACTCTTCGCCGCCCTCAATTTCTATTCGCATATCGGGCTGGTCGTCAACACGATGTAAGGCCGTTGCCTCTGAGGGCAACGGGTTGACTCGCCCAGCGTCAGCGGCGGATCACGTCGTCAGGAGATCACTGCGCTCGGTCAGAAAATTCGGAAGTGGCAAGCGGCCAGTCATGGATGGGACGATGTGGGCATGCTGACCCCGGGTGGAATCGAGCGCGATCGTGACGCCGACGGTCGCGCACGTAACTCACGTCCCCGCGACGAGCTCGGCCGCCCGCTACCGCCAGGAAGCGTCGGGGTCGAGCGTATCCCCGAGGATCTCGATCTGACGCCCGCCGAATCGTTGGTGTGGGCGCAGGACCTGTTGGACCGGGGCCTCGCCTTCAATGCGCACGAAGTACTCGAAGGCGCCTGGAAAAGCTGCCCCGACGACGAACGCTTGCTCTGGCAGGGTCTGGCCCAACTGGCCGTCGGCATCACCCACATTCAGCGCGGCAACGCCAAGGGCGCATTGACGCTGCTCGAACGCGCGGCCGAGCGCATCCGACACAGCGATGGCCCCGCACCTCACGGAATCGATGCGACCGGACTCATCTCCTACGCCGACGAGCTCACTGCCGAGCTTCGGCGAGGCGTCGACCCCTCGCCTGCCCGGCTCAGACCGCGTCTGGTCGACCAGCCCACTGAGGTTTGACATGCTCGCTGTGGACGCCGCGCGTTCAGTCGCCCTCGGCCGGGCGCCGAGTTCATGGGCGAGCGCAGGCCTTCCCCGGTACTGTGCGATGCGGTTGATCCACCGACGGAGCCGGGGCTCTCTGAGTGTCACATCGGCGAGAGCACAAACACCGGGATCTCACGATCGGTCTTGGCCTGGTAGTCCGCGTAGTCGGGGAACGCCTTCACCGCCCGCTCCCACCAGCGGGCCTTCTCCTCCCCTGTCACCTCGCGGGCACGCATGTCCTGCCTCACGCGGCCGTCCTGGAGCTCGACGTGTGGCTCTGCCTTGACGTTGAAGTACCAGACCGGGTGATC
Source organism: Dietzia sp. NPDC055877 (assembly GCF_053615975.1). Classification (NCBI taxonomy): domain Bacteria; kingdom Bacillati; phylum Actinomycetota; class Actinomycetes; order Mycobacteriales; family Dietziaceae; genus Dietzia; species Dietzia sp. NPDC055877. The sequence goes on along the minus strand of NZ_JBSHCV010000003.1, from coordinate 85,156 downwards.
GGGCGCCCCACCCATGGACGCGACGATCGCATACTCGCCGTCGTGCTCGACGCGCATCAGCGGGCTCTTGCGGAGCTTGCCGCTCTTGGCCCCCCTGGTGGTCAGAAGAACAACGGGCCGCCCCTGGAGGCTGGTGCCCTCGGTACCGCCGGACGACTCGATCAGTTCGGCCTGATCAGCGGCCCACGCGCTCGGACTCGGCTCGTACTCCCCTTGAAGTGGCATGGCGCCAGTATGACACCGCACCAACCGGCGTCACCAGGGCCGCGACTCGTTCAGACCGCGTCGAACGGCGCCGCGTAGCGGAACAGCCCGGAGTGGCCGCGGTAGGTGGTGAGGGCACGAACCTGGAAATAGTCGCCCCAAGCCGGGTCCGGCGACTCGACGCCGAAGGCGACGGCCGGCGCGAAGCCGAAACGCCCGTAGTAGGCCGGATCGCCGAGCAACCCGACCAGCGGCTCGCCGAGCGCATCCGCCGCGCCAAGGACCGCGTGCACGAGCGCAGCACCGATTCCGGACCGTTGCAGTTCCGGCTCGACACTCAGCGGCCCCAGACCGATCGCGGGCACGTCACCGACGAACGCCCTCGACCCGACCACATGGCCCACGACGCGCCCCGCCGTCTCCGCCACCAGTGACAGTTCCGGGATCCAGCCCCCGTCCTCGCGCAGTCGGTCGATGAGGTTCACCTCACCCGGCGGCCCGCCCGGCTCGACCGGCGGCGCGCTGTGTTCGGCAGCGCGAAACGCCGCCGCGGTGACATCCCTGATGGCAACGACGTCGTCGCGGTGTTCCCTGCGGATGAGTGTCATAGCCTCTTCCTCTCCCCTGCATACTTCGGCAGCCACACGGGCCGGTGAACGACCACCGGGATCGCGCGATCCGTCCAATATGACCCCCGGGCGCCCGTTCAGCGTAGTGCTGCTCGACCAGTTGCAACGGGATCGAACCACCGTAGGGTCGGTTTGGTAGAAGCACCGAGCGGGCCTTCGACCGTCGGTGCAGCACCGAGAGGAGCAGCGATGACGCGAACGAACACCGCAGCCGGCAGTGATCAACTGACGTTCCAGAACCCCGTCACGCGTTATCCGACGGTGGAACCGCCGATCCAGCACCAGCCGGAGCCCGGACTGGATGCCGAACTGGAGCCGAAGGCCGATCACGGCGAGTCCTCCTACCGCGGAACCGGACGACTCACCGGACGTAAAGCGCTCATCACCGGCGGAGACTCGGGTATCGGAGCGGCAGTCGCCATCGCCTTCGCCCGCGAGGGCGCGGACGTGGCACTCAACTACCTCCCCGACGAACAAGCCGACGCGGACAGGATCCGCGAGATCATCGAACGAGAGGGCCGCAAGGCCGTGCTCCTGCCGGGCGACCTGACCGATAAGGCGCTGTGCTCCTCGGTCGTCAGCGACGCCGTCGACGGTCTCGGCGGTCTGGACATCCTCGTCAACAACGCCGGCAAACAGGTCGTCGCGCCAAGCCTTGAGGAGTTGCCCGACGAGCAACTGACCGATACGTACACGGTCAACATCCTGGCGATGTTCCGGATCACCAAGGCGGCGCTCGCGCACCTGACACCCGGTTCCACGATCATCAACACGACCTCGATCGAGGCCTATCAGCCGGCACCCAACCTGCTCGACTACGCGTCCACCAAGGCGGCCATCAACAACTTCACCAAGGGGCTGGCCCAGCAGCTCGCGACCAAGGGCATCCGGGTCAACGCGGTCGCGCCCGGACCCATCTGGACCCCACTACAGGTGTCGGACGGACAGGAGAAGGAGGATCTGCCGAAGTTCGACCAGGTCTCCCCCATGGGCCGTGCGGGCCAGCCGACCGAGCTCGCACCGGCGTATGTCTTCCTCGCCTCGCCGGAGTCGAGCTACGTGATCGGCGAGACGTTGCACGTCAACGGCGGCATGCCCACACCCTGATCCACGGACTACGGTAGGTCTCAACCCGAAGGAGTTTCCAGGCCATGGCGTCAGAGTCGACCACCACGACGGACCACGACGAGATCCGCAACTGGGTCGAACGCAACAACGGCAAGCCCGCCTGCGTCCGGGACACCGGGGGCGGGGATGACCCCGGTGTCCTGCGGTTCGACTTCCCCGGCGGGGCCGGTGACGAGTCGCTTGAGCAGATCAGCTGGGCCGAGTGGTTCGACAAGTTCGAGTCCCAGAATCTCGCGCTGCTCTACCAGGACCACAAGTCCGACGGCGAGGGCAGCACCTTCTTCAAGCTCGTCAACCGCTGACCGGCACTGACAGGTCGGTCGGGCCGATAGTCGGCCCGGCCGGCCGCACGTTCCCACCGCCCTCGGACGCCGGGGCCGACCACCGACCCGGGTGGCCGCGGTGAGTCAGCACTTCGATTCCGCGGCCGCACTCGCCCCCATCGCCCTGGTGTTGGCGCTGTTGGCCCTCCGGGTGCCCTCCCTCGTCGCCGGGGCGGCCGGACTCGGCGGCACGGTCCTGGCCGCCGTCGCGGTGTTCCGCCCGACCGCCGACCAGATCTCCATATCCTTCGGCCAGATGGGACCGACCGTCCTGGAGGTCGCCCTCATCCTGCTCGGCGGCGTCGTGCTCTCCGTGGTCATGTCGCGGGCCGGAGCGCAGGAACGCATCGCCGGATGGCTGGAAAGCGTCGAGCCAGGGCCCGACCGGATCGTGACGATCCTTCTGCTGGTCTTCGGACTGACACCGTTCATGGAGTCCGTCACCGGCTTCGGACTGGGCGTGGTGATCACCGCACCGCTGCTCGTCCGTATGGGGCTCGGACCGGTCAAGGCGGTCGTCACCGGCCTGCTCGGACTGGTCCTCGTCCCGTGGGGCTCACTTGCCCCGGGCACCCTGGTGGCCGCCGAACTCGGTGGGCAGGGCTTCGCGGAGCTGGGCTACCGGTCAGCACTGCTGACCCTGCCGGTGCTCGTCGTGAGCATGATCGGCGTCCTCGTGGTGCTCGGCCGCCGCCCCGCCGTGTGGCTGGTTGGTCTGGCCGCGGCGGTCATCCTCACCCAGTGGATCGCGCTGGTCGGTGCCAATCTGTTCGTCGGGGCACCGCCCGCAGGGATCATCGCCTCTCTCGCGGTCACCGTGCTTCTTCTCGGTATCTCGCGGGCCCGTCACGGCGCGCTCCCGGCGGTCGATCGTGCCCTCGTGCGGGCCGTGGTCCCCTATCTCGTCCTGCTCACCGGCATCCTCGGCACGAGCGCGGTGATCGGGTTGGCCGGCTCCCCGCCGGGGCTCGAGTGGATCGCCGGTCCCGCGGTGTGGATCAACGTCGCGGCGCTGATCGCGATCAGCACGTCGGGTGTTCCTCGACCCGCCGTCGTCCCGTTGGTCCGCGAGGCGCTGCGGACGTGGGCGACCGTCGCCGGCAACGCGGTGGTGTTCATGCTGATCGGAGTGGTGATGGCCGCGACCGGGATGGCCGGCCACCTCGCGTCCCTGGCGACCGGCGCGGGCGACGTCTTCGTGGGCCTGATCCCGGCGATCGGCGCTCTCGGCGGGTACCTCACCGGGTCCAACACCGGCGCGGCCGCGATGTTCTCCGCCGCCACGACCGGCGCGGCCGCGAGCCTGGGGGCAGATCCCCTCACCGCCCTCGCTGGTCAGAACGTCGCGGGGTCGTATGCCATCATCGTCTCGCCACCGCGCGTCGCGTTGGCGGTGGGCGTGGTCATGGCCGGCCGATCACGCCTTCCCGGTGCGGCGACCCGGATGCTGGCCACCGCCGTCGTATGCGCGACGGCCCTCCTGGGCGCGGTCGTGGCCGTGTCGGCGTGAGTCCGCGACATCGTCCAACGGTGCCCCCACCCGCGTTGTGGCCGTAGGATCTGCAGGCCATGCGGAGCCGCCACCTCAGTGTCGTCGTCCACCGCCCCGTCGATGAGGTCTATGGCCTCGCCGGGGACCCGACCCGCCTACCGGAATGGGCTGCGGGCCTGGCGACCGGCGAGGCGACGATCCACGACGACGAGTTCGTGGTCGAGTCCCCGATGGGACGCGTCCGCGTGCGTTTCGTCGATCGCAACCCGCTGGGTGTCCTCGACCATGAGGTGACGCTGCCCGACGGGACGCGCGTCCACAACCCGATGCGCGTCCTCCCCCACCCGGCCGGCGCCGAGGTCGTGTTCTCGATCCGACAACTCGAAGACGACGACGACGAGGATTTCGAACGCGACTGCGCGATGGTGGCCGCTGATCTCGGCCGTCTCAGGCGTCTCCTCGAGAGATCGCCGGTCAGCGGCGCCACCAGAGCAGCCGGGGGCGGGGCCACAACGGCCGAGATCAGGATCGCGTCCCCGGCAGACGCGGCCGGGATCGCGCTGCTGCTCCACGAGTTCAACACAGAGTTCGACTGCCCCTCCCCGACCCCGGCGGAGGGGGAACGTCGATTCGATGCCCTGCTGCGGCGGAAGGACGTCCTCGTCGTCGTCGGCGGTCGTTCCTCCACGACGTCCGCGCACGGCGACGGCTGCGCGGGCGACCCCGAGGACATCGGCTTCGCACTCCTCACCTTCAGGCCCACGCCCTACTGGGACGGGCCATTGGCCCAACTCGAGGACCTCTACGTCCGTCCGGCACACCGATCGGCCGGCGTCGGGAGCGCGATACTCGACCGGGTCCTCGCCGAGGTCCGGATCCGGGGAGGTAAGGAGCTGCACATCAACGTCGACTCCGACGACATCGACGCTCGCAGGTTCTACGCCCGACACGGGTTCTCCGACGTCGACCCGGAGTCCGGGTCCGGGATGCGCTGTTATCTACGTCAGCTGTAGAGGAGGCGGCCGATCACGGCCGAACGGTGAGTGACTGCGCGATGGTGCCGAGCGGGCCGGACTCGTCGTGGATCACGCTCGCGGTCAGCCCCAGGCCACCGGGACCGAAGGTGACCCGGGTGTCGTAACCCAGCCACTCCCCCTGTGGCGGGCGGACCAGGTGCGCCGACAGGTCGATGTTCGGGTAGTGCACAGCGGTCGGGTCCGCGCGGATCGCCATACCGTTGGCGATGTCGAACAGCGCAGCCATCCGCGCGGTCGCGCTGACCTCCTCGCCCGCCAGCAGCGGCACGTCGGTGCGCACCCAGTAGCGCGACCGCCCCGGGCCGTCGGAGATGCGGCGGACCTGAGCTGACGCGAGGTATCCGCCCCGCCAGACCGTGGTGGGATCCCAGGGCTCCATCTGATCCGGGGGCGGAATGGGGTCGAAGCCGTCCCCGGCGATAGCGGCGGTATCGCGGGGCTGCTGCAGCCACGCCCGCATCCGGATGCCGGTACGACCGTCGTGCGAGTAGGTGGCCTCGACCAGTTCGATTGTCCGTCCCGGCCGGATCACCTCGACCGCCACGTCGACCGCGTCCATGGGGACTACCCCCAGGAGTTCGTAGGACAGACGGGAGATGACCATGGGATCGTCGCGACGGGCGGTGAAGTCCGACTCAACCGCGTGGACGAGCAGCCCCAGGGCGGGGCCGATGTGCTGGGTCGACTCGTCCCACGCGCCGCTGACGTGCTCGGTCGGGCGGAACCGGGCCGCACCGAGTCGTTCGAAGTAGGCCATCCCCGCCCTCCAGTCGGTGAATCGTGATTAACTCAAACCCTACACGCGCTACGCGAGGAGAAGACATGAACGACGAGACCTTCGACGAGTTCACCGCACCGATCGACGACAGGTACCTCGAGGACTACACCGAGGGGGGCCGCTACCGCTTCGGCGAGGAATCGGTGGACGCCGACGAGATCGTGGCGTTCGCCCACAGGTACGACCCCCAGAGCATCCACACCGACCCGGAAGCCGCGGCGGGCGGCCCGTTCGGCGGGCTCATCGCCAGCGGGTGGCAGACCGCCGCGCTGATGATGCGGCTGTTCGCGGACAACTACCTCACCAGCGTGGCCAGCCTGGCCTCACCCGGCGTGGACGAGCTCCGATGGGTCCGGCCCCTGCGCCCGGGCGACCGGCTCACCCTCATCTGCGAGACCACGGGAGTGCGTCCGTCTCGGACCAAGCCGGACCGCGGGATCCTCACCACGGACGTCACGCTGGTCAACCAGGACGCGGAGCCGATTCTCACCGCGACCGCGATGAACATGGTCGCCCGGCGACGTTGAGACCCTCAAGCCGGTCCCTGCTGACCGCGGTTGGCGGCACCGGCTACGGGCGGACCGGCTCAACTCACAACCGCGGCGTGAGATGGAAGATCGGCAGTAGTCGGGTCGTGCGCGCGGCGTAGTGCTCGTAGTTCGGCCACACCCGGACCGCCGCGGCCCACGCCGAGTCCCGATCAGCGTCCGAGAGTTCGCGGACGTCCACGGGCAGCCGGGCCCCGTAGACGCTCATCTCAACGAGCCCGTCGGCCGCCGCGCGGAGGTTGTAGACCCATGCCGGGGTCTTCTCTCCACCCCAGTTGGAGCCGATGATGATCAACCCGTTGTTCCACGACGCGCACAGAAGCGGTGTGCTACGCATCGCGCCACTCCTACGGCCCGGCACGTGGAGAGTGAGAGTAGGGAGTCCGGCGACCCGCAGTAGGGGCAGGCGCCCCCCGGAAACGCGGGACATCCAGGTGTCGACCGTCACCACGAGAGAGGAGTTCTCTCGGGTCGCGTCCTGCCGCCCCAACCAGATCGCGACCGGGGTGAGAATATTGCTCATGGGCAGAGCCTATTGCCCCGGCTGCCTCATGGGCTAGACGACGGTGTCGGGGACGTCCGCCAACACCTGGACGGACTCCACCCAGCCGTGGCGCATCCCCGCCTCCATCGCGGCCAGGTGGAACGCCCACATCCGACGATAGACCGCGTCGAAGCCGAGCGCCGCGGCATCTCTTCCTCTGAGCGCGAACGACTCCGACCAGAGACGGACCGTTTCCGCGTGATGCGCGGTCATCTCGATCCGTCCGCGCAACCGCAGCCGGGACGAACGGGCGATCACCTCGACGAGGTCCGACCACAACGGCGCCGGCCCCGCTTCGGCCACGTACTTCGATCCCCACGCCGCGAGTTCCACGTGGGCGCGTTCAGGCCGCCCCGGGCACACCAACGCCTGGAATGCCATCCGGCCGCCCGGTTCCAGAAGGCGCTCCGCCACGCCGACGACCCCGCCGATGCCGGCCAATCCGGATTCGACCCCGGGTTCGGTCGCCACCACCGCGTCGAGGGCGCCTCCGGCCTCCGACGGCTCCCCCAGGAAGAGGGAGACGCTGTCCTCCAGGCCCGCGGCCGCGAACCGCGATCCCAGCGCAGCGAGTCTCTCCGTGGACCCCGTCATTGTCCGCACGTGCGCACCTCGCTCGGCCGCACGCATCGGCAATTCACCCCAGCCGGGTGTCGCGACGAGCACCCGGGCCCCCTCACCCACCGCCGCGAGGGTCAGGAGCATGTCCGCGGATCGTCGCTGGGCGTCGCCGAGGTCATTGCGTCGCGGCGGGGAGGCCGGGGCCTCGAGGTGGACGACATCTGACCCGTCATCGAGACGGGTTCGTGTCCGAGCGCCTGAGGCGAAGACCGCGCCGGAGGTCGACATGGTCTCATCGGTGTACAGCGACGTGAGCGCACCCGGGACCGAGTCCTCCAGCGGTACCTGCTGCGCCCGATCGCGGCGCCTCCCGGCTCCGGAGTGCCCCCGCCCGTCGCGACCGAACGCCCGCTCCCCCGGGTCGGCACAGTCCGGATTGTCGGCGATCCACGGCGCGAGAGCGGCGATAGCCGCACCGAGCTCCGCGGTCGCCCACTCGCCCGCCATGAAGGACTCGCCGAGCCCCACGACTCCGGCGGCGGCCAGTCGCGCCCAGAAGTGGTCAGGGTCCCTCAAGACCACCCGCACGTCCGCGTCGTAATCACCTGCAGCCGACGAGTCCGGGTAGTCGATGCGTATGCCGAGATCACGTGCGGCGCGGCGCAACGACTGGGCGACGAGACCGGCTGGACTCCCCCCGACACCGGCGGGCGGGGCCAGGGCAGGCCAGCGTTCCAGGTCGACGGTCTGCGGTTCGACTCTGACCACCGGTTCCCTCCTCACGGGGCTCGCCTGAACCTGGACCGTACCGCCGCCGGTCGACGGGGACGGGCAGGCGCGTCGGGGGCGCCGGACTGTGATCCTCCCGCCTCCTCGTGCGCGCTGTGCGCGCGACCACTATCCTTGGAACCCGTGCCCGCGCGATTTCCGCGAGCCCTGAACAGCGATGAGGCCACTGCGCCCCGACCTACACCGAGCCTCACAGGAGCCACCATGACCGAGCCCGCATCCGACCAGGTCACCGCAGCCACGCCGGTGCCCCGCCGGCACCGTGTCGTCATCATCGGCTCCGGCTTCGGCGGCCTGTTCGCTGCGCAGCAGTTGGAGAAAGCCGACGTCGACGTGACGCTGATCGCCAAGACCGGACACCACCTCTTCCAGCCCCTGCTGTACCAGGTGGCGACCGGGATCCTGTCCGTCGGTGAGATCGCCCCGCCGACGCGGTTGATCCTGCGCGACCAGAAGAACGCGACCGTGGTCCTGGGCGATGTGAACAAGATCGATGTCGCCGGCAAGCGTGTTCACGCCACCGCCGGTCACATCGCCTTCGACCTGGAGTACGACAGCCTGGTCGTGGCCGCCGGCGCCAACCAGTCCTACTTCGGTAACGACCACTTCGAGCGCTGGGCGCCCGGCATGAAGACGGTCGACGACGCCCTCGAGCTGCGCAGTCGCATCCTGGGCTGCTTCGAGCAGGCCGAGGTCATCGACGACGAGGACGAGCGCCGCCGGCTCCTGACCTTCATCATCGTCGGCGCCGGCCCCACGGGCGTCGAGATGGCCGGCCAGGTGGCCGAGCTGGCCCAGCACACCCTCAAGGACAGTTTCCGGCGTATCGATCCCGCTTCGGCCCGCGTCATCCTGCTGGACGCCGCGCCGGCCGTGCTTCCTCCCTTCGGCAACAATCTCGGCAATGCGGCCCGTGCCCGTCTGGAAAAGATGGGCGTCGAGATCCAGCTCAACGCGATGGTCACCGATGTCGATTACAACGGCATCGAAGTGAAGGATCCCGACGGTTCGGTTCGGCGAATCGATGCCTCCTGCAAGATCTGGTCCGCCGGTGTGAAGGCGAGCCCGCTCGGACGGATGCTCGCCGACCAGACGGACGCGGAGATCGATCGAGCCGGCCGCGTCCTCGTCCGTAAGGACCTCTCGCTGCCCGGGCACCCCGAGATCTTCGTGGTGGGCGACATGATGAGTCTGGACAATCTTCCCGGCGTCGCCCAGGTCGCGATCCAGGGCGGAAAGTACGCCGCCAAGCAGATCATCAACGAGGTCGAGAAGGGCAAGACGCCGGCCGACCGGCCTCCGTTCAAGTACTTCGACAAGGGCTCCATGGCCACGGTCTCCCGGTACAGCGCCGTGGTGAAGATGGGAAAGATCGAGATCTCCGGCTTCATCGCCTGGGTGATGTGGCTGATCGTCCACCTGGCGTACCTGATCGGCTTCAAGAACCGCATCACCACCATGTTCTCCTGGGGAATGCACATGGGTGGCGACCATCGCTCCCAGCTGACCTCGACCAAGCAGTGGGTGTACGCGCGACAGGCGATCGAGCGGGTCGCCGCCGACGAAGCCGCGGCGCTGCGCACTGCGGAGCAGGCCCGGCGCGACTCGGCGGCGACCGATAGCAATTCCGACCGCGCAGGACAGGACGCCGAGTCCGTGCATTAGCCGACGAGGCCGCCCGCCCGCTCCGGACTTCGACAGCTGGCCGCGGGTGGATGCGAGAAACCCCCGGCGGGAAGTGTCCCGCCGGGGGTTTCTCGGATCGTGCGATGATGCGTGCCCGGTGCTACTGGAGATTGGCGAGACGAACCTGACCGACCGCGACGACCCGGTCCCGATCGTCAGCGATCTCAACCCGCCAGAGCTGCTGAGACCGCCCGCGGTGCACCGGGGTCCCGGTCGCGGTGAGTGTCCCCTCGGTGACCGCGCGCAGGAAATCGGTGGAGTTGTTGACGCCCACGACCCGACCCTCGCCGCCCAGCCACACGGAGCCCGCCACGCTCGCGACCGTCTCCGCGATCGCGCAGTACACGCCGCCGTGGACGATCCCGTGCGGCTGATGGAGGTGCGGGCCGACCGGAACGGTCACGACGACTCGATCCGGGGTCACGTCGCGGTACTCCAGACCGATCACCCCGCCGAAGCCCACGTCCTCATGCTCGCGGACCTGCCTGATCACATCGCTGTTCATCTCCGACATCTGACCTCTTCTCCCGGCCCGGACACTCCGGGCGACCGTCCGGCCCGGAGTGCCCGGGCGACCGTCCAGAGGCTACCCGCGCGCTCGACATGGAGAGGCGCGTCAGGAGATGTCAGCGGACCGAACGCCACCCGCGGTCGCGGACCGGGATCGGACCGGCGCCCGGCGTACGGGGCAGGCGGCTCCGCTTTCGCACCGCCAGACCGGAGTCGTGCAACGCCTGCAGCACGAGCTGCCCGCGTCGGTACCCGACCTCGGGGCTGGTCCCCGCGAAAGTCGGGACGATTGTTGCGGCACCCAGAACGCTCTCGCCGGCCACCGACCACAGCGTCTCCTGGCTACAGTTGCTCACCTCGGCGAGTCCGGCGAACACGGTCGACAGCGTGCCCCGCGCGCGGCAGGCCAGCCACTGGGCGAGCGCCTGCTCGCACGGCAGCACGACCGTGCCGGGCGAACCGGCGCACGGGTCGCCCGGAAGGACCCGCAGCGTCGTGTCGCGAACGCCCGCCCAGTCGAGGCCCCCCTCGATGTCCGTCCGCACAGCCATGTTCTCGGCGCCGGTGTCCCAGACCCGTCCGATGGTCACGAAACTCGCGACCGCACGGCCGAGAACTCCATGGGTGAACGCCTCCGCCACGAGATAGGTGGAAAATCGCATATCGCCGGAGTCCGCGAAGTAGTTGCGGAACATCAACTCCACCCGACCGCCGTCCACGGCGTCCTCGAGCGGGACCCAGCGGCGACGGGACTGGGTCCCGAGGTCCGCCATCGAATAGAACTTCGGGTATCCGGCCCGGAACGTGCCGAGCTTCTCGGTCGTGTCCTCGAACACCGTGCTCATACCAACCATCTGCTCAGGCAGAACGGAGCTGGTCATATCTGGTCTTCCCCCTGTGTATATCCCCACTTGACAGTGGCCGGCACCCCTCGGGATGGCGCACCACGCGGTCCGATCCCCCCCGTCCCGCAGTGGCGCCCGTCACCCGGCCCGGTACTAAGTGTTACAACACATCGCCACGCAACTCCAAGGATTTCCGGTCGGTTCCGGCAAACTCTGCACTGAGTGCAACAGTGATCTGTCAGATAGTTCATAGAACCCTCTCAGTAACGAGTCCCCACCGGATCCTCCATCACCGCAGGTCCGCCGTGTCGACCGGCGTCGACTACCCTTGTCCCCATGAGTACTGAGCGCGAGGACGCGCAGACCGCGACCGCCACGACCGGAACCGCCGATATCGGGGTCACCGGACTTGCCGTGATGGGCTCCAACATCGCCCGAAACTTCGCCCGCCGGGGTTACACGGTCGCCGTACACAACCGGTCTGCGGGCAAGACCGACCTCCTGCTCGACGAGCACGGCTCCGAGGGCAGCTTCATCCGCACGGAGACGATCGAAGAGTTCGCCGCGGCGCTGAGCTCCCCGCGTCGGGCCCTGGTGATGGTCCAGGCGGGCGCGCCCACGGATGCCGTGATCGACGCTCTCGCCGACGCCTTCGACGAGGGCGACATCATCATTGATGGCGGAAACGCGCTGTACACCGACACGATCCGCCGCGAGAAGGCCATGGCCGAGCGCGGTATCCGATTCATCGGCGCCGGCATCTCCGGCGGCGAGGAGGGCGCCCTCGAGGGACCGTCGATCATGCCCGGCGGCCCGGCCTCCAGCTATGAGGTCGTGGGGCCGATGCTCGAGTCCATCTCCGCAAAGGTCGACGGCACGCCCTGCTGCACCCACATCGGTGAGGACGGTTCGGGCCACTTCGTGAAGATGGTCCACAACGGCATCGAGTACTCCGACATGCAGCTGATCGGCGAGGCCTACCACCTGCTCCGCGGGGTCGCGGGAATCGAGCCCGGCCCCATGGCCGAGGTGTTCCGGGATTGGAACACCGGCGAGCTCGACTCCTACCTCATCGAGATCACCGCAGAGGTGCTCGCCCAGGTCGACGCGGCGACCGGCGGGCCCCTGATCGACGTGATCGTGGATCGAGCAGGTCAGAAGGGCACCGGGCGCTGGACGGTCAAGTCGGCACTCGACCTCGGCGTGCCGGTCACCGGTATCGCCGAGGCCGTCTTCGCACGCGCGCTCTCGAGCTCTGTCCCCCAGCGTGAAGCCGGTCAGGGACTCCCCTCAGGCAGTCTGTCCATCCCGTCGGAGCCCGGTGCCGATTTCGTGGAGGACGTCAGGCGGGCGCTCTACGCGTCGAAGATCATCGCCTACGCGCAGGGTTTCGATCAGATCACCGCCGCGAGCGCCGAGCACGGGTGGGACGTGGCACGAGGCGATCTGGCGACCATCTGGCGCGGTGGATGCATCATCCGGGCCACCTTCCTCGACCGGATCCGTGAGGCCTACGCGCAGACCCCGGACCTGCCCACCCTTCTCGCGGCTCCGTACTTCGCCGAGGCTCTCGCCGACTGTGTCGACAGCTGGCGTCGTGTGGTGACCACGGCGGTGGGCGCCGGAATCCCGGCGCCCGGGTTCTCGGCGGCACTGGCCTACTACGACGGTCTCCGCACCGAGCGTCTTCCCGCCGCCCTCATCCAGGGCCAGCGTGACTTCTTCGGTGCCCACACCTACCTGCGCACCGACAGTGAAGGCAGCTACCACACCCTGTGGAGCGGCGATCGTTCGGAGGTGCGGGCCTGACCGGCGACGCACGCCCCGGCCTGGATCGCCTGCTCACCGAGCTCGGGGTCGCGGTCCCCATCCGCCATGCGGTCTCCGGGATCGTCTCGGGACCGGTGAGCGCAATCCAGGCAGCCGCGTTGAGCGACGCCGTCAACGGCGAGAATCTCCTCGCCGTCGCACCGACCGGTTCCGGCAAGACGCTCGTCTTCGCCATCGGCGTCGTCCACCGGATCTCCGGCGCACCGAGCGTCCCGGGTAGACCGCGGGCGATCGTGGTCGCCCCGACCCGGGAACTGGCGCTGCAGAACGATGAGGTCCTGGCCGAGGTCGGTGCCGGAGCCGGGCTCCGGACCGCCAGCTTCGTGGGCGGGCAACCCCTCGCCAAGGACAAACGCGCGTTGATCGCTCCCGTCGACATCGCGGTGGGCACGCCTGGACGCCTCGTCGACCTCATGCGCAGCGGGGCCCTCGACCCCGCTGATATCCGGATCGTCGTCCTGGACGAAGTCGACCGGTTGTTGGATGCCTCGTTCGGGGAGCAGACCGCCGCGCTACTGGCCCGATGCGCCGGTGCCACCTTGATGGCGACCACCGCCACAGCTGATGCCGACGTCGAAGCCGCGGCTCGTCGTCGTCACCCCGACCTCCGGATCCACCGCATCGAAGGCGGTGGCGACCAGGTCCCGGGCGCTGGCGAGCTCGGCGCGCCCGAGCCGGCAGCCGTTGTCGCCGTCCCGGACTACCGGGGCCAACCACCCGCCACATCGCCGAAGGCCGCCGTACCCGCGGACAGCAGCCAGCCCCGTCACCTGATCGTCCTCACCGCCGACGATCCCGAGCGATGCGCGACCTCGCTGTCCGCACGATGCAGACGCGCACTGTTCTTCGTCGCCCGAAGGGACGCTGTCGAACCGCTCCGCGCGTCGATCGCCGACGTCGGCGTCCCCGCGGCCGGCGTGTCGGGTTCCGCCTCTCCTCACCGCCGCGCGACCGCATTCGGAGAACTCGCCAGCGGCGCCGTCAGGGTGCTCGTCACCACTGACCTCGCCGGACGGGGCCTGGACCTCGAGGACATCGGGCAGATCGTCCACGTCGGGCCTCCCCATTCCATCCAGGACCTCGTGCACCGTTCCGGTCGGACCGGCCGCGGCGGCAATGCGGCCGGCACGGTGGCCGCGGTCGTGCGGCCCGGAGAGGCCATGCGGGTGATCGAGCAGGCGAGGAAAGCCGGCATGAGCATCGACCGGGTCGATGCCGACGCCACCGGCGCGCAGGCCAGGCTCGACGCAGTGTTCGGGCCCGAGATCGAGGTCCCCCGTCGGCGGCGCGAACCCGCGCCCAAGCCCGCCACCCGGCGTCCAGCCCGATCGCGGGTCCACCGTCCCAAGAGGAAAAAGCGGTTGTGACGGTGGCGCGGGAACCGAGGCGGGCGCCGACCCGCTCCCCCGTTCTGCTGCCGGAATCACTCTGGCGAGCCAGGGAGCGCCGTCATCACCAGCTCGTCGACGCGATGACCGGCGACCACCTGGATCGTCGACGGCGCGGCGCCGAGCACCCGGTCGTCGACTTCCTCTTCACCTACTACCGCACCAGCGTCGGTACCGTTCGCCGATGGCATCCCGGGCCGGGCGTGATCCTCGAGAACGCACACCACGATGACAGAGCGGAATGGCGCCACTATCGTCGGGACTCCCTCTACGGACGTTGCGGATTGGTCGTCGACCCGGATTCGGTGATGGCTCGACGCGGGGACCGGATTCGACGCGCGCGGAGCGTGGTCGAGTCAACCGCCACCCGACCCGGGGCGACCGGCTGCTTCGGCCTTCACGAATGGGCGATGCTCTACCGCTCAGGGGCCGACGGGGCGCGGCACCGACAGGTGCCCCTGCGGATTTCGCCCGACGCGATCGATGACGTCGTGCGCGACTCCCGCCTGCGTTGCACCCACTTCGACGCCTACCGTTTCTTCACCGAAGCCGCTGCCCCACTCAACGAGCTGGCCCTCTCCCGGGACGGGCAGATCGCGAACGAGCAACCCGCGTGCCTACACGCCGGGATGGACATCTACTCGTACACGGCGTTGCTGGAAGCCGGCGCACCCGGCGAACTCCTGTTGGACGCCCTCGGCGCAGCGTTCGATGCACGAGAGGTCGACATGAGGTCGTCTCCCTACGACCTGTCGGAATGGGGGCTGAAGCCGATTCCGGTGGAGACCGCGCGAGGCCGAGCCGAGTTCGTCGCTTTTCAACGCGGGTGGATCGTCCGGACAGGGTCCCTGCGTGCACGCTTCGTGCGGGCGACGGACCGGCTCGAAAGGATGTCGCCCACCGCCCCCACCGGCCCGGCAGCGACCCCGGACGACGCGGGCTGAACGTTATACGGCCCGTGCGCCGAAGACCTCCGCGGCGACCTCCGTGACGACGTGGCCGAACTCCCTGTACGCGTCGTCCGCGGCGGCCGCGGTCCGCAAGAACAACGCCATCGTCCGCCCCGGCGAAGGATCGGCGAACGTCGCGACCCCGATCCCGGGATCCCGCGTCTCGGGCCCGACCGCGGATTCGGGGACGATCGTCACCCCGAGACCACCGGCGACGCATTGGACGGCCGTGGCAAGCGACGCCGCACGAGACTCTTCCCGGCCCAGGACCGGAACCGAGACACGTCGACACAGCTCGACGGTCTGTTCCCGTAGGCAGTGCCCCTCGTCCAGCAGCAACAGCGGCTCGTCGGCCAGAGCTTCCGGCGATATCCCGTCAACGCCGTCCAGATCATGTCCGGCCGGGACGAGCAGGGCGAACCGCTCGGTGTACAGCGGGATGGCCACCACCCCTGCCGCATCCGTCGGAACCGCCATCAGCGCCAGATCGACAGCACCGCTGCGCAGCGCCTCGACCAGTCTAGCGGTCTGGTCCTCCACGATCCGCGGCCTGAGGCTCGGGAACCTCTCGGCGAGCGCGGGCAACAGCCCGGGGAGGAGGTACGGTGCGGCCGTGGGGATGACGCCGATTCGAAGCTGGCCCACGAGCGGTCCGCCGCTGCCTGCCGCGGCATCGGCGACCGCGTCCATCGCGGCCACCGCGGCGCGCGCAAACGGCAGCAGTTGCTGCCCCGCGGGCGTGACGAGCACTGACCGCGTACTGCGCTCGACGAGATGAAGGCCCAGCCCCTCCTCCAGCGTCGCGAGCGCCTGCGACAACGAAGGTTGACTCATGCCCAGTTCCTCCGCGGCGCTCCGGAAGTGGAGCCTCTCCGCGATCGCGAGGAACACCCTGAGCTGCATCACGCTCGGAACGAACCGTTGATCAACCATGCCGATCAGCCTAGGCCGATCGATAGCCCGAAGTCGATGACTATTCGGCTTAAGCTATGAGTGATCTCTGTCTCATTAGGCTTTACCTGTTGAAGAGGCTCATGCATAGTGGTCGTTGTCCGTCCCACAACGGCCCAATCCTCAGGAGGATCACATGGCACTTCTCACCATCGGCGACCAGTTCCCCGACTTCGAGCTGACCGCTCTGAAGGGCGGCGACCTCCGCGAGGTCAACGCGCAGCAGCCCGAGGACTACTTCGAGACCATCTCGAACCAGTCCTACGCCGGCAAGTGGCGCGTGATCTTCTTCTACCCGAAGGACTTCACCTTCGTCTGCCCCACCGAGATCGCCGCGTTCGGCAAGCTCGACGAGGACTTCCAGGACCGCGACACGCAGGTCCTCGGCGGCTCCATCGACAACGAGTTCGCGCACTTCAACTGGCGCGCGACCAACGACGAGCTCAAGGGCGTCCCCTTCCCGCTCCTGTCGGACATCAAGCATGAGCTGATCCGGGCCCTGGGTGTCGAGAACGCCGGCGGCGTGGCCGATCGCGCCACCTTCATCGTCGACCCGGACAACGTCATCCAGTTCGTCTCGGTCACCCCCGACGCCGTGGGCCGCAACGTCGACGAGGTCCTGCGAGTGCTGGACGCCCTCCAGTCCTCCGAGGTCTGCGCCTGCAACTGGCAGAAGAACGACCCCACCAAGAACATCGACAAGATGGAGATGCTGCAGGAGGGCATCAAGTGAGCATCGAGAACCTGAAGTCCGGACTCCCCGAGTTCGCGAAGGATCTCAAGCTGAACCTCAGCTCGCTCGCTCGCTCCACGGAGCTCAACGAGCAGCAGCTGTGGGGCACCTTCCTCGCGACCGCCGCGGCCACCCGCTCGGCCACCGTGCTGTCGGAGATCGCGGATGAGGCCCGCGGGCACCTCTCGGACGAGGCGTTCAACGCCGCCCTCGGCGCCGCCTCGATCATGGCGATGAACAATGTGTCCTACCGTGCCAAGGAGTTCCTGGGCGAGGACTACACCCAGGTCCGTATGGGCCTTCGGATGAACATCATCGCCAACCCGGGTGTCGAGAAGGCTGATTTCGAGCTGTGGTCGATGGCCGTGTCCACAATCAACGGCTGCGAGAACTGCACCGCCGCTCATGACGCGGTCATCCGCAAGGAGGGCCTCACCAAGGAGCAGGCGTGGGAGGCCGTCAAGGTCGCCGCCACGGTCGCCGGTGTCGCACAGGCCGTCGAGATCGACGCCAACATCTGACCTCACCTCACGGTGATCGGGATAGCCCCGCTGACGATCGGTCAGCGGGGCTATCTCGTATTTCCCGGGATCGGGCTCGCGCTCCACGGCGGGTTGGACCTCCCCAGAAGCCCCCGTCGGCACTAGGTTCGTAGGAGGTGTCGTGGAAGGTATCTGCGGCCACTCTGACGATATGGAGACGACATGACCACCGGAGGCGGAGGCTCCCCGACCGGAGACGGTTCGCACAACGACCCGTACAACACCGGGTCGGGCCAGCAGGGCTGGGAGCAGCAGGGCGACTCGAACTACGGGCAGGGCTACGGCCAGCAGGGCCAGGACCCCTACCCTGACCAGGGTTATGGTCACCAGGGCTACGATCAGCAAGGTTACGGTCATCAGGGCTACGGTCAGTCACCGCAGGAGCCGTACCCCGGCCAGGGTTATGGCCAGCAGGATTACGGGCAGCAGGATTACGGGCAGCAGTACGGAGCGCCCGGTTACGGCGCCGCCTACCCGCACGCAGGAGCAGGCGGAGGCGGTGTAGCGATCGGGAGGCCGTCCGCCACCGAGGCCATCGGCGCGGCCTGGCAACTGTTCAAGAACAACCCGCTGCCGTGGGTGCTCATCACCCTCGTGTCGTTCCTCGCCAACGCCATCACCAGCTACTTCTCGAATTCCGAATCGGTGGGCGTCTCCCTTATCGGCTCGATCCTGACCATCGTTGTCGGGTTCCTGATCCAGGCCTTCTCCATCCGGGGCTCCCTGCTTGAAGTCGACGGATACAAGCCGGACATCGGCAGCTTCTTCAAGCTCACCAACTTCGGGTCGTTCGTCGTCGCCGGCATCATCGTCGGAATCGCCACGACGATCGGGCTGGTCCTGCTCATCATCCCGGGTATCGCGATCATGTTCTTCCTGTACTGGACGTTCCACTTCGTGATCGACCGCAACATGGGCCCGGGCGATGCGATCAAGTCGAGCTTCAACGCCATCAAGTCTGATGGCGGAAATCTCTTCCTGCTGGCGATCCTGAACGTCCTGATCATCATCGTCGGGTTCATCGCCCTGCTCGTCGGCCTCTTCGTCGCAATCCCGATCACGGCACTGGCCTCCACGGTCGCCTACCGAGCCATCACCGGACCGAGCGACTTCTCCCGTACCGCGGCCAGCGCCGTCTGACCACATCCAGCACCCTTCCGAGGGGACTCAGAAGCCCCGGTGGCCATCCTGGCCACCGGGGCTTTGCGGTATCACTCGTCGCCGAAACAGTCAGCGCTCCTGCCCGCCCACCGTCGTGTCATTCTCCGGCGAGTCGTCCACCTTACTCGCGACGGGCTCACCACGGGCTTCAATTCCCTGCCCCGTCGCCTCCTGCGATTCCCCGACGGTGTCATCCGTCTCCACGGGTTCTTCATGCGTCATCGCACGGCGTATGGCCCACACCGTGACCACGAACGCCACCAACGCCAGCGGCCATCCCATCCCGATGCGGGCCGCGCCCAGCCAGTTGACCTCGTCGTTGAGGTACAACACGTACTGGAGGACGGCGCGGATCGCGAAAAGCGCCGCCCAGACCCAGGTCGCGACCGCGTACCAGCGCCTTGCCTGGGGATTGCGACGCCAGGCCATCCCCCTACCGTCCAGGAAGCCCCAGATCACACCGGCCAGGGGCCACCGGATCAACGCGGAGATCGCGAACGCTCCGCCGTACACGGCCTGGGTGATGATCCCGTACAGGAAGTACCCTTTCGCGCTTCCGGTCCGCCACGCGATGAAGACACAGATGGCGACACCGATGAACCCGGAGATCGCCGGCTGCGGGTTCTCACGCCGAACCAGCGACCAGCCGAGCATCGCGACCGCCACACCCAAAGCGGCCCAGATCGCCGCGGTCAGTCCCCAGATCGCATTGATGGGTACGAACGCGAGGATCGGGATCGAGGAGAACACCAATCCGCGTATCCCGCCCATCTGGTCGATCAGCGACGCGTCGGGGTCGCCGAACGCCGATCGGGGGCCGGAGGTCCGGCCTGCCCGCTGCTCAGGCTCGGTCATCTGATTCCTCCACGGTGTGGCCCGGCCGCCCTGCGAGCAGTTCATAGCGCGGGTTGAACATGATCTTGCGGCCGTGCCGTTGTCCGACACGACCGGTGACACGGATATACCTGCCCGTGTCGATTCCGGGAATGGACCGTCGCCCCAGCCAGCAGACCTCGATCGCGCCCGTTCCGTCGAAGACCTCGGCGGTGACGCCGAGATGGTGATCGCCCCCACCGGAGACGACTGTGCGAATGCGACCGGTCAGGCTCGCCCGGTCGCCCCGGGACGCGTCCACGACACACAGTGATCCGGAGCCTGTGACCCGACCCGCCAGTTCGGCCGCGTCGAGTACCTCGACCGGGTCGGTCAGGCGCGCAGAGATCTTTCGCAGCGCTCGCGCCAACGTGGACATCAGCTACTCGCCATAGCCGGGCGGGTTACAGATCGTCGCCGTCACGGAGCCGGTCCATCGCGCTACCGTCGCGCCGCGGCGCGGCCGGACGCCCCTCGTTCCGAGCCGGGCCGGACGGTGCATCCTGAGCCGGAGCAGCCTGGTTCTGGGCAGACTGGTTCTGAGTAGCCGGGTTCGGAGCAGCCTGCTGCTGCGCTGGCGTCGGCGCTGTGGCGGCTCGTGCCTGCTGTCCGGAGTCGACCTGCGTCGCCTGCCGGCCCGCGCCCCCGGCTGCCATCTGCTGCTGGAACGCCTGGGCCTGCTGTTGCGCGGCGAGCTGTGAACGCGCCTGGGTCAGGGCCGACTGGATCTCCTCGGGGATGGTCAGCGCGAGTTGCTCCTTCACGGGCATCGGGCCGTCACCTCGGTTGATCACCAGATGACGGAAGACCTCGCGGCCCTCGTCAGCCGCCTGCTCCGCGAGCTCCGGGGTGGCCATGACCCGGACCTCGGCCGTCCAACGGTTCCCGTCCACTCCGATCGCGCGGAACACCGCGCCGGGGAGCTCTGCCACCAGTTCCCGACCCCACGGGCCGTCCACGACTGATACGTCCGCTCCCTGCTGCTCGAGCTGCTCACGCATGTCGGAGACCATGGTCCGCCACTGTCCCGCCGACTTGGGCGCGGCGAACGCGCGCGGGATGACCCGCGACACCTGGGTGACGACGTGGAACTCGGGCTGCCCGTTGGGGTCCAGGGCGACGTTCAGGTCACGACCCGGCGGGACACCGATGACCAGGGAGCCGAGGTCGATGTGCCCGTAACCGAGGTCGGTGTAGTACTCGCGGACATCACCGATGAACGAACGGTCGTGGGGCCCCTCGGCCGGCGGGGTCGAGGCAGCGGCCGCGTCCGCTGCCGCGGACTCGCGGGCCCCGGTCGCCGCCTTCTTACGTCCGAACATGGTGGAAATCCTCTCCCCGTGCGCCCCGGTCCCGGACAGGACCGTCTCGGTCGACGCTACCCAACAGCCGCCTCCCCGGTCAGGTCAGGCGGGCGTGCCCACCCGTGGATCCGTGGCCACCGGCACCTCGTTCGGAGTCCTCGAGGGTCTCGACCTCCACCACATCCCACAATTCGACCTGCTGGATGATCAGCTGAGCGATCCGGTCACCGCGGACGATGTGCACCGTCTCGGCGGGGTCCAGGTTGATCAGGTTCACCTTGATCTCGCCCCGGTAACCGGCGTCCACGGTGCCGGGGGCGTTGACGATGGACAGCCCCGCGCGCGCGGCCAGTCCCGAGCGGGGGTGCACGAGCCCCACGTAGCCCGCCGGCAGGGCGATCGCGACGCCCGTACCGACCAGGGATCGATGACCGGGCGCCAACTCGCACTCGTGCGCGGCGTGGAGATCGATTCCGGCATCGGTCGGGTGGGCCCGTACCGGCAGCGGAAGACCGGCATCGAGTCGCTGCAGACGGAGCATCTGACCCGATCCGCTCGTGTCATGGTCGTGGTTCATGGTGTCTGTGCCCTCCTACGGCGTCGCGCCGGATAGTAGCTAGTCTGGTTCACGTGACCGAAGACGATCTCCGCCCACCCCGCGACCGTGCTCCTCGTCCGGTTCACTCGGAGTCTCTCCGGGTGCCCGTGTGGTGGTGGATCGCCCTGGTCGCCATCACCGCTGCAGCAGCGGCCCTGGCGGCCGCGCTCGGGGCCCGATGGTGGATGTGGCTGCTGATCGTGGTCATCCCGGCGCTCATGGCCTGGCTTTTCGTCACTGTCAGCCGCGAGAAGATCGAGGTCGAGTCGGACGGGCAGGGCGGCGGGACCCTCTACGCTGGCCGCGCCCGGCTTCCCTTCGACGCCATCTCCCGCACGGCCGTGGTCCCCGCCACCGCCAAGCAGGCCGCCATGGGCCGGCAGCTGGATCCCGAGGCCTTCGTGGTTCATCGCGGCTACATCCCCACGATGGTGATCGTGGTGTTGGACGACCCGCTGGATCCCACGCCGTACTGGCTGATCAGCACCCGGGACCCGGAGGGACTCGCCGCGGCGCTGCCGGACAACCACTACTGCTGACACCACACCTGATGCGCTGATCCCGGGCCCGTCGGGCCCGGGATCAGTGCTCTGCAGGGGCAGCGCCCGACCGGCTGCCGGGATCACCCGGTGGCCGGTCAGCGGTGTCTCAGCCCGCGCAGTCCACGCAGATCTGCAGGCCGTCGCGCTCCTCGGCGAAGCGGCTCCGGTGATGAACGAGGAAGCACTCGCCGCACGTGAACTCGTTGTCCTGCTCCGGCACCACACGGACCGTCAGTTCCTCACCGGAGAGATCTGCGCCCGGCAGTTCATAGGATTCGGCGGTGTCGGTCTCGTCCACGTCGACCTCGCCCGTGGCGCCCTCGGCGCGTCGGGCCTTGAGCTCTTCCAGCGAATCGCCGGCGAGCTCGTCCGCCTCTGTCCGGCGGGGTGCGTCGTAGTCGGTTGCCATGAGTCTCTTTTCTGCGGGTCCGAGTCGAGGGGTTCGCGCATCGGTCGTGGTCCGACCGGCGCACGCATATTAACGGAATCCCCACGGAATTTCATCCACGGGTTCCTTCCGTGTCCCGGCGGCGGCGCGACTGCGTCGGCGTTTACAGTGTTGCCGAAGGGCCCTGCCGGGCCGTCACGCCGCCCACCTGCAGGAAGGCCATCGATGGTCGCCCACCTGAGCACACAGAGCACTCCGAGCCCGTCCCCCGCTCGGGGGATGGCGCGCCTGCGGGCCCCCTACGTGCTGTTCGTGGTCGCGGTGCTGGTCCTCGGAGGCCTCGTGTGGGCGTTCGCGCTCCGTGGAAATGACGCCGCGACCCAGGCCGTCGCCTGTCCGATCCCGGAGGCTGCGGAGGGGGCCGGCCTGGAGTCGCAGTCGGCCAACGCTCTGGACGAGGTCGAGCCGGCGTTCCTGGACGACACCCGTGTGCGGGTGCTCAACGCCAACGGGCAGAGCGGTCAGGCGGGCGCCGTCGCCGCTCAGCTCGCGGAGAGCGGTTTCCAACCCGCGGGCACCGACGCGACCGGCAACGACCCGATCTACGGCCAGGCACTCGAGTGCCACGGGCAGATCCGCTACGGCGAGGCGGGCGAGGCCAATGCCCGTTCGCTCTCCCTGACGGCGCCGTGCATGCAGCTGGTCACCGATGGCCGGGACGACGCGTCCGTGGATCTCGTGCTGGGCACCACCTTCTCGAGACTGTCCGATTCGGTGTCCTCGGTGGGGGCGCTCGACGAGCTGAAGGTGGGGCGCCAGCCGATCTCCACCGAGCTCGCGGCCGCCCGTTCCGTCAGCTGCTGACCCCTTCCGGGGTCTGAAGCTGCCGGTTGGTCTCCGGCCGGCCCGACGACCCTAGAGGGCCCCGCAATCCCGTAGCGCCTGCCGGAACGCCTCCGAGACGCCCGGGCCCGCGGCGACGGTCGGCACGGCGTCGTCGCGGGAGGTCGAGACGATCGCTCCAGACTCCGCCGCGATGAGGCCCCCTGCCGCATAGTCCCAGGGCTTGAGGCAGCGCTCGTAGTAGGCGTCGAGACGGCCGGTGGCGAGCATGCACAGGTCGAGCGCCGCGGATCCGCACCGTCGGATGTCGCGGACCGCGGGCAGGAGTGCCGCGACCGCTCTGCCCTGTTCGGCCCGCAGCTTCGCGTCGTAGGAGAACCCGGTGCCGACCAGGGCGAGAGACAGGTCGTCGCAGCCGGATACACCGAGCGTGGTGACCTGACCGTCCGCTGCCCGGAGGGTGGCCCCGCGGTCGAGCGCGGCCGTCCAGGTCTCCCGGGTGACGATGTTGTGAACGGCGCCGACGACGACGACACCGTCGAGTTCAGCCGCGACCGATACCGCGGTGAACGGGATGCCGTAGAGCAGGTTCACCGTCCCGTCCACCGGGTCGACCACCCACCGCACCCGGCTGGCTGCACCCGAGCCGGGGGCCTCGCCGGTCTCCTCACCCAACACCGCGTCGCCGGGCCGGTGCGCGGTGATCTCCCCGCGTAGATGATTCTCCACCGACGTGTCGATGACCGTGACCGGGTCCGTCGCCGAACTCTTTGACCGAGCACCCAGCCCCTGGCCCTCGAATTCGGCGAGCATCCGCCGCGCCACCTCGCCCCCGGAGGTAGCCAGCCGGTCAGCCAGCTCCCGCAACTCGTCGATGAACCCGGGACGACCGTCGTCCGACCTCGCCGATGCCGTGTCTCCAGTCATGCGATCCTCATCCTCGTCGTCGTTGTCGTCGTCCAATCGGCCCGCTCCGACCGGCCCCGCGGATAGCCTGTCGGGCGGGCGACCACCGCCCATCGTGCCCCGTCCCGCGGGGCCGGATCCATCCCCGCCGCGTATCGCGGCCCGCACCCGGGAGCCCTCCTTGGCCGACACCACCTCTGACCCCTCCGGCACCGTCCCCGTCGGCCTGGGGGTGGACGTGGGCGGCACCGGCATCAAGGTCGGGCGGGTGAACCTGACCGACGGCGAGCTGATCGGCGACCGTCTGCTCAGGCCGACCCCGCAGCCCGCCACCCCCGACGCGATCGCCGCGACGATCCGGGAGATGGTCGACGAGTTCAACTGGGACGGGCCGGTGGGGGTGGCCGTCCCCACCGTCATCCACGAGGGGATCGCAAGGATCGCGCCCAACATCGACGAGTCGTGGATCGGTTGCGACGTGGTGGACCTGTTCGACCGCCATCTGCCCGGGCGCACGGTCGTCATGCTCAACGACGCCGATGCCGCCGGGCTGACCGAGGTGCACTACGGGGCGGGCGAGGGCGTCGACGGGCTCGTGATTCTTCTCACGATCGGAACCGGGATCGGCTCCGCGCTGCTCATGAACGGGCGGCTCATCCCCAACAGCGAGTTCGGCCATCTGATGATCGAGGACATCGCCGGCCGGGGCTTCGATGAGGCCGAACACCTCGCGTCGGGCGCCGTCCGGGCGCGCGAGGAGATGTCCTTCGCCGAATGGGCCCCGCACCTGTCCAACGTGCTTCGCGCGATCGAGGACCTGCTGTGGCCTCGTGCATTCGTGCTGGGGGGCGGGGTCAGCGAGGCCGCCGACGAGTGGTTCCCGCTTCTGGAGAACCGCACCCCCGTTCGCGCGGCCGTGCGTCTCAACGACGCCGGGATCATCGGTGCCGCCCTCTATGCCGCGGCGCACTCCGGCGCCATCGACCTCGGAGAGGCGCTCTCCGTCACCGAGGACCGACCCGGTTAACCCCGCCGGATGCGACCCTCGCGCCGGTTCCTCGTTACAATGGCGCAGGCCGGACTCATGTACCGGCCGGGGACGGGCCCGGTACCGCAAGGCGGACGGCTCGAGTGTCTGCAGAGCACGCGGCACCGATCCCCGATTCCTATCTAGCAACCGGTTGTGAAGGGGCGTTTGTGGCAGCCACGAAGACCACCAGTTCGGATCCCGCAGAGAGCGGCGATCCGTCAGGCACCGAGGTCACGGGCGCAGCCCCCGCCAAGAAGACCGCCGCCAAGAAGGCGCCCGCGAAGAAGGCCGCGGCCAGGAAGGCCCCCGCCAAGAAGACCGCGGCAAAAAAGACGGCGGCGAAGAAGACCGCCGCCAAGAAGACGGCGGCCAAGAAGACCACCTCCCCGGCGACGTCCGAGGTCGACGAGGATCAGATCGACGAGTCGGCGGAGAACCTCGAGGCCGAGCCCGACACCTCCGAGCTGGAAGACGTCGAGGTCGAGGATGTCGAGGACGACGAAGAGGCCGACGAGGAAACCAAGGAGGAGCCCTCCGCCAAGGACAAGGCCTCCGGTGACTTCGTCTGGGACGAGGACGAGTCCGAGGCTCTGCGGCAGGCCCGCAAGGACGCCGAGCTCACCGCGTCCGCGGACTCCGTGCGCGCATACCTCAAGCAGATCGGCAAGGTCGCCCTCCTCAACGCCGAGGAGGAGGTGGAGCTCGCCAAGCGCATCGAGGCGGGCCTGTACTCCACGTGGTGGATGGCGCAGGTCGCCGAGCGCGGCGAGAAGCTCACCACCGCTCAGCGGCGCGACTACAAGTGGATCGAGCGGGACGGCGTCCGCGCGAAGAACCATCTGCTCGAGGCCAACCTCCGGCTGGTCGTCTCCCTGGCCAAGCGCTACACCGGGCGTGGCATGGCGTTCCTGGACCTCATCCAGGAGGGCAACCTCGGTCTGATCCGCGCGGTCGAGAAGTTCGACTACACCAAGGGCTACAAGTTCTCCACATACGCCACCTGGTGGATCCGCCAGGCCATCACCCGCGCCATGGCCGACCAGGCCCGCACGATCCGTATCCCGGTGCACATGGTCGAGGTCATCAACAAGCTCGGTCGCATCCAGCGTGAGCTGCTCCAGGATCTGGGCCGCGAGCCCACCCCGGAGGAGCTCGCCAAGGAGATGGACATCACCCCGGAGAAGGTGCTGGAGATCCAGCAGTACGCCCGGGAGCCCATTTCGCTCGACCAGACCATCGGCGACGAGGGCGACTCGCAGCTCGGCGACTTCATCGAGGACTCCGAGGCCGTGGTCGCGGTGGACGCGGTGAGCTTCACGCTTCTGCAGGACCAGCTGCGGTCCGTGCTCGACACGCTCTCCGAGCGTGAGGCCGGCGTGGTCCGGCTTCGCTTCGGCCTCACCGACGGCCTCCCCCGGACCCTCGACGAGATCGGCCAGGTCTACGGCGTGACCCGCGAGCGGATCCGCCAGATCGAGTCGAAGACCATGTCGAAGCTGCGGCACCCGTCGCGCTCGCAGGTCCTGCGCGACTACCTGGACTGACCCGCCCCGGAGAGATCCGCTACTCCCCCGCACGATCCGCTACCCGCAGGCAGGTAGCGGATCGGGCATCCGAGTAGCGGATTTCTTGGATTTGGTGAGGCCGGTCGGCGGACCTACCAGCTGCGCAGGGTCGAGATCCTCTCGCGGATCTGCTCGGTCGAGGCCATCGGCACGGGCGGCCCACCGCAGGCGTTGCGCAGCTGGGAGTGGATCGCCCCGTGGGACTTGCCCAGGCGGCCCGAGTACACGGAGACCAGGGTGTTGAGCTGGCGCCGCAGATCCTTGAGCTCGGCGGCCGAGGCGACCCGCTCGGCGGCGGCGCCGGCGTGGGCGCCGGGGCCCGCGGCGTTGCCCGGCAGAGTCGCTCCCGACACGGCGGGGTCGGCGCCCACCACGGACACCGCCCCGGGCCCGGAGGCCTGCGCGGAGGAACGATGCCTCAACTGCTCCTTCTCCCGCTGCCGCAGAAGGGCCTTCACGTCGTCCGCTCCCAGCAGGCCGGGGAGCCCGATGTAGTCGGCCTCCTCCTCACTGCCGGCGAATGTCGCGGTGCCGTACGAAGACCCCTCGTACACGATCTGGTCGAGCTCGGCGTCCGCGCCCAGGGAGATGTAGCCGCGGTCCTCTTCGTCCTCCGTGTTCTCGTCCTGCTGTTGGTTCGCCTGGGCGAGCAGCTGGTCCTCCAGCCCCTCCTCCCGATGCGGCTTACCCAGCACGTGATCGCGCTGGGCCTCCATCTCCGAGGCGAGCTTCAACAACACAGGCACCGACGGCAGGAACACCGAGGCGGTCTCCCCCGGGCGCCGCGAACGCACGAACCGCCCGATGGCCTGGGCGAAGTACAGCGGGGTGGAGGCGCTGGTGGCATAGACGCCCACACTGAGTCGGGGCACGTCGACGCCCTCCGAGACCATGCGGACGGCAACCATCCACTCGTCGGTCGAATCCGAGAAGGCACCGATCCGGCTCGATGCCGTCGGGTCGTCGGACAGGACCACCGTCGGCGGCTTGCCGGTGATCTCGGTCAGCAACGCCGCATACTCCCGCGCGCGCTCCTGATCGGTGGCGATCACCAGGCCGCCGGCGTCCGGAACACCGCCCGCGCGGATCTGGCGCAGCCGGGTGTGGGCCGCCTGCAGAACCGCCGGCATCCAGTCGCCGTGCGGGTCGAGCGCGACTCGCCAGGCCCGGGACATCTGGTCCGCGCTGAGCGGCTCACCGAGGCGGGCCGAGAACTCCTCGCCGGCGTTGGAACGCCAGCGCGCTTCACCGGAGTAGGCCAGGAAGACGACGGGACGGACGACGCCGTCGGCCAGCGCGTCGGCGTAGCCGTAGGCGTGGTCGGCCTTCGAACGCTGATGACCCTGACCGTCGGGCTCGTAGGTGACGAACGGGATCGGACTGTCGTCCGAGCGGAACGGTGTCCCCGTCAGCGAGAGGCGGCGCTCGGCGTCCTCGAACGCCTCGCGGATACCGTCGCCCCAACTCTTCGCGTCACCGCCGTGGTGGATCTCGTCGAGGATCACCAGTGTGCGGCGTGCCGTGGTGCGCCCGCGATGCTTGAACGGGTGCGCTGCGACCTGCGCGTAGGTCACCACCACACCGTGGAACTCGGGAGCGAGTGCCCCCGAGGAGTTGCTGTACTCGGGGTCCAACGCGATCCCGGCACGGGCCGCGGAGGCCGCCCACTGGTACTTCAGGTGTTCGGTCGGCGCGACGACCGTGATCGTGTCGACGGTCCGGTCCGCCAGCAACTCGTTGGCGACCCGGAGGCCGAACGTCGTCTTGCCGGCACCCGGCGTGGCCACGGCGAGGAAGTCCTTGGGCCGGGCCATGAGGTACTTGCGCAGGGCTGTGCGCTGCCAGGCGCGCAGCGACGGCCCGCCGGCCGGCGGGGTGATGGGTTCTGCGGTCAGTTCCTCGGTGCCCGGGACCGCTCCGGGATCACTCACCAGGCTTCAGGGTCTCGTAGACGCGCTTGCACTCCGGGCATACCGGAGAACCGGGCTTGGCCGAGCGGGTGACCGGGAAGACCTCACCGCACAGGGCGATCACGTAGGTTCCCATGACCGCGCTCTCGGCGATCTTGCTCTTGTCCACGTAGTGGAAGAACTTCGGGGCGTCGTCCTCCGTCTCCTCGGTCGTAGTGACCTCGGGACGCTCGAGTGTCTTGGTCCGGGTGGTGCTCACCCCCTCATGATGCCGCACCCGGCCGTCACCGCGCCAACGCTCCAGCGCGCACCCCGGAGTACCTTGGGGTCCATGGCACCCGACTTCCGACGAAAGCGGTCCGGGGATCGGGACGACACCTCGAGCCCCGTCCTCATCACCGGGGCGCGACAGTCGTACCAGGACGAACTCGCGGCCCGGAAGAAGCGGTATTTCCTGTTGATGAGTGTCCGGATCCCGGCACTGTTGCTCGCTGCGGGTGCGCTCGCGCTCTGGAACAACCCGTGGATCGCGCTGGCGATCGTCGCGGGATCGATCCCGATCCCGTGGATCGCCGTGATCGGCGCCAACGATCGCCCGCCGCTCCCCAAGCAGCAGGCCCGCACCTATAACGCGGGGCGCCTGTCCGCGCCGCGGACGGTGGCCCTGCCGTCCGGGTTGACGGGCAAGACCACCGATGCCCACACCGACCCCCACGGCGACGGCGAGGCCGACACCGATGGCCCCGAGGACGCCGATGAGGCCGATGAGGCCGACGACACCGGTGACACCGACGAACCCACCAGCGGCGACCACTGACGAAAGCGACCCTGAACCCGTGACCCGTTCCACCGACTCCCTCGCGGTTCTCGCCCCCTTTCTGGCCGCGGCGTTCCGCGAGCACGGGTACACGGTTCCGGGGCTGGAGCGGGCCCTGGGACAGGAGGCCGTCTCGGCGCTCGCCCGCTCGGACGCTGCGGTCGTCCGGCGCCACGCCCGGAACTCCGGCGCGGCCGGCGCGCTGGTGCGTCTGTTCGTGTTGGGTGATGCGCTCCCCCGCGCTGTGGTCACCGAACTGCTCCCGGAGGTCGACCTCGGGGCCGGCATCGGGGCGGGCCTGTGGTCCGTCGGTGACGACGGCGCGGTGCAGGCACTCGTCGACCTCCGTCCCGTCGACACCGGCCACGGGACCCGCTGGGTGTTCTCTGACGTCGACGGGTCGATGGTCCGCACCGGGACCCGGCCGGACCACGTGCTCGGCGTGGGCCAGGCCACGCTGTCCCTCCTGCGGATCACGCCCACCTCCCCCGCCGGTTCCGTTCTTGATCTGGGAACGGGCTGCGGCATCCAGTTGGTGCACGCGCTCGAGTCCGGCGAGGCCGGGACCGGCACGGACATCACCCCGCGGTGCCTCGAGTTGGCGGAGGCGACTCTGGCGATCAACGCGATGGAGGCCGAGCTCGTCCGGGGCCCGTGGTTCGGCCCCGTCGCCGGGCGGACTTTCGACCGGATCGTCGCCAACCCGCCGTTCGTGGTGGGCCCGTCCGAGATGGGTCACTCGTACCGGGAGTCGGGGCTCGCACTCGACGGCGCCAGTCGGACGGTCGTGTCCGGCGCTCCGGAACATCTCGCCGAGGGCGGGACGGCGATCCTGCTGGCGTCCTGGGTCGAGCGGGAGGACGTGGACTGGCGTTCGCATGTGGCCGCGTGGGTGCCGGCCGACGGGGTCGATGCCTGGTTCCTCCGCAGGGACTCGTCCGATCCGGGCCTCTACGCGTGGACATGGTTGACCGACGAGGGGATGGACCCGCGCGACGAGTCCACGTGGAAGGCGGCCGACGCCTGGCTGGACCACTTCCGTGACGAGGGCGTGGCGGGCATCGGGTTCGGTTACGTGTATCTGCGACGCATCGACGGCCCGTCGTCGGTGCTGTGTGAGGACCTGACGCACCCCTTCGACGCGGGCCTGGGCGACGAGGCGGAGGCCTATTTCGCCCGCACCGCGTGGCTGCGCGAGGCCGCGCACCGTCATGGCAGCGAGGACGTCGCGCTGGACCGGACCGTGTTCACCGTCTCCCCCGACGTCCATCTGCACGTGTCGGAGTCCTTGGCGCCCACCGGCCCGGACGGCCTGCCGGCGGGTCCCGCCACCGTCGTGGTCGAGCGGGTCACCGGCGCGCGGTGGCGACACGAGATCGATCAGTTCACCGCCACGGTGCTGCGGGGCGCGCGGACTGGCGCCCTATCGTTGGCGGATCTGGTGATCCTCGCGGGCGCGGCGGCGGGCGCCGATCCGGACGAACTCGCGGCGCCGGTACGTCGGGTGGTCGTCGACCTGTTCCTGCACGGCTTCCTCGTACCCGCCGGGGTCCCCGGTTTGTTGCCGCCGGGGGCCGAGGCCGCGGCTCCCGGGGGATCGTCCCCCGCCGACGCCCCGGAGGGCGCGTCATCGCCGGGGGCCGACGGGTGAGGGCCGTGGTCTCGCGGGTCACCGAGGCGTCGGTCACGGTCGACGACGCCGTGGTGGGCGCCCTCCCCGGCCCGGGGCTGTTGGTGCTGTTGGGGGTATCGAACGACGACGACGAGGCGGACATCGACACGATGGTCCGCAAGATCGCGGAGTTGCGGATCCTGCGTGAGGAGACGAGCGCGGTCGAGGTCGGCGCCCCGGTCCTGGTGGTCAGCCAGTTCACGCTGATGGGTTCGACAGCCAAGGGGCGGCGCCCGTCATGGTCCCGGGCCGCACCCGGTGAGGTGGCCGAGCTGGCTGTGGCGGCCGTGGTGCGCGGTCTTCGTGACCGCGGGCTCGAGGTCTCGACCGGGGTCTTCGGCGCGATGATGCAGGTGCGCTCGGTCAACGACGGCCCGTTCACGCTGCTCATCGAAACCCGGAATTCACGGTGACGGGTATTTCATTCCGCCACATGTCGTGACCGAAATCATCCACCCGGGAACATTCCCGGTACCTCTGCCGTTGTAGGTGTACGTGACCGGAATACGGACACGATCCTGATCCGTCCACCAGCGACCGACCGCCGGCCCACCCCCCGGGCAAGGCAGGAGGAGGAGACATGACGTCAGCCACCACCCGTTCGGACCATCGGACGGAGGCGGATTCGGACGGCCAGAGCCCCAGCGCCGACCTGGTCCGCGTCTACCTCAACGGGATCGGCAAGACCGCCCTGCTCAACGCCGAGGACGAGGTGGAGCTGTCGAAGCGCATCGAGGCCGGTCTGTACGCCAAGCATCTGCTGGCCACCAAGAAGCGCCTGGGCCCCGTCAAGAAGGCCGATCTCGCGACCATCGTCCGGGAGGGCGAGGCCGCCCGCGCCCACCTCCTCGAGGCCAACCTTCGTCTGGTGGTCTCCCTGGCCAAGCGCTACACGGGCCGTGGGATGCCGCTCCTCGATCTCATCCAGGAGGGCAACCTCGGGCTGATCCGCGCGATGGAGAAGTTCGACTACGCCAAGGGGTTCAAGTTCTCGACCTACGCCACGTGGTGGATCCGCCAGGCCATCACCCGCGGTATGGCCGACCAGTCGCGCACCATCCGGCTTCCGGTGCATCTCGTCGAGCAGGTGAACAAGCTGGCGCGGATCAAGCGTGAGCTGCACCAGCAGCTCGGCCGCGAGTCGACCCTGGAGGAGCTCGCCGAGGAGTCGGGCATCCCCGCGCACAAGATCGAGGAGCTCCTCGACCATTCGCGCGACCCGGTCAGCCTGGACATGCCGGTGGGTGCGGACGAAGAGGCGCCGCTGGGCGACTTCATCGAGGACGCCGAGGCGACCAGCGCCGAGAACACGGTCGTGACCAACGTCATGCACTCGGATGTCCGCGCCGTCCTGGCCACGCTCGAGGAGCGTGAGCAGCAGGTCATCACGCTGCGTTTCGGCCTCAATGACGGTCAGCCGCGGACCCTCGACCAGATCGGCAAGCGCTTCGGCCTGTCCCGTGAGCGCGTGCGTCAGATCGAGCGCGAGGTCATGGCCAAGCTCCGCGAGGGCCGCCGCGCTGACAAGCTGCGGTCGTACGCCGTCTGATACCGCGGACCGCGTAGCGGCCACGACGTCGCGACCAAGACGTTGACGCCACGAGGTCGTGGCTCCGGTGCCGGGGCCGCGTAGGACCCCATCGACCCGAAACGGCCCCGGAGGCGGGGCCGTTTCGTCGTCTGCGGGCCGCTTCCGGTGCGGACTGGTTCTAGCGAAGTCGGCGCGGTCCTTCGTCGCCGCTGAACAACGGCGGAGGCCCGAGCTGCACGCTCGCGAAGAGCACGGACAGACCGCTGGGCGTGGCCAGCCCCGGATCCAGCGAGAGCTTGCGCATCTCCGGTACATCCTCGGCCAGGCAGGACACTCGTCCCATGAGGTCGACGAGCGCCCCCCGGTCCGCCGGGGTGTCGCCCGCGTACCCGTCCAGGATCGGGGCCGCCCGGGGCCGGTCGAGCAATGCCGCGGCCTCCGTCGGGGAGATCGGCAGGGTGCTGAAGGCCCGGTCCGCGAGGAGGTCCGAGAGCAGCCCGGACAGCCCGAACGAGATCAGCGACCCGAAGATCGGATGGTCGGCGACCCGGATCGTGACGGCGACTCCCTTGGTGGCCATCTTCTGCACGTGAAGTGAGCGCGACCCGGTGGAGGACTGCAGGTAGTCGAACGCGTGCCGGACGGCGCCGGCGTCGGCCAGATCGAGCCGGACCCCGGACTGATCGCTCCGGGTGCGCCATTTCTCGCTCATCGCCTTCACCGCGACCGGGTACCCGAGTTCGTCGGCGGCCATCACGGCCTGCTCGACGTCGGTGGCGACGCGGTAGTCGACGATGTCGATGCCGTAGCACTCGAGTAGCGCCCGCACCTGGCCCTGCGTGAGCTCGAACGAGTCGGTACCGGCGTTGAGGTGGCACAGCGAGTCGACGAGTTCGCGGGCACGCACGCGGTCGATGTCCTCGAACTCGGCGGGTTCCTCTGCGGGGCGATCCAGCCATTCGGCGTAGCGTCGGGCCCGCACCAGCGCGGACACCGCTCGCTCCGGGTACGGATACGAGGGGATGGATCCGCGCGAGGCGACGCCGGACTCATCGGTCACGGTCAGCCCCTCCGGAAGACCCTCCCCGGCGAGGAACGTACTGACGACGGGCTTCTCGCTCTCCGCAGCGGCGGCACGGATGGCCTCGGCGAACTTGTCCGGTTCCGTGGCCACAGGCGGTACGAAGACCGTCAGAACGGAGTCCACCTCATCACGGTCGAGGGCGTCGGAGATCGCGGTCCGGAACTCCTCCGGGTTCGCTCCGGCCCCGAGATCGACCGAATGGGCGACGGTGAAGCCCTGCAACCGCGCCGAGTCACCACCGAGGCGAGCCACGGCCGACGAGTTCCCGACGATCCCCAGCCGACCACCGGCGGGTAGCGGCTGATACGCGAGGAGCGTCGCGGTGTCGAACATGTCGGTGATCGAGTCGACCTGGATGAGACCTGAGTCGCGGAAGAGTCCGCGGATCGCCGATGCGGTGAGCCCCTCGACGCCGGATTCGAGGTCGTCGGCGGCGCGCCGCACCACCACGACCGGCTTGTTGCGGGCTATCCGCCGCGCGATCCGGGAGAACTTCCGCGGGTTACCGAAGCTCTCGAGGTACAGCAACACCACCTCGGTGGCCGAGTCGGTGTCCCAGTACTGCATCAGGTCGTTACCCGAGACGTCGGCGCGGTTTCCCGCGGAGACGAACGTGGACAGACCGAGCCGACGCCGTGCCGCCGCGGCGAGGATCGTGATCCCCAGAGCACCGGACTGGCAGAAGAACCCCACCCGTCCGGGGCCGGGGACCAGTTCCGCCAGGGTCGCGTTGAGCTGGACGTCGGAGGAGGTGTTGATCACGCCCAGCGCGTTCGGTCCGACCACGCGCATGCCGTGCGCGCGCGCCTCGCTCACGAGACGCCGCTCCGAAACGACTCCCGCACTTCCGACGTCGGAGAACCCCGCCGAGATGACGACGAGGGTCGACACGCCCTTGGACAGGCAGTCGTCGAGGACCTCCGACATCGACGCGGCCGGGACGGCGACCACCGCGAGGTCCACCGGATCCGGGATGTCCCGGACGCTCGCGTAGGCGCGTACCGACTGCACCGAGTTGGCGTCCGAGTTGACCGGGTACACCGGCCCGGAAAACCCGTTGGCGATGAGGTTTCGCAGGACCGTGTGGCCGATCTTGCCGACCTGGTCCGACGCTCCGATCACGGCCACCGACGCGGGGTTGAGAACCCGGGCGACGCTTCGCGACTCGGCCGCAGCCTCGCGGGAGTTCCGGACGTTGGTCAGCGCCTCGGTCGGGTCGATGGCGAATTCCAGGTGCAGGGTCGAGCCGTCGAACGACCGTGAGATCTCGTACCCGGCCCTACGGAAGACCTGGATCATCGAGCGGTTCTCCGACAGGACCTCAGCCTCGAAATGGTCGATACCGCACTCCGCGGCCGCGCCGGCCAGATGTTCGAGGAAGATCGACCCCAGGCCCCGGCCCTGGTGCTGGTCCGAGATGGTGAACGCGACCTCCGCGAACGTC
This sequence comes from Dietzia sp. NPDC055877, assembly GCF_053615975.1. Lineage (NCBI taxonomy): Bacteria > Bacillati > Actinomycetota > Actinomycetes > Mycobacteriales > Dietziaceae > Dietzia > Dietzia sp. NPDC055877. The sequence goes on along the minus strand of NZ_JBSHCV010000003.1, from coordinate 50,020 downwards.
GAGTCGGGTAGCCGCTCGTAGATCGCGATCCCGATGATCTCCGCACCGAGCTCCGCCACGAACGCCATCCGATCGCGGTAGTCCACGTTGGTCATCCGCCGGAGTTCCCGATCCGAGAGAACATCCCGCGATCCGAAATACCGCAGGTAGCGGGTCCGTTCTGACAAGCTCGTGTGGAATCGCGAGATCTTCTCGGCGTCCTCGGGGAGGATCGGCCGGACCCGGACCGCTCGGCCGTCGGAGCCGAGGACGTCGGCCGCCCACTCGTGTGGATACCCGTCCGGGTAGACGTCCACCGAGGTGTCGGTCGAGGCGTGCTCCGGGGGTTCCACCGCCGGGGGCCCACCGGTCGTGGAGGTCTGGTTCATCGGATCGCCGGTCGGAGTGTCTCCGGGGTGCGCCATGTGTGGTCCTCCAGGGGCGGAGTTCATCGGTCGGTCAATGGTCGTCGTGCGGGTTGACCACGGGGCGGTCACCCATGGGGTCAGTCCCTCGGATCGTCGGGGTCGAGCCCGTGCAGTGGGAACACCGAGCGCCTGGTATCGAGGATGGACTGGTCCAGTCGAGCCAGCGACCGGTCGATCTCGACACCCCGGTCGGCCCCGGCCGGCTCCCACGGGGTGTACTCCGGGATCTCCCCGTCGCTCATGGACTGCGGCACCCGGTCCGGCACGGTGAGTCGGCCGGCCATCGTCCGCCACGATTCCGGCACTACGGTGTCCGGGTCCACCGGCACACCGAGCACGGCCCCGATCAGGTGGGTCCACGACCTCGGGACCACCCGGACCAGCTCGTACCCGCCGCCCCCGATCGCGATGAGCCGACCCTCGCAGATCTCGTCCGCCAACGCGACCATGTCCAGATAGGACCGACGATGCCCGTCGACGCTGAGCGACAGGTCCGCGAGCGGGTCCTCGCGGTGCGAGTCGCATCCGGCCTGCAGGACGATGATCTGCGGCTCGAATGCCCGCAACAGCCCGGGCACCACGGCATGGAAACCGCGTAGCCACAGCGGATCGGTGACAGCGGGCAGATAGGCGAGGTTGACGGACATGCCCTCGGCCCGGCCCACGCCGGTCTCGGACGCCCAGCCCGTCGAGGGCCACAGCGTGGCGGGGTGCTGGTGCAACGAGACCGTGAGAACCCGCGGATCCTCGTAGAAGGCGGTCTGGACCCCGTCGCCGTGGTGGACGTCGATATCGACATAGGCGACGCGGTCGTAGCCGTTGTCGAGCAACCAGCTGATCGCCACCGCGGCGTCGTTGTACACGCAGAAGCCGGCGGCGGCAGCCGGCATCGCATGGTGCATCCCACCCGCGACCGACACCGCCCGCGTGGCGACACCGTCCGCGATCGCGCGCGCCGCGGCGAGTGTTCCACCGGCCACAGCCGCGCTGGCCTCGTGCATCCCCGGGAACGTCGGGTTGTCGGCGGTTCCCAGCCCGTGACTCATTCCCACGTGCTCACCGGGCGGCAGATCGCCGGCGGCTATGACCGAGTCGATATATCGCGAGGTATGGACGCGGAGAAGCTCCTCGTCCGTCGCCGATCCGGGATCGATCAGCTCCACTCCCTGGAGAACACCGAGCTCGGTGGCCAGCGACATCGTCAGATCAAGTCGCCTCGGACTCATCGGGTGGTCCGCCGAGTGGCGGTATTCCAACAACGACGGACTCCACACCACCCCCGCCGCGACTCCGTCCCGGATGCCCGTCATGGTCACCGTCCTCCCGTTTCCGCCGGGTGGTTCCCGGCCTCGCCTCCCCGGCTTGAACCGAGGTCTGCGTCACCCGCGAATCTACGCAACGTACTGCGGTGCGGCCCGGGTTTGAGAGCGCTCCACCCCGGTCGGTGCCGCGACGGTAGGCTCGGTGCCGACGAGATCCACGGGCGCGGGTCGCCCGCGGATCAGTAGGACAATCTCTCTACCGGCTTTTCGACTCGGAGGACTGCAGCGTGAAGGACCTGGTGGACACCACCGAGATGTACCTCCGCACCATTTACGAGCTGGAGGAGGAAGGGGTCATCCCGCTGCGTGCGCGGATCGCCGAGCGCCTCGAGCAGAGTGGCCCGACCGTGAGCCAGACGGTCGCGCGCATGGAGCGGGACGGGCTTGTGCTGGTGGCCCCGGATCGCCATCTCCAGCTCACTCCCCACGGCCGGGAGCTCGCGGTGGACGTGATGCGTAAGCACCGCCTCGCCGAAAGGCTCCTGGTCGATGTGATCGGACTGGAACTGGAGAAGGTGCACTCCGAGGCGTGTCGATGGGAACACGTCATGAGTGACGACGTCGAGCGTCGCCTCATCGAGGTGCTCGACGATCCCCGTACCTCCCCGTACGGCAACCCCATCCCCGGTCTCGAGCGGATCGGGTACAGCTCCGCGACGGGTGAGGAACTGACGTACATCCGACTCTCGGAACTCGAACCCGACGTGCCCCACCAGGTGCGCATCCAGGCGATCGGCGAGAACGTCCAGATCGACACCGAGCTCATCTCCGAGTTCCGGGCCACCGGCGTTGAGCCCCTCAAGACCGTCACCGCCACCCGTCGCGGGCACCTCGTGGAGCTCAACTCCGGGTCCGGTCACACAGTGGAGATCGACGGGGATCATGCCCACGCGATCCAGGTCGAGCTCCTCCCGTGAAGCTCCTCGTCACCGGCGGCGCCGGATACGTCGGCGGGGTCTGCGCCACCGTCCTCGTCGAGCGCGGTCACGAGGTGGTGATCCTCGACGACCTGTCGACCGGCAATCGTGAGGGTGTCCCCGAGGGCGCGACCTTCATCGAAGGCGATGTCGCCGAGAGCGTCGGGGACGTCCTCGACCCGTCCTTCGACGGGGTCCTGCATTTCGCGGCTCGCTCCCTCGTGGGCGAGTCGGTGGAGAAGCCCGGCGAGTACTGGCAGGGCAATGTCGTCACCTCATTGACGCTGCTCGATGCGATGCGCACCGCCGGCGTCGGGAACCTCGTCTTCTCCTCCACCGCGGCGACCTACGGCGAGCCCGAGCAGGTACCGATCACCGAGGACATGCCGACGAGGCCCACCAACACCTATGGGGCGACCAAGCTCGCGATCGATCACGCGATCAGCTCGTACGCCGCGGCCCACGGGCTGGCGGCGACCAGCCTGCGATACTTCAACGTGGCCGGCGCCTACGGGGCCGCGGGCGAGAACCGCGTCGTGGAGACCCACCTCATCCCGCTGGTTCTGCAGGTCGCGCTCGGACACCGCGAGGACATCAAGGTGTTCGGTGACGACTGGCCCACCCCGGACGGCACCTGCATCCGCGACTACATCCATGTCGCAGATCTCGCCGATGCGCACGTCCTCGCCCTCGAGTCCAACTCCCCGGGTGTCCACCGGATCCTCAACCTCGGTAGTGGCGAGGGGTTCTCGGTGCGTGAGGTCATCGACGTCTGTCGCGAGGTCACGGGCCGCCCGATCCCGGACGTCATCGCGCCTCGACGGGCCGGAGATCCCGCGGTGTTGGTCGCGTCCAGCGCCAGGGCGATCACCGAGCTCGGCTGGACGCCCGGCCGTACCGATCTACGCACGGTCGTCGAGGATGCATGGAAGTTCACCGAGGCGCTCGGAGATCGCGCTCACTCGGCTGCTCGTTGACGACACCGCCGCTGACGGCGAGCGACACGAGCACGCACGCACAGCCCGCCGAGCACCCGGAAGATCAGTGCCGGGCGGGCTGTGCGCGAACCAGTCGACGCGGAGCCCCTGCGGCAGGCCCCGCCTGTCAGCATCTCGTCACGGCCCCTCCCCTCTCACCGCTGCCCTGATCCGGCGCCGCGAGCTCCTCATGCAGCCGCCACCTGCCTGAGGCGTTCCGGTGCGATCCCTTCGATCAGACCGTTCAGGATGAGCCGCGCCAGCGAATTCGCGCCATCGGCCGTCACCGCTGCGGAGAGTGCGGCGTTCGCATGGACGCCACTTCCCGCGAAGTAGGCCGCGGCACCGAGGAGGAGCAGAGCCACCGAACGCTCCTTCGGGGGTCGTCGACGAGCCAGGGCCCACCAGAGCAGGCGGCGGCCGTCGTCGTCGGTCAGTGGGCGCTGGGCCAGGTTCCGATAGACCTCGTCACGGACGTCGATCGACAGCAGGCCGCGTCCGATCACGGCAAGCTCGTTGTCGTCGACCCGCTCCCCGGTTCCCAGGCGCGCGGCGGCGGAGTCGTGCCGCGCCACCAGCGCGGACGTCCCCGCCGTCGCCGCTGCATCGGTGCCGCCTCCATCCGTGTCCCTCGCGTCCGGGTCGCGGGTCAGGTACAGGCGCTCGATGTCGCTCCTCGATGCCGCGACCGACCGTCCCTGGAACGCGTACACCGCAGCCAGATGCGTGGCGTCGGGATCGAGTTGGATTCCCCGGACCATCCCGAACAGATCCACCCACGGGGCACCCGCCGCGAACTCCTCCACCCCGAAGGCGTTGACGACCTCCGTGCCCGCCAACCCCAGCCAGTAGTCGAACGCGGCCGCAGCGTCCATCGCCCGCTGAGCGGCGAGATGCCCGTCGATGCAGTCCTCCCGCACCACGATCAGGTGCACGGACCGGACCCCTTCCCGCGCGCAGAACTGAGCCAGGCTCTGGGCCGGGCCCGGATCGATCCTGCCGACCAGCCCCGGCTCCCCGTCCGGAGCATCGAGACCGGGTTCATCGAACAACTCGCCCTCCGTGGGGGCGATCGTGTCCTCGTCCTGGAGCCCGGGCACATCCACCCGCATGACCGGCGCGTTGCCGCCGTCGGACATCCTCCCGCCCACCAGCACGACTGACCCCGGGGGTGGAGGAAAACCGAGCATCGCCGGGACGGAGGCGATCATCTCCTCCGGCGAACTGATCACCACCCGCTCCCGCTCGTCCCGACCGTCGTCTCCGGTTCGGCCTCGTGTCGTCATCGCCGTCCACCCGTCTCTCCTCGCGCGGCCCCGTCCCGGATCTGGGAGCGCGGTCCGCGGGTGTCCTCCACCGCCCCAACCCTCATGCATCCGGGTCGCGCCGCCCGCTCCTGCGGACGTCTGTGACGCGCGCCTGTGGAGGAAGCGGTGCGCGCGGGGAATCATCCGCCGCGGCCTGACGTTGGCAAAGGGGTGAGTACCCGTCCCGAATGGACGACCGCGCGAGCTTCGTCGCCCCGTTGACGAGGTGCGGTGATGAGAGGAGTCGACATGGCCAGGCACAGCGATCTGTACCGACTGATCCAACCCCTTCCCGATCTGCGGTCCGCGGACGGCCGGGGGCCGGTGCTCGTGCACGGACTCGAGGGGTTCTCCGATGCGGGGCAGGCGATCGAGGGCGCCACCGAGCACCTCCGTGACTCCCTGGACTCGCAGTTGATCGTCGAGTTCGACGCGGATCAGCTCGTCGACTATCGATCACGGCGCCCGCATCTGAAGTACTCCTTCGACCACTTCGCGAGCTACGACGAGCCCACGATTCAGATCCATGCCGTCAAGGACGCGGACGGAAGCTCCTTCCTGCTGCTGTCCGGTCTCGAGCCGGACCTGCGGTGGGACGGCTTCACCGAGTCCGTCATCGATCTGGCGGGGGCGTTCGGCGTCCGCATGTCCATCGGGCTCGGTTCGATCCCCCTCGGCGTGCCCCACACCCGGCCCACCAACGCCAGCGCCCACGCCAGCGACGTGGACCTGATCCGTGGCTTCACCGCCTGGCCCGGTGAGTTCTCGGTGCCTGGAAACGTCAGCTCCCTCCTGGAACTCCGGATGTCCGAGCACGGCATCCCGTCGGCGGGATTCACCGTTCACGTGCCCCAGTACCTCTCGCAGACCGCCTACCCGGCGGCCGTGCTCAACCTGGTCGGGAGCATCGCCAAGGTCGGCGGACTCGATCTGCCCACCGAGGAACTGGAGAAGTCAGCGGAGGAGTTCACGTCCCAGGTGAACGCGCAGATCGCCCACAACGCGGAGATCCTCACGGCCATCGAGCACATGGAGAAGCAGTACGACGAGTTCATGGAGGCACGGATGGGCTCGGACTCGCTCAATCCCGGAGGCAAGCCGCTGCCCTCCGGCGACGAGATCGGTGCGGAGTTCGAGCGCTTCCTCGCCCAGCAGTCAGGCGGCGACTCCGACGGCGGACCGCAGCCGGGCGAGTGACGAGGCCGGGCGACTAGGCTCGGACGGGTGCATCTGCCCGATCTGCTCGCTGACCTCGACGACGTTCCCGCCGGCCTCCACGACGAGGCGGTGTACGACGCGTTCGTGGCGTGGGCCGCGGACCGGGGCCTGCAGTTGTACCCGGCACAGGAGGAAGCGGTCCTCGAGGTCGCCGCCGGCAGCCACGTCATCCTGGCCACCCCCACGGGGTCCGGTAAGTCGCTGGTGGCGCTGGGTGCGCATTTCGCCGCGATGGCCCGCGGCGTGCGGAGCTACTACACCGCGCCGATCAAGGCCCTGGTGAGCGAGAAGTTCTTCGCGCTGTGCGAGGTGTTCGGCGCCGAGAACGTGGGAATGATCACCGGGGACGCCTCGGTCAACCCCGATGCGCCGATCGTCTGCGCGACCGCCGAGATCGTCGCCAACATCGCGCTTCGCGAGGGGGCCGATGCCGAGATCGGCCAAGTGGTGATGGACGAGTTCCACTACTACTCGGAGCCCGACCGTGGATGGGCCTGGCAGGTGCCGCTCATCGAGCTCCCCGACACGCAGTTCCTGCTGATGTCCGCCACGCTCGGAGACGTCGGCTGGTTGCAGGCCGACCTCGAGGAACGCACCGGTCGGCCCTGCACCCACATCGGCGGCACGCAGCGTCCGGTCCCGCTGAGCTTCGACTACGCCCTCAGCGGCGTTCACGAGTCGGTGGAGATCCTGCTGCGCGAGGGCAAGGCACCCGTCTACATCGTGCACTTCACCCAGGCTGCCGCGCTCGAGCAGGCCCAGGCGCTCACGTCCCTCTCGGTGGCCGACCGTGATCGCAAACGAGCCATCGCGGACGAGATCGGCGGGTTCCGTTTCACCACGTCGTTCGGCCGGACCCTCCGCAAGCTCCTGCTCCACGGGATCGGTGTCCACCACGCGGGGATGCTCCCCAAGTATCGCCGCCTCGTCGAAAAGCTCGCGCAGGATGGCCTGCTCAACGTCATCTGCGGCACCGACACCCTCGGGGTGGGGATCAACGTCCCCATCAGGTCGGTGCTGTTCACGGGGTTGACCAAATTCGACGGCCGCCGTCAGCGAGTCCTCAAGGCCCGGGAGTTCCACCAGATCGCCGGGCGCGCAGGGCGCGCCGGATTCGACACCGAGGGGTTCGTGGTGGTGCTGGCCCCGGAGCACGAGATCGAGAACGCCAAGGCGGCGGCGAAGGCCCTGGCCAACCCCAAGAAGAAGGCCAGGACCGCAAAGAAGAAGCCGCCGGAGGGTTTCGTCAACTGGTCACAATCGACCTTCGACAAGCTCGTCGGCGCCCAGCCGGAGCAGCTCACCAGCCGGTTCGAGGTCAGCAACTCGATGCTGCTCAACGTCATCTCGCGGCCGGGCAGCTGCTACGGCCACATGCGGCACCTCCTGCTCTCGTCCCACGAGACCCGGGCCCGCACACGCCACCACGTACTGCGCTCGATCGAGCTGTTCCGTGGCTTGGAGACCGCGGGCATCGTGGAGCGGCTGGCAGAGCCCGACGACGACGGACGGCACGTTCGACTCACTGTGGACCTCCAGCGCGATTTCGCCCTCAACCAGCCGCTGGCGCCGTTCGCGTTGGCCGCGATGGAGGTCCTGGACCCCGACTCCCCAACCCCGGAGCTCGACATCGTCTCGGTTATCGAAGCCGTCCTCGACGACCCACGGCCCGTTCTCTATGCGCAGCAGCGCGAAGCCCGCGGCGAGGCGATCGCCTCGCTCAAGGCCGACGGTGTCGAGTACTCCGAGCGGATGGAGCTCGTCGAGGACATCACGTGGCCCAGACCGCTCGACGACCTCCTGTCCGACGCGTACGACGCCTATCGGGCCGGGCATCCCTGGGTTACGGGGATCGAGCCGTCACCCAAGTCCGTCATCAGGGTGATGGTCGAGCGGGGCATGACCTTCTCCGACCTGATCTCGGCATACGGTCTCAGCCGCTCGGAGGGGGCGGTCCTGCGCTATCTCACCGACGCTTACCGGACCCTCCGCCAGACGGTCCCCGCCGACCTGAGGTCCGAGGAGTTCGACGACCTCGTGGAGTGGTTGGGCGAGCTGGTCCGTCAGGTCGACTCGAGCCTGCTCGACGAATGGGAGCTGCTCACCGATCCCGACGTGTCCTCTGAACAGGTCGCGGAGCTGGCCTTCGGTCAATCGGCCGGCGCGTCCAGGCCTGTCACCGCGAATCGGCGCGCCTTCCGGGTGATGGTGCGAAACGCCATGTTCCGCCGGGTGGAGTTGCTCGCCCGGGACGACATCGAACGGCTCGTCGAACTCGACGACGCCGTCCCCGAGCATCCCGACTGGGATTCCGAGATCGACCCGTACTGGGACGAGTACGACGAGATCGGGACAGGACCCGGCGCCAGAGGCCCTGCGCTGTTCTCCGTCACCGAGTCCGGCCCGGGGGTCGATGCCGGCACGTGGCGCGTCCGCCAGGTTCTCGACGATCCGCAGGGGGACCACGGCTGGGCGATCGAGGCCGTGGTGGATCTGGCAGCCAGTGACGAGGCCGGCGAAGCCAGATTCGCCTCGATCGCGCTGCGCGGGTGAACGCTTCCGGAGCCTGCTCCGAATGGCTGGTCAGAGAGTCCGTACGATATCGAGCGGACCCTGACACGATCATTGGAGGACACCTGTGACCCCCCGCACCCTGTACCTGAGGCTCGCGCTCGCCGAGATGGTGACGTGGACCCTGCTGATCCTCGGCATGATCGGCAAGTACGCCTTCGGGTTGGAGTGGGCCACGACTGTCGGCGGCAGCATCCACGGGTTCGTGTTCCTCTGCTACGCGGTGACGACCGTCGCCGTCTGGATCGACAAACGTTGGTCCTTCGGCACGGGAGTCCTCGGGTTGGCCTCCGCGATCATCCCCTACGCCACCTACCCGTTCGAGAGGTCCGTCCAGCGACGTGGGCTGCTCGCCGGCCCCTGGCGGCTGGGGAAGGACGGGGAGTCCCCCCGGTCGCTGCCGGAGCGGCTCCTCGCGACCGCTCTTCGCTCCCCGATCCTCGCTCTCATCGTGACGGTGATCGTCGTGGCGATCGTCTTCACGCTTCTCCTGGTCGCGGGCAAGCCGACCGAGTGGTTCAGTTGAGCTCCACGCGCGAACCGGGGCGACGCGAACTGAACAAGGCGGACAAGCAGCGGCGCATCCACCAGGCGGCTCGTCAGCTGTTCTCCTCGCGCGGCTACTCGTCCGTGACCACCCAGGAGGTGGCGGAACTCGCCGAGGTCGGCACGGGGACCCTGTTCCGCTACGCCCGATCCAAGGGCGAACTGCTGTGCATGATCGCCAACGAGGACTTCCGGCTCATGGTCGAATCCGTCCCTGACACCGGCGACCCGGTCGAGGATCTCGTCGAACTGTGTGAACCACTGGTCCGGGCACTCGAGAGGCAACCCGAGAACGTCGCCGCCTACCACCGGGAGACGCTCTTCGGCGAGCCCGGTCCGCACCGTGACGAGGCCCAGCAGATCCTCGTGGAGCTCCGCGGCAGCATCGCCGAAGTGCTGGCGCGGCACTGCGGTGGAACGGCGACCGCCGCGCGGCTGACCGGTCCGGCCCAGACCGTCTTCGACGTCATGTACATGACGATCGTGCGCTCCGGAGTCGATCGATCGCCTGATCTCGACCACCGCGGGGAACTCCGCAAACATGTGCGGCGGGTGCTCCACGGGACCCTGGCCGCCGCATCCGCGGTCGGCGCCGAATCGCGCTGAAAACCTCCCCCGGGAGCGTGCGCGGAAGGCTCGGAACCGCACCCCGTTGCCGGCCTCGTCACGGCGACGGGTCAGACTGGCCTCATGAGCGAGGCAGAGCACAACACCGAGCGTCCCGTGAAGGACGCCTCCACTGTGATGGTGATCCGTGACTCCGACGCGGGCCCCGAGGTGTTCGTGGCCCGCCGGGTGAGGGGAATGGCGTTCGCCGGCGGGATGACGGTATTTCCCGGCGGCGGAGTGGATGCCGCTGACGACGATCCGGACCTGGCCTGGACCGGCCCCGAGCCGCACTGGTGGGCTGACCGCCTCGGATGTGAGGAAGCCCGGGCCCGTCGGCTCGTCTGTGCCGCCGCGCGGGAGACCTTCGAGGAGTGCGGCGTACTGCTGGCCGATCATCTCGACGGCTCCCCGGTCTCGGACGCCGGGCGCTATCACGCGGCGCGCGCCGAACTCGAGGGCCATCGCATGACCTTCAGCAACTTCCTCGCCACCGAAGAACTCTCGTTGGCAGCCGGCCGCCTCCGCCCGTTCGACCATTGGATCACCCCCGCCGTGGAGAAGCGTCGCTACGACACCCGGTTCTTCGTCGCGGCACTGCCCGTCGGCCAGGAGCCCGACGATCAGACGACCGAGGTCGACCTGACGATGTGGGCGCGTCCGGCCGATCTGCTGGGCGACTTCCGCTCCGGGCGGTCCATGCTCCTGCCTCCCACCTGGGTACAGCTTCACACCCTGTCGCAGTTCGACGACGTGGCGTCGGCCCTCGCCTCGGAGCGGTCGATCGCCCCGATCGAGCCGGCGATCCTCGAGCATCAGGGCGGTATCCGGGTGGGGTTCGACGGTTCCGACGAGTACTGGGCGGACTATCAGAGAGGCCACGCCGGGGCCGAAGCCTGAACGCCCGCGTCGGACACTCGCGAACCGCTGACGGACAGCGTGACTCGGTGGTTGACTGCGAGGCATGCCGGATTTCGAGTTCGACGTGGATGCGTCGATCGCGGCCGGGTGGGAGCGCTTCGCCGTCCGCCTGGCCGGGTTTCTGCGTGACCTCGTCCCCGGCGCGATCGTCGACCTGACTGTGCCCGTACTGGGCTCGCATGTCGGGCAACCGCCGTTCATCCGATTCACCGCATCGGACGCTGCCGACACCCCCGGGGCGGCCGCCGGCCCGGGTTCGGTCGAGGCGGAGGTGTCCGGTGGAGGTACCGAGGACGACCCGGTCCCGCTGCGTACCGCCCAACTCGACCAGCTCGCGGGCCTGGGCTGGGAGATCCCGAACGAGCTGTCGTCGACCGCCGGCCCCCGGTTACGACTGCCCGCGTACGAGGCCAGTCATCTCTCGCACCTGGTGGCCGGGACCATGGAGCGTGTGTTCGGGATCCCCCACCCCGTGTTCCTGCATGACGTGGTGGATTCCGATGCGGCCGCTCAGGGCAGCCGCCCCGGCGCCGGCCCGCACAACCATCACGAGACGGCTCTGGCGGCCACCGCCGGCCCGGCAGCCCCGGTGGCCGACGACGTCGATTTCCGGCCGATCACGATCACCGACCCGGACCAGGCGACCCGGGCGTTGGGCGCGGCGTTGTCCGAGGTGTACCACGGCCGCGTCGAGGCGGACGAGCATGACGTGTTCACCGTTCCCGCCGGCTGTGTGGTCCTGTTCGTCCGGGCACACAGATCGATGCCCCTCATCGTGTTCCGCAGCCCGCTGGTCTCGACGGTGGAGGACGCCGCCGCCGCCGAGACGGAAGTGGCGATCCTCAATCGTGACTCGCAGTGGTGCCGGTACGTCTTCGACGGCAAGACCATCGTGGCCGAGTCGGAATTCGTCGACAGGGTCTTCGTCCCGGTCAATTTCAAGATCCAACTCGCCGAGATCGTGGCGGAACTGGATGATGTCTACTCGGATCTCGCTCGTCGCGTCGCCGGCAAACAATGGCGCGACCTGCACTCTGCTGACGACTCCGGGCCCGGCGAACAGTAATATGTGACTCTGCCGGGACCGGCCCGGTGTACGGCCCGTCCCAGGAGCGTCCCATGCGCCGCGTCGTCCTCGCCGCCATACTCGCGGCCACGGCAGCCGTTTCCGGCGCCTGCTCGTCGTCCCCGTTCGGTTCCGACGAGCATCGCCCCACCCACGCCCCGGCCGGTTCGGCTGCGGGTCCGGTGCCGACATCCCGGCAGTTCGACCGCCCGTTCCCGGTCGCCGGTGAATCCTGGGACGCGACCGTCACCCTCTCGAACCTCCGGATAGTCCCCGCCAGCGCCTACGCGGACACTGTGCTCGCAGTCGACGTGCGCGCGGTCCAGTCCGCCGGACAACCCGAGATCGGACCAACGACCATCACGGCCTACTCCCCCTCCGGTGCTCAGTTCGAACGGATCGAGGACCCGGCCGGGCTGATACCGGACCCGCTCGTCCCCACCGTCATGACCTCACCGGGTCAGGAGATCCGGGGCATGGTGGCGTGGAAGATGCCCGCCACGGACCGCATCGGTCGTCTCGAGGTGACCACGCCGCGGACGCTGGCCTCGGTCACCGTCACACTCCAGCCCGCCGATCCCGCCGTCCAGACGACCAACTCGTCCGCATCCTGAGCCGCCCGGATCACGCGCCGTCCAGATACACCCAGCGTCCGCCGCGGCGCCGGAACTCGGATCGCTCCCGCATGATGCCGGGACCGTCCACGTCGGTGAAGCGCGCCTCGAATTCGACGACGCCGCCGTCGTCGTCATCCACTCCCGCGACCACCTCCAGGACGGTGAGCCCGGTCCACTTCGTCCCGCCGACCTCCACGGTTTCGGGCCTGGTCCGTGGGTGCCACGTGCGCCAGAGATGGTCCGGTCGCTCCAGCGCGAACGCCGTATAGCGGGACCGCATCAGCTGCTCGGCGGTCCTCGCCGGGACCCCGTCATCGACGAGGGGTCCGCAGCAGTGCCGGTAGTCCGCGCCTCCGCACGGGCATGGGGTCATGGTGTTCTCCGTTCGTTCAGCGCCCGGCCAGGCTACCCGGGGTCCCGCCCCCGTTCGGGCGCGCGGCGCCGTGCTCGGGCGACGGAAGGGACTAGCCTGGCCCATGTCATGGCCTCCCTTTCCTCCTTGCGGTCGCTCGCGCGCCGCCGCTCCGACCCCGATCTCGCACCTCTGCGGGTCCGGTCGTGTCGAGACCTGTGCAACTGGAACGCGACCCCCGTGGAGCGTCGCGGGGAGCCGCTGTTCGCCTGCCGGGGCTGTGGCTCGCAATGGGTTCCGAGCGAGCACTGGACCCCACGCGAGGCCAGTGGGCACATCCCGCCGGAGGTCCTCGAGATTCTCCGCGCCGAAGACTGACGTCGCCCGAACGGGAGTAGGGCACCCGCTATAGGGTCACCACATGACAACACCCCCTCTCCCCGTCATGTCGGCCGCGAGCGCCGGGACCGTCGATGCCGTGCTTCGCCGTTCCGCCTCCCGATTCCCCGATCGGGTCGCCCTGACCTTCGCCGACCGCCGCTGGTCGTACTCGGAACTCGACGCCGCCGTGGACAGGGTCGCAGCCGAGCTCACCTCGCGGGACCTGGAACCGGGCTCCCGCATCGCGGCCTACGGGGTCAATTCCGACGCGTATCTCATCGCCTTCCTCGCGACCTCGCGCGCCGGCTACACCCACGTCCCTGTCAACTACGCGCTCACCGGCGGAGAACTCGAGTACCTCCTCACCGATTCCGGGGCGTCGTTGGTGCTCGTCGACCCGGCGCAGGCGCCGACGCTGGATGCGGTGCTCGGCAACCTGCCCGGCCTCAGCTCACTCGACCTTCAGCCCGCCGCCGGCGGGCACGTCGACGGTACGGTGCTCGGCACCGCACTGGCGTCCGGTGAGACCACGCCCGTGGACTCCCCCGCCTCCGGCACCAGCCTGGCGCAGCTTCTCTACACCTCGGGGACCACCTCGCGGCCCAAGGGCGCGATGATGACGCATTCCGCGCTCATCCACGAGTACGTGAGCTGCATCCTGGCGCTGGACTTCGACATCGACGACGAGCCGCTTGTCGCGATGCCCCTCTATCACTCGGCGGCGATGCATGTCTTCGCGCTGCCGTACCTCTCGCTCGGCGCCACGGTGCATCTGATGGCCGCGCCGGACATCCCGGAGATCCTCCGCCGCGTCGAAGAGGACGGCATCAGGTCCCTCTTCCTGGCGCCGACGGTCTGGGTCCCGCTGGCCTCGCATCCGGATCTGGAGACGCGCGACCTGTCCAGCCTCACCAAGGCGCAGTACGGCGCATCGATCATGCCGGTCACCGTCCTCCAGCGGCTCCGGACGAAGTACCCGGACCTGGGTTTCTACAACTGCTTCGGCCAGTCGGAGGTCGCCCCGCTCGCCTGTGTACTCCGGCCCGAGGAGCACGATGCCCGCCCGGCCAGCGCCGGTCGCTCAGTGTTCTTCGTCGAGGCCCGTGTCGTCGACGAGACGGGGGCGGAGGTCCCCGACGGGGAGCGCGGAGAGGTGGTGTACCGCTCGCCCCAGCTGTGCAGCGGCTACTGGAACAAGCCCGAGGCCACCGAGGAGGCGTTCCGCGGCGGATGGTTCCATTCCGGGGACCTGGTCGTGCGCGACTCCGAGGGTTTCCTCGAGGTCGTCGACCGCATCAAGGACGTCATCAACACCGGCGGGGTCCTGGTGGCCTCACGCGAGGTCGAGGACGCGGTCTACCGGGACGAGCGCGTCGCCGAGGTCGCCGTGATCGGCACCCCGGATCCCAAGTGGATCGAGGCCGTCACCGCGGTCGTCGTCCTCAAGGACGGCGCCGACGCCACCCAGGCCGAGATCATCGACGGGACCCGCGCCCACCTCGCACCGTTCAAGGTGCCCAAGCGCGTCGTCTTTGTCGATGAACTCCCCCGCAACCAGTCCGGCAAGCTCCTCAAGCGCGAGCTCCGGCAGGACTGAGCCGGTCCCGCCCCGGGGACGCTGGCGTATCGATCACACGGTGCTCCGACGAATCCGGGCCAGCACCTCTTCGGAGATCAGTTCAGGGTACTGCTCCGGCAACCAGTGTCCCCCTCCCCGGACCGGGACGAACCGGTAGTCGGCGGCCATCCGGCTCGCCGTGGCCTCCGCACCGCTGCGTGCGATCGCCATGTCCCGGTCTCCCCAGACGAAGGTCGTGGGCACGGCCACGTCCGGCAACTCGTATCTCCGCATCGCCCGGTACCAGTTGAGCGCTCCGGTCAATCCGGCTCGAACACCCACCACGTTCAGGTGTTCGGCCACCAGCTCCTCGGGGACGTCGCCGGCGAACATCTCCCGCAGCCGCCGTGCCCCGTCCGCCAGCAGAACGTCCTCAGCTTTTCCCTGCTGGCGGAACAGAGCGAAATAGGCCGAGCGCTGCTGTTGGTCAGGATCCGTCGCCACCGCGTCCGCGAATGCTCCGAGGTGGGGAACGGAGACCGCCGTCAACGACGCGAGCGCGGTCGGCCGGTGCGCTGCCAGCCACCATGCCACGGACGCGCCCCAGTCGTGTCCGAGGAGATGGACGGGCCCGAGTTCCAGATGCCCCGCAACGGCGAGGACGTCCTCCGTCAGGCGCTCGATCGCGTAGTCCCCGACCTCGGCCGGCCGGGCCCCGGGCGAGTACCCGCGCTGCAACGGGGCCACGACCCGCACACCGTTGCGAGTGAGAAGCTCCGCCACAGGCCGCCACTCGTGGGCACTCTCGGGAAAGCCGTGGAGAGCCAGTACCGTGGGCGCCGGCTGTCCACCGGGTAGCGGCTCGACCGCATCCCACACGAGCACATCGAGTTGTCCGACCTGGATGTCGACCGTCCTGCTGCGGAGCCTCATGGCCGGACACTATCGCCTCGGACTGCTCACCGTGGCCGCCTGTCCCGAGGAGGCCGGGCGACCGCGGCCGCGTCCGCTGTCCGCGAGCGGCGATGATGCCAGACCCGGACGAGCCACATCTCCACCACCAGGGGATCGACGGCGCACTCCGCCGCCCACTCCTCGACCACGTCCAGGTAGCGCTGGAACCGACGAGGGGTGAGCCGCGACGCGGAGTCCACCTCGGTCCAACCCGAGTGGATCAACGTCCCGATCCCCGCGGGGTCGACAGGAACGATGCGCTGATCGGACCACGCCATCGCGAGCGAGGACAGATAGAGCGACGCCAAGGGGTAGCCGAGGTCGGGAACCCCTCGGCCGGCCCTCCCCTCGGGGGCACCGTGCCGCAGCAGGTTCATCGCCTCCGCGGGGGCGTCGAGCCAGTCGACGACGTCATGCAGGACGAGCGGGTAGCCGTGGGAGGAGACGGATCGCCACCCGGCCCGGTCCCGATCGGGTGCCCGGAAATCCGGGAGGCCACGCCTGATCCCCGAGCGTGTGGGATGCGAGGACAACCAGGCCGCGCACATGTACAACGCGACCACGGATTCCTCCAGACTGCCCCGCGCCCGTCTCCCCGCAGCCCACAGGTCGCTCCGCCGCAGATAGCCGGTACCTGTCTCGACCCGGCCACCATCCGGACCCCCACCCACGAGCCGCAGGTCGACGCCCTTCTCCGCCAGTCTCAGATTCCAGAGGTCGAGATCCACCCCCACGTACTCGTCCGCCACCAGCAGCGCCGGCGGCTGCACCCTGCACCAGTCGGCGCAGGCCTCGGGAAGCGGTGGAATGTGGCCGGGTCCGGTCGTGGTCATACCCGCACGGTGTCACGCGGGTCCGACATCAACGGGCCCCGGAGCCGGTCAGTCGTCGGCGAACGCCTCCAACGGCGGGCACGAGCAGACCAGGTTCCGATCGCCGTAGGCGCCGTCGATTCGACGAACCGCAGGCCACACCTTCGGCCGCCACGTGGTGCCGAGCGGATAGCCGGCGACACTGCGGGGGTACGGGTGGCCCCACTCGTCCGCGGACACGCTCTCCGCGGTGTGCGGGGCGCCGCGCAGCGGATTGTCGTCGACCGGCCACTCCCCGGCCGCGACGCGGTCGATCTCGGCCCGGATCGACGCCATCGCATCGCAGAACGCGTCGAGTTCGGCGAGATCCTCACTCTCCGTGGGCTCGACCATGAGGGTGTTGGGGACCGGGAAGCTCATGGTGGGGGCGTGGAAGCCATAGTCCGCGAGCCGCTTGGCGACGTCGTCGATCGATACGCCCACCGAGTCGATGAGTGGACGGATGTCGAGGATGCACTCGTGTGCCACCCAGCCGCCCTCGCCCGAGTAGAGGACCGGGAAGTGCTCGCCGATCCGGCGGGCCAGGTAGTTTGCGCTGGCGATCGCGGTGAGCGTGGCCCGCCGCAGGCCGTCGGCCCCCATCATTCGGATATAGGCCCAGGTGATGGGCAGGATCGACGCCGAGCCGAAGGGCGCCGCGGCCACCACGCCGCCCGAGCCCAGACCGTCCACATGCGGATGACCCGGCAGGAACTCGCGCAGGTGCTCGGCCACCGCCACGGGCCCGACGCCCGGGCCGCCTCCGCCGTGCGGGATGCAGAACGTCTTGTGCAGGTTGAGGTGACTGACATCGCCACCGAAACGGCCCGGACGAGCCACACCCACGAGCGCGTTGAGGTTCGCACCGTCGATGTACACCTGGCCGCCGGCATCGTGGACGATCGCGCAGATCTCTTCGATATCGTGCTCGTAGACCCCGTGGGTCGACGGGTAGGTGATCATGATCGCCGAGAGCTCACCCGCATGCTTGTCGACCTTGGCCTTGAGGTCGTCCACGTCCACGTCGCCGTTCTCGCGACACTTCACCACGACGACCTTCATGCCCGCCATGACCGCCGAGGCGGCGTTGGTGCCGTGGGCCGAGGACGGGATGAGACACACAGTGCGGTCGTCGTCCCCGCGGGACCGGTGGTAGGCGCTGATCGCGAGCAGACCCGCGTACTCGCCCTGGCTCCCCGCGTTCGGCTGCAGGCTGACGGCCGCATACCCGGTGATGTCGACGAGCCACTGCTCGACGTCGCCGACCAGCTGCCGGATACCGGCGTTCTGGTCCGCCGGCGCGAACGGGTGGAGCCGATTGAACTCCGGCCACGTGATGGGTTCCATCTCCGTGGTCGCGTTGAGCTTCATCGTGCAGGAGCCGAGCGGGATCATGGTGCGATCCAGCGCCATGTCCTTGTCCGACAGCGCACGCAGGTAGCGAAGCATCGCGGTCTCGGTGCGGTAGCGGACGAACGCCTCGTGCTCGAGGAACGAGCTCGTGCGGTCACCGTAGGTCGGGTCGACCATCACCTCGAGGCCGGCGGCGTCGGCCACGTCCTCGACCCGGGCTCCGAAGGCCTCGAGCACGAGGGAGACGTGGTCCCCGGTCGTGGCTTCGTCACAGGAGATGGACACGTGGTCGTCGTCGACCTTCCACAGGTTGACCCCGCGCTCGGCCGCCGCGGCGAGCACCTCGTCGGCACGGCCCGGGATGCGTGCCAGAACCGTGTCGAAGAAATCATCGTGGACCACCTCGACGCCGGCCATCACGAGCCCGTCCGCCAGCACCGCCGCGTGCGCATGGACGCGCCGCGCGATCGCTGTGAGTCCCTCGGCACCGTGGTAGGAGGCGTACATCGCGGCGAGCACCGCGAGCAGTACCTGCGCGGTGCAGATGTTCGACGTGGCCTTGTCCCGGCGGATGTGCTGCTCCCGCGTCTGCAACGCGAGCCGGTACGCGACGCGCCCGTCCGCGTCCGTCGACACGCCCACGAGACGCCCGGGGAGGTTACGGGCGTGCGCGGTCCGGCAGGCCAGGAAACCGGCGTGCGGGCCGCCGAACCCCATCGGCACACCGAAGCGCTGGGTGGTGCCGAAGCACGCGTCCGCACCCTTCTCCCCCGCCGGGGTCAGAACGGTCGCCGACAGCAGGTCCACTCCAGCGGCGACCATCACGCCGCGCTCGTGGCACTCCTCGATCAGCTTGGACACGTCCGCGATCCGGCCCGAGGCGCCGGGGGTCTGGACGAGGGCGCCGAAGAACTCGCCCTCCGGCAGGCCGCCGTCGATGAGATTCGCGGTGACGATCTCGATGCCCAGGGGCTCGGCGCGAGTGGCGAGGATCGCCGCGGTCTGGGCGAAGACATCGACGTCGACGGCGAAACGGTGACTCTTGGACGAACGGTTGGCCCGCCGCAGCATCGTCATGGCCTCGGCAGCCGCGGTGCCCTCGTCGAGCATGGAGGCGTTGGCCATGTCCATACCGGTCAGGTCCGAGACCATCGTCTGGAAGTTGAGCAGGGCCTCGAGTCGCCCCTGGCTGATCTCCGGCTGATACGGGGTGTAGCCCGTGTACCACGCGGGGCTCTCGATGATGTTCCGGATGAGGACCGGCGGGGTGAGCGTGTCGTAGTAGCCCTGACCGATCATCGACACCGCCACCGTGTTGCGGTCCGCCAATGCTCGCAGCGCCGCGAGCGTGTCCGCCTCCGACAGTGGTTCGGGGAGGGCATCGATTCCGGCGGCGCGACCGTCAGACCCCACCTCGTCCACGATCACCGACGGGAAAGCCCTGTCCGCGAGTTCGTCGAGAGACGACACCCCGATGGTGTCCAGGATGCGGGCGAGCCCGTCGTCGTCGGGCCCCAGATGGCGGGAGACGAACTCGCCTCCGGTCCGGGCGGTGTGCGGGGTCGTCGTCACAGGTGCTCCTCGAAGGGCGGGGCCACCCGGGATGGGCGGCCGGCGGGCCGGTGCTACCCTCTCCGCTCTGTCCCCTGCCGACTGACGCCGGCGCCTGAGAGATTCGCCGACCGGACCGCCGGCCGACTTTCCCCGTGGGCGGGTGGTCGATTCCACCGCTCTCCAGAGGCGCTCGTCGACTACACGGTCCGGGTGCCTGAGAGATTCTCGGAGAGGAGTTGCTCCTTCGGCGCCCGCGGCACGAGGCCGCGGGACTCTCCCGTGAGTCGCGTGAACGCGTCCCCGAGTCTAGACGACGCGGGCGCCCTAACCGGTACGCCGTGACGCCCGCGCACGCCGCCTGGCGGCGAGCTCGTCCTCGAACGGGGCGACGATGTCGTCCTCGGTGACGGTCTCCGCCGGGAATTCCGAGATAGACCCGGCCAGCTCGCGCATGGCACCGCCGATGCCGATCCCGAATACTCCCTGTCCACCCTGCAGGAGGTCGAACACCTCTTCCTTGGAGGTGCACTCGAACACCGTTCGCCCGTCCGAGAAGAGAGTGATCGTGGCCAAGTCCTGAACACCGCGCGACCGGATCTGATCCACGGCCTTGCGGATGTTCTGCAGCGAGATGCCGGTATCCAGCAATTGCTTCACGATCTTCAGGACGAGAATGTCCTTGAACGAGTACAGGCGCTGGCTTCCCGACCCGGCCGCGTTGCGGATGGACGGCACCACCAGGTCCGTACGAGCCCAGTAATCCAGCTGACGGTACGTGATGCCCGCGATCTGGCAGGCGATCGGAACGCGGTATCCGCTCGTTCCGTCCGGGATCCCGTCGTCCGGGAACAGCCCGGGCTGCACCTCGTCGAACGTGGCCTGCGTGGCCTCGTTCACATCCCCGAAGGGATTGTTCGACTCTGCAACGACGGTCGGCTCCGGAATCCGGGGGTGGTCGGCCACGTTTGCTCCCTCAAGCTGCGGGTGCCGCCACCTTCGTGGCCGCACGGTACCGGGCCGCGAGGCCCGAATCCTGGACGCGTGAACACCATCGGTGTAGTTCACTGAGGGCAACGCTATGCCTGCCGTCCCCCTCGATCAATAGGACACGCGGTAAACCTCAACCTCAAGTTGAACTTTAGAGTCTTCGCCTGCCTGGGAGAAGGTAGTCAAGTGACTCATGTGACTTGAAAAACTGCAGGTCAGCACACTCAGGACGACGGACTTCCGGGATCCTCGGTCGGCCCGCCCTCTCCGAGGAAGTCATCGGGACTGACCTGGTCGAGGAACTCGCGGAAGGCCTCGACCTCCTCCTCGCCCTGCTCCACCAGAGAGATCCCGACCTCGTCGAGTACCTCCTTGCTCACCAGGACCGGTGCAGAGGTGCGCAGCGCCACGGCCACCGCGTCGGACGGCCTCGCCGAGACCCTCGTCGTTCCGAACACGAGCTCGGCGATGAACGTCCCCTCGGACACCCCGACGATCTCGACCTGCTCCAGGGACTGAGAGAAGGTCTCGAGAAGAGTCACCACGAGGTCGTGGGTCAGTGGTCTGCTCGGCTTGACGCCCTGCTGTTGGAGACTGATCGCGGCGGCCTCGGACGCGCCGATCCAGATCGGCACGTACCGGCCCCCCTCCTTCTCATGCAGGACCAGGACGGGTGCGTACTCGGGCTCCTCGAAACGGATTCCGACCACGTCGACCTCACGCATATTGCTCACCATTGTCTCCGCCTCTCGACATCTCCAGCGTAGCCTTCATCCGCGGCCCGGCGAGCGGAGCGCGCGCCGGGCGGGCCGGCAGGTTCAGGATTCGAGCGCGTGGCGCACGGCGACGGTCACGAGAGTCGAGTGAAGCGCAACAGACAGCGCCGCGATCTCACGAGCCAACTCTGCGGCACGGTCGCGCGCATCGGCATCCCCCTGGCGCGCGACCGGCCCGGCGATCTGAGCGATGAGGCCGGTCTGGCGATCCGCCGCCGTCCGGAAGCCCCGCAGGTGCCGGACGTCCACACCATGGGCGCCCAGGTCGTGGGCGGCGCGAGCGATCAGCACCGACTCGGGATCGAAAAAGCCACCCTGTCCGGCCGTGATGAGTCCGGCGTCGATCAGGGAGTCCACGAGCTCCGCCTCCACGCCGGCCTGCTCGACAACGTTCTCGCGGGTCATCCGATTCAGCGCATCGCTGCGGAAATCGTCAGGTTCGGACCCCGGAACGCCCTCGGATCCGGGGCGCGGAAGCAGAGTGGTCGTCGATCCGTCGGCGATCGCCGCGTCGAGGGCATCCAGCTCGTGCCGGATCACCTTCAACGGGAGATACCGGTCACGCTGCGCCGTCAGGACATACCGGAGTCGTTCGCGGTCCTCGACGCTGAACCGCCGGTAACCACTCGGCGTCCGCTGCGGCGTCACCAACCCCTCGTTCTCGAGGAACCGGACCTTTGACACCGTCAGATCCGGAAACTCCGGCGTCAGTAGTGCGATGACCCCGCCGATGGAGAGAAACTCCTCCCCGGCGGCGCCATGACCGGCTGCGGTCACTGCCCGGGCGTACCCGTCAGGAACACCAGACGGAACTTGCCGATCTGCACCTCGTCGCCGTTGGCGAGCGACGCGGAATCGACCGGCTCGCGGTTGACGTAGGTACCGTTCAGCGACCCGACGTCCACGACGGTGAAGCTGCCACCCTCGCTGCGGAACTCCGCGTGCCGTCGGCTCACCGTCACGTCATCGAGGAAGATGTCGCTGTCCGGATGCCGACCGGCGGAGGTCGTGGCCTGGTCCAGCAGAAAGCGCGATCCGGCGTTGGGGCCACGCTTGACCACGAGAAGGGCCTGCCCCTCGGGGAGCCCCTCGACACCGGTCACCGACGAGTCCGACTGAGCCGCCTGCTGATCGGTTTCATTGAGGAGCTCCGCGCGGAACACGGAGGTGGTCTCGGCGGTCGCCTCGGGCATGTTCTTGTTCTCGGTCACGTTCGTCTCTCCTCGTCTGAGCCCGGGCGTGGGGCTCACGGTGCGCTGCAATTGATTCTATGCCGGACTACCCATCCGCGGGGCCGGGGGGCAGACCAGTCGATCCGCTCACCCCTCCGTGATCTTGGCGTACCCGTCCGAGTCCAGGGTCTGCTCGAGCTGCGCCTCGAGGTCGTCGACATCGGAGATCTCCAGGACGATGATCCAACCCTCCCCGTACGGGTCCGAGTTGACCAGTTCCGGAGAAGTCTCGAGCGCCGAGTTGACCTCGACGACTTTTCCGGTCAGCGGTGCGTACAGATCGGAGACGCTCTTGGGGGACTCGACCTCGCCGAAGGACTCACCGGTCTCCGTCTCCCCGCCGACCTCAGGGAGCTGGACAAAGACGATATCGCCGAGCTTGGACTGCGCGTACTCGGTGATGCCGATGCGGACGCGGGTATCCGACACCCGCTCCACCCACTCATGCTCATCGGTGTACCGGAGCTGGTCGGGGATGTTCTGATCGCTCACTGACGTGCCCTTCTCGAGTGGCTCACTACAGATTCCATCTGGCGACATTACACACCGTCGGACGCCCTCACATCAGTCGATCCGTCACGAGCGGGAAGAGCCACAGTGGTTCTGCGTGCCTGCCAGACATAGATGCCCCCACTCCAGACATAGAGACCGACGCCCCAGTAGAGACATGCTTCGCCGACGACCTCCAGACCCGGGGCTCCCACGACCCCCGCATTACCCGCCAGAATCAGCGGCAGGGACCAGAACAGCGCAAACGTCGCCGCCTTGCCCAGGTAGGTCACCTCCGGCTCCACTCCCCGCCGGCGATAGACCGGCAGCGTCACCAGCAGCAACGCGTCACGGACGAGCAGCACGACGACAACCCACAGAGGGATATAGCCGGCTATCACGAACGTGACGGGGACGACCGCGACGAGGATCCGATCAGCGATCGGATCCAGCTTCTCCCCCCAGGTCGACCGCATGTTCCACAATCGCGCGATCTTGCCGTCGAGCCAGTCGGAGACGACGACCACCCCGAGCAACCACAGTGCCAGCGTCGGTGCGTCCCACACCAGGACCGCCACGACCAGGACGGGAATCAGGGCGATACGACAGAGCGAGATCGCGTTGGGAAGCGTCCAGAATCGGTCGCTCACCCCTCTTGCGCGGGGCGACACCTCGGCGCCGAGCCCCGGTGGAACCGCTGCCGAGAGGTGTCCTCCCCGGGGCGGCGGGATCTTGGCCCCGAGAACCTTGCCCTCGCCGGTTCGCCATTCGCGCAGATCGGTTTCTCGCCTGCCGTCGCGTGCCGCGCTCATCGGAACGTGGACATCATCCCGGAAAAGACACTTCCGCCGGCCGCCATCGGGTTGTCGTGAACCATGTATGTCCAGGTCGAGGTGGGCCGCGCCATCTCGTTGGCCGCGAGATCCACACCGGAGTCGGAGAACTCGATCTCGTCGAAGGTCTTCTCCGACTCGGTGACCGCATCGGAGGCGAGATCCCGGAAGTGATCGATAGCGATCCGGTGGAATTCATCGAGTGGGTTCTCACGACCCAGGGCGCGAAGGTGGATCGATTCCCTGACGTCGTTCATCGCTTCCAGATGCTCGGCCCAGCCCCGGTCCAGATGCCAGAGCATGATCTCCCGACAGCCCCGGACCACGGCGTCCCGACCGTGGGCGTCGACCAGGCGCGCGCTGCGCTCCGGGTCGTGTTCTGTCAGTTCTTCGAACGCCTTGTCAGTGAGCAGGAGCGTCGAGCGTCTCTCGGCGAGGATGTCACGCTGCTCCGCCAGTAGTCGGCTGTAACGCCAGGTATTGGAGTGGATCTCCAGCATCTGTCCCTCAGTGACCCGCTGCGCATGATCCACGGCATCCCGCCCGCGATTGCCCTTGAGTACCCCGGAGATCCGGTCGTGGGCGGTGGGCAGCTTCTCCGGCTCGAGGGCGGAGGTGACGACCGGGTCGTCCATGGCGGCGAAGAAGACCGAGCTGCCCGGATCGCCCTGACGTCCGGCCCGGCCTCGGAGCTGGTTGTCGAGGCGCTCGGTACGGTGCCTGCCGGTCCCGACCACGTGCAGGCCACCGAGTTCCACCACCTCATCGCGACGCGACTCATCGGATCCTCCCAGACGGATATCCGTACCTCGACCGGCCATCTGCGTGGATACCGTGACATTGCCGATGTCACCGGCCTCCGCGATGATCGTCGCTTCCTCCTCGTCGTTCTTGGCGTTGAGCACGGCGCACTCGACGCCCTTCTCCGCCAGCCGGGCCGCGAGCGCTTCGGACTCGGCGACGTCATGTGTGCCGACGAGCACGGGCCGCCCGGTCTCATGTATCGAGGCGACATGATCGACGATGGCGCGGGTCTTACTGTCGGAATCGATGTAGGTCCGGTCTGCCTCGTCGAATCGGATGTTCGGCCGGTTGGGCTCGATCTGCGAGACCCCGAGCGAATAGAACTCCCGTAGCTGGGGGCCGGCGGCCAACGCGGTTCCCGTCATCCCGCAGACCTTGGCGTAACGACCGATGAACCCCTGGACGGTGAGACTGTCGAGGATCTCTCCCGACTCCGATACGGCCACCTCCTCTTTGGCCTCGACCGCTGCTTGGAGGCCGTCCGGCCAGCGCTGCAGCTCGGCCACGCGACCACGCGAGGCATTGACCAACTGCACTCTGCCGTCACGGACGATGTAGTCGACATCCCGCCGCAGGAGGAAGCACGCGTGCAACGCCACATTGACCTGGACGAGAGTGCTGCCCACATGGTCCGCGTCGTAGAGGTCGTTGATCCCCAGTTCCTTCTCGACGGCCTCCGCGCCATCATCGGTCAGATAGATGTTGCGTCGTTCAGAGTCGGTCTCGTAATGCCGTCCGGGACGGAGCTTTCTCACCGCCGCCAGGACCTCTCCCGTGGGCGCGTCTCCCGACTTCGAACCGGCGAGAACCAGCGGAACCAGGGCCTCGTCCACGAGAACCGAGTCGGCCTCGTCCACGATCGCCACATCGGTGGCCGGCGAGATCCGGTCGTCGGGATCGGTCACGAGCTGCTCGCGCAGCACGTCGAATCCGATCTCCGACACCGAACCGTAGGTGATATCGCTGGCATACGCCGCGCGCCGTTCCTCGCGCGTCGCCCCCTCTGTCACGAAGCCGACAGAAAGGCCCAGGAGCTCGAACATCGGTCCCATCCACCGGGCGTCGCGGACTGCGAGGTAGTCGTTCACCGAGATCACGTGCACCGTGTGGCCCTGGAGGGCGTAGCCGGCTGCCGCGATGGCACCGGAGAGCGTCTTGCCCTCACCGGTGGCCATCTCCACGACGTCTCCCTCGAACATTCTCAGCGCGCCCTGGAGCTGGACGTCGAACGGTCGAAGGTCGACCGTCCGGGTGGCCGACTCTCTGGCCAGCGCGAGAAACCGGGCGAGGTCCTCCGCGGACTCGCCGAAGAGCTTCAACCGGTGGGCGGTGTCCGCGAACTCGCCGTCGGCCAATCCGGCCGCCCAGTCGTCGAAATCATGCGAGGCCTCGACCGCGCTCTGCGCACGTGAGGTGTCCCGGCCCTGGGTGGAGCCCATCAGCTTCCAGAAGCGGTTGGCGAATCCCACGCGCGGCGTCCTTCCCGGTCACGAACAGATGCTCCCACCGTACGCAGACCACGACAGGCCGGGGCCCTCGCCCCGCCGGTCGCGGGCACTACTGATCCGGGTCGATCTGCCCACGCAATCTGCGCATCGCTTCTGTCGAGAGCATCCGGTCCCCCGCCCGGGCCGCCAGATGCTCGGCGGCAAGGTCAGCGTGACTCGGCTGGTGACGTGACGAAGGCGGACGAACGCCGTTCGCCCTGGCGATCCCGGCGAGCCGTTCCGCTTCGGCGACAGCCGTGTCGGCACGTGTTTCCACGGATTCCACCAGCTCTCGAAGCGCTACGGCCCGCTCGACCACCTCGGCCCAGGCCCCGTCGATCAACGCCCCCATACCGGTGAGTGTGGTGAAGCCGTCACCGGCCGGTGGCACCCCGGCCGACGCCGCGGCCTCGCGAAGACGGCACAGATCGCCGGAAAGTCCGATGACCTCGCTCTCCGCATCGAACTGGAGGCGGATCTCCTCCACGGAGCGACCACCGCGTACGAAGGCCGCCGACAGCCGGTCATACAGACCCCCGACCTCCATGAGCATCGCGGTGTACATCTCCGGGATCCTCCGACGATCCGAACGGATCTGAGGCAGCGACGGCAGCGATTGAACGACGGACTGCATCCGTTGTGGAAGAACCACCCGTCCCATCTCGCGTTGCCCGAATGCGGCGGCGACGGTTCCGAGTTCCCCCAGGGTGCGAGGCACCAGTGGCACCGGTGCCATGGTCGGAGTCGACGCCAACGCATCGAACAGACGCCCTCGGTCGTCGGTGTCCAGGTGGACACCTCTCCTGCGATCTGCCCGGATGTCCTTGATGCGGAACGCGAAGACCCCGGCGCCCCTGGTGAAGCCCGTACGTAAGACCATGTATTTACGATCGAGGTCAGCCAATCGGGTGCGAAGCGCCATCCGAAGCATCGACGGTGCCGGGGAGTCGATGATCCGCCGTAGATCATGGCGTTGCTCTTCGATGACCCTGACCTGGTGGAAGCCGCCGACTGTGGGGAACGCGAGGTTGCGGTGCAGCCGGGCGCGAACCACTTCAGCTATCCGTGGTTCCACCAGGCCACATGCCACCAGTAGAGCGGCGCGGTCTGACAGTTCGGAAATCGGGGGGTCGCCCTCCCCGTGACACATCCTGTCGACGTCGGAGACGATCCGATCCCGTGCCGTGCGCGCCGTGCTCTCGCGTTCCATGCACCCTCCTCGCCCGGTACCCACAATGGCACCTCGATGTCACGGGATACCACAACGGATATAACGAAGGACGAGTCACGCCTGTTCCCCTTCCATCCCGGGAATCGGCACCATCACATCACCTCCGGCTTCCTCTGTCAGACGACGACCCATCTGGATGACGCTCGGCGCGGAGATGAAGCCCCCGGCGAACAGAGCCTGCCCCTGTGGGAAACCGCTCGCCTGCTGGATCAGATCGTCTCCGACGAAGCCGAACACCTCGGCCAGCTCCGTCAGGTCTCGCGGCGAGTTGATCCGCATGAGACCCAGGTTGTCGCACTGGGACAGCACATTGGGGTGGATTTTGCCCGGACGCTGGGTCGACAACAGGAGCCAGAGGCCGAACTTCCGTCCCTCCGCGGCGATCTGGATCAGCTGCCGGGTCAGGGCACGCTCGACGTCGGTCTCGGGCGCGGGTGAACACACGTTGTGCGCCTCGTCGATCACGATGAGGAGCGGTCGCCGCTCCTCCCGTCGCTCCCACAAGTGCTCCAGTACCGCCAACGCCGCGACCTTCGACTCCGAGGGGTGGGGGAACCCGCCCAGGTCCATCACCGTCGCCCGCGGACGCCGGTCGATCTCGTCGATGACAGAACCGGAACCGCGTGACCACAGGCTCCACTCGAGCACCTCGAGGTTCTCCATCCGATACGACAGCCGCACCTCACCGGGGTCGGACGACGTCCGCAGCCGTTCGACCACCGTGTCCTCGTCGAACGCGTCGCGGCGCACGTCGGCACGCAACAGGACGTTGTACTCCTCTGCATCGGCGATCGGATCGAGCTGGAGCAGCGCCGCCTTGGATGACGACGACAGGTCGAGGTAGCGGACCCTCAGCGGCTCCCCTACCCCCGAGGATGAGCGGAAGACCCTGATATCGCGATCCGTCAATCGGGAGGCGTCAGCAGGGTCTGCGTCCACCCTCGGTTCGGACAGCCGGACATAGTCGGCGTTGGGGTCGAAGATCACCATGGGCAGGTCCGTCTCGAGCAACAACTGCTCGAGCACGACGCCCAGCGCGTAGGTTTTTCCGCTACCACTCTGACCACACCAGAAGGTGTGGCGGTTGAAGCGTCTCGCATCCAGCACCGCGTCAGCCCCGGGTTCACCGGCGACCGTGCCGATCGTCAGTTTCGTCGTCATCGGAATCTCCTCGTCACCCGTGGTTTCGCGCTCTGCTGCCGGGGCCGTCACCGTTTCGCGCTGCTACCGAATTCCGACGTCACCGCGGAGACGACCCAGGGGCGCCGGCACGCAATGGCCGGCGCCCCTGCGTCCCAGCTGCATCATTTCCGGGTGCCGACCAGGTTCTGCACGGAGGCTGCCAGCACGGCGAACTCGTCCTGCTTCCGGGCTATGTACTCAAGAGCCCGGACGCCGGTGGCGAGCACCTCAGAGGTGAAGTCGTCCACTTCGTGGAACTCCTCGGACACGTTTCCCGCGAGTCCGCCCTCCAGGGCCATCCGTCCCACGAGGTCGAGCCGGCTACTGCCGGAGCCCTCGCCGAAGTCCATGTCCGCGAGATCCACCCAGACGATGTTGGGGCGGGTCGTCGACTCGAAGACATAGCGCTTGTTGGTCAGATCAAGCACCACCTGCCAGATCGTCTGAGAGGCATCCGGCTTACCCGGCTCCGGGGTGCGGAAAGGCTGGGCTGCGTTGCGGATGATGCTGAACATCGCGGCGATCGCGTCGAGCTGGGTCTCGGGCTGGACCTGGTTCTCGACGTAGAACGACGCCCGCGCGAAACGGTCGCTCGCCAACGTCGAGCCGGGGAGCGGTGCGTCTCCCCCGAGTCCCCGGATCTGCTTTACGAGCTCAAGCTGCTTGTCGAACGTCGGAGAATTGGTCATAACCTTGTGGTCACGACTGTGGTAAATGGTGGGCGTGCCATCGACGTATTCGATGATGGCGGAGTCGCCGGTCGCGTCGTTGATCGCCAGGTGCAGCGTGGGGACGAGGTGTCCCGTGGGGTCGAAGAGCTGGGCGATCCCGACCTCGGTGGACCGGGTCCACTCCACCGCTTCGGCGACCGTCGCGAAGTTGTCCAGGTAGTACTGCAGCCAGACCGACTGGCTGAGCTGCGTTGACGTCGGCTCGGGCTTTCCATAGTCGGACTCCGTCAGCCACAGGATGTGGCCTGCGAACCCTTCCTCGTTCATTCCGTCAGTGGCGATGAGATCAAAGGCGGTGGCCACGAGACTGCCGTACTTCGCGGTCCACGTGAGGTTCCCCTGCACACCGTCATTCCGCTCGACCCCTCGCGGGACCTTCCAGAGGTTGGTCAGCAGGTCCATGTGGAAATCCATATTCCTGCCGACGATGACCGCCCCGTTGGCATCTGGCCACAAAACTCGCGTGCACATGTGAGAGGCACGTCCTTACTCATGGATCTTGTCTGAAAAACTGTGGGCGCGCGGGTCAGGATGCCGCTGGCGCGGCTTCGGATTCCCGATGGTTCCAGCTGAGCTGGGGTAGCGCGATAGCCGAGGCGGAGAAGAAGCAGATTGCACCGATAAAGGTGCCCCAATTGGCCACCGTCGCGTTCTCGAGCGAGCCGTTCGAGAGGACGAACGCACCTACCGCGGAGACGCCGAAAGCGATACAGCCGACCATGTTGATGTGCGCGGACCACCACCCGGACTGGCCCGGTTCCCACAGGGTGGACCGCTCGCGATAGTAGGCGACGTAAACAAACGCGGCGCTGATGACGAAGGCGACAGAACCGCCGGCGTCCGGATTCCACACCAGTCGCTCATCAGCCTGCACGGTCTGTGCACTCAGAGCCGCACTGGTGCTCACATTGAAGAGTATCGTGCCGACGCTCTGGATGGCTGCGGCCAGCCAGACTGCCCGGAACATCCTCCCCCGCCCGTAGTCGACTTCGGTCGTGGCCGGCCCGCTGAGGATCGTCTGCATGAGTCCTGCGGCGGTGAAGAACCACGCTCCGATGAAGCAGAGCATGTTGGTCAGGTTCGACGAGCCGAGATCCCAGATCGCCACTGCCGCGCCCACCGCGAACAACGTTGATCCGATCATGAAGGACCAGGACTGCTTGGTCAGCGTCGGAACCAGGATCGGGAGCGCTCGGCCGGCGGCAGAGCCAGCTCGGGAACGGGTCATGGAAATGTCCACCATCCAGCGGGTCAGAAGAGTGCAGGGGGTCGGAGACGGACGTCCGCCCGGGCCGGAAACCTCCGGCCCGGGCGGTTCATCCGCTGAGGGCGCGTCCGTCGCGCCCAGGCCGGGCGCAACGGGCTCGGCCCCGGCTCACGTCAGTGCGTGAAGTTGGTCCGGGGACGCTCGCGTGGGATCGGCGCATCGAGGTTCTCCAGGAAATCGACCTCTTCCTTGATGGCGTCGAGCAGCAGGCCTGCGAGGTCCCGGCTCAGGCCGAGGCGGACGACGATGCGCTGGACGACCATGTCGGAGAGGTTGTCGGGCATCGGGTAAGCGGGCACCTGCCACCCGCGCATCCGCAGACGATCGGCGAGGTCGTACAGGTCCCAGTTCCGGTCACCCGGGTTGAGCTTCCACGCGAAGACGGGGATCGTGTCACCTCGACTGACGAGGGTGAACTGACCCATCTTCCCGATCTCGGAGGACAGGTAGGTCGCGACGTCGATCGATCCCTGCTGGACCGCCCGGTAGCCCTCACGGCCCAGACGCAGGAACTGGTAGTACTGCAAGAGCACCTGCGCACCCGGACGCGAGAAGTTCAGTGCCAGGGTGGGCATGTCGCCACCCAGGTAGCTCACGTGGAAGATCAGACTCTCCGGGCAGACGGCCTTGTTCCGCCACACAACCCAGCCGACGCCGGGGTAGACCAGACCGTACTTGTGGCCCGAGGTGCTGATCGAGTTGACGCGGTCGATCTTGAAGTCCCACTCCAGCTCCGGCTGGCAGAACGGGGCGACCATCGCTCCCGAGGCACCATCGACGTGGATCTTCACATCGAGACCGGTCGAGGCCTGGATCTCGTCCAGCTTTGCGGCGATCTCCTTCACCGGCTCGTAAAGACCGGTGTAGGTCTGGCCGAGGATGGCAACCACACCGATGGTGTTCTCGTCGACGTACTTCTCCAGCTCGAAGCCGTCGAGCACGAGGTGCTCCTCGGTGACCGGCACGTAGCGGGCCTCGACGTCCCAGTAGTTGCAGAACTTCTCCCAGACGACCTGGACGCCGGCCGACAGGATGAGGTTGGGCTTCTCGGTGGATTTACCCTCTGCCTTGCGCTTCTCCTGCCACAGGCGCTTGAGCGCGAGCCCGCCCAGCATGCAGGCCTCGGAGGACCCGACAGTGGAGGTTCCGATGGTGTCCTCGGTGTCCGGGACGTTCCACAGGTCGGCGAGAATTCGCCAGCAACGATCCTCGATGGCCGCCGTGGCCGGGTACTCGTCCTTGTCGATCATGTTCTTGTCGGCGGTCTCGGCATAGATCTTCTGCGCGTTCTCATCCATCCAGGTGGAGACGAACGTCGCGAGATTCAATCGCGAGTTCCCGTCGAGCATGGCCTCATCGTGGACGATCTGATAGGCCGTCTCACCGGACATCATGTCCTCGGGCATCTTGAACTTGGGCAGGGAAGTCGCCTCACCCGGACGTGCGAACACCGGGTTGATCTCCAGCTGCGTAGCGGCTGACTGCGAAGCGGCGTCGCGGTACGTCTCTGACACGTGGGTCCTCACTTCTCTCGGCTATCGGATAGCAGGGCGGACGACGTGAACGGATGGTCGGTCGCTTTCCGGCAAACCTCAATGACCCTCCGGCCCTCTTGCCTCCCAGCTGGCCTAACGGTACCCCAGAAATATAAGCCATCCCTGATGAGCGCACAGACGTATCGGTACTTGCAGACTTGGGCGCCGCTCACACCTCTGCTGGCCGACCACGCCACCTCGAGATCCTGTGGCGCGGATCGGGTTCCATCTGCATCCGGGACACAACGGTCACGTGGGTTCTATAGATCGTCGCAGCGCGATGATCCCTAAACTGAGGCTGTAAGGTCTCGCATCCGCCCGGCGGGTGTGTCTAGGTTCAGGGTCGTGCAGGGTCGGCCGTTGTGCTCCTGGGCTACGTGCTCGAGATCCACAGGGCCGAAGACGCCGAGGTCGGTTCAACCGGCACGGCAGCTCCGCGACGATCCATCGCTCGAGCCCGCAACAAGTGGTACCCGCACCGCTCGGCCATGGACGTACGAGTCATCCCTCTGGGTGGCGTACTCACAGCCCGGCAGCCATCCCGGCCCGATACTCCAACGACGAACTGGCACCGACCGCGCGAGCAACATCCATCGATTCCATTCCCGACGCCAAAGCAGCCCTGATCGCGGCACGCTCATCACCGGTCGAATGCCGCTACGCCGCCGCCACCGGCCAAGTGCGCGAATGCGCCGACGGAGACTCCCAAGAAGAGCCCTCAACAGCCACAACGCAACATCTCAAATGCACTCAGGTGTTGCAACGTCCCCAGAATTCGCCTCACGCGCAGGAATGACAAAAAGCCCTGGCGGGAATTCCCACCAGGGCTTTAGTGTCGGGCTGACAGGATTTGAACCTGCGACCCCTTGACCCCCAGTCAAGTGCGCTACCAAGCTGCGCCACAGCCCGTCTCCCGCGGCTCTCACCGCGGCGACTGCAACAGAGTATCGCACCCCCGGTCGCAACTGGAAATCGGGGTCACTTCCGCTGTCGGCGTTCCTTGACCCGCACATTGACGCGCACCGGGGAACCGTCGAACCCGAAGGTCTCCCGCAGCCGTCGCTCGAGGAATCGGCGGTAATTCGCCTCGAGGAACCCGGTCGAGAAGAACACGAACGTGGGCGGCCGGGTGGTCGCCTGGGTGCAGAACCTGATCCTGGGCAGACGCCCACCCCGCATCGGGGGTGGCGTGGCCGCCACGACCTCGTTCATCCACGTGTTGAGCGGTCCGGTCGGGATCCGCTTGTCCCACGACTCCAGGGCCGTCTCCATCGCGGGGACCAACTTGGCCAGTGACCGTCCCGTCTGGGCGGAGATGTTGACGCGATGCGCCCACGTCAGAACCTTGGACAGCTCGCGGTCGATCTCCCGGTCGAGGTCGTAACGCCGGTCCTCGTCGACGAGGTCCCACTTGTTGAACGCGATCACCAATGCGCGCCCGGCGTCGGCGACCATCGAGATGACCCGCAGGTCCTGCTCGGTGATCGGCTCGGAGGCGTCGAGGAGCAACACGACCACCTCGGCCGCCTCGATCGCGCCGCGGGTCCGCAGGGACGCGTAGTACTCGTGCCCGTAGGCCTGATTGACTTTTCGGCGCAGGCCCGCGGTATCCACGAATCGCCAGGTCCGGCCACCGAGGTCGACCAGCGAATCCACCGGGTCCACCGTCGTGCCAGCGACGTTGTCGACCACCGAGCGGTCCTCGCCGGTGAGCTTGTTGAGAAGACTGGACTTGCCCACGTTGGGCTTGCCCACCAGCGCGACGCGTCGGGGGACGTCGGTCACCTCCCGCATCGTCGCCTTGGACGGCAACCCGCTCATGATCGCGTCCAGGAGGTCGCCCGTGCCCCGTCCGTGCGCGGCCGAGAGTGCATACGGCTGGTCCAGGCCCAGCGCCCAGAACTCGGCGGACTCGAGCTCCGCCTTCTCACTGTCGACCTTGTTCACCGCGAGGATCACGGGGGTGTCGGACCGGCGCAACGACTTGGCGACGGTCTCGTCCCCAGAGGTGATCCCCACGGTGCCGTCGCACACCAACACGATGAGGTCGGCGGTCCCCATCGCGATCTCCGCCTGCTGGGCGATCGACCGGTGCATCCCCTTGGCGTCCTGCTCCCAGCCGCCGGTGTCCTGCACCATGAACGCCCGGCCGTTCCACAGCGCCTCATAGGACACGCGGTCCCGGGTCACGCCGGGGACGTCCTCGACGACCGCCTCACGCCGTCCGATGATCCGGTTCACCAGGGTGGACTTTCCGACGTTAGGCCGGCCGACGATCGCGACGGTCGGCAGGATCTCGACGCCTTCGGCCTCCGTCCCGATCTGGTCCGCGTACTCGGCCGCGATCGACTCCCAGTCGGTCTCGTCGCTCCAGCCGTCTTCGACGGTCTCCTCGGCCGGGCCGGTGGGCAGGTCGAAATCCTCGGTGCCGGTCACTGTGCGTTCCCTTCTACGGTGGCGCCCTGCGACGCCTCGGTTCCCTCGGCGAGCGCGACCAGGCGGTCGAGCACCTCCTCGAGGGTGAGGTCTGAGGTGTCGATCACCACGGCGTCGGCCGCCGGCCGAAGCGGGCTCGCCGCGCGCGTGGAGTCCTTTCGGTCGCGCTCGATGACCGCGGCGAGCACCTCGTCGTACTCGGCCGCGCGTCCTGCGGCCCGGTCCTGATCGGTACGCCGCCGGGCCCGCACCTCGGGGCTGGCGGTGAGGTACACCTTCACCTCCGCGTCGGGCAGGACCACAGTCCCGATGTCCCGGCCCTCGAGGACCACGGTGCCGCCGCCGGCCGCGAGACGGCGCTGCAACCTCACGAGATTCTCCCGCACCTGCGCGACTGCGGACACCGCGGAGACGTTCGCGGTGACGGGGGCAGTCCGGATCTCCTCGCTCACGTCCTCGGAATCCAGCAGGATCCGCTCGGCCCCGGCGTCGGTACCGATCTCCAGCGGGAGATCCGCGGTCGCGGCGCTCACCGCCTCGCCGTCCTCGGGGTCGATCCCCTCACGGAGCACGTGCAGGGTCGCCACCCGGTACATCGCGCCGGTATCGAGATAGGCACCACCGACACGCCCGGCGAGGGTACGTGCGAGCGTGGACTTGCCCGTTCCGGCGGGCCCGTCGATCGCGATACGGCGGCTCGGACGTGACGCGCTCACAGCCCCACCGCCGCGTACAGGTCGGAGACCTCTTTACGGTTGAGCTTGCGAAAGCTCCCCGCGCGCTGGTCACCGAGCGCCACCGCGCCGAACCGGGTCCGCACCAGCGCCTCGACCGGGTGCCCCACTTCGGCGAGGATCCGGCGGACGATGTGCTTGCGTCCCTCGTGCAGGACCACCTTGACGAGCGATTTGCCGTCGTGGACGTCGAGTAGTGAGAACTGGTCGACCTTCGCCGGGCCGTCCTCCAGCTCGACACCGTCCCGCAGCTGCTTACCCACTCCCCTGCCCACGACACCGGTCACGGTCGCCATGTAGGTCTTGGACACCTCGTACGACGGGTGCATGAGCCGGTGCGCCAGCTCTCCGTCGTTGGTGACCAGGAGCAGGCCCTCGGTGTCGGCGTCGAGCCGACCCACGTGGAACAGTCGCTGCCCCGCGTCGATGCGGTCCGCGACCAGGTCGCCCACGCAGGGCCGTCCCCGCTCGTCGGACATCGTGGTGTGGTAGCCGCGCGGCTTGTTCAGGGCGAGGTGGACCAGGGTGTCGTCGAGGACGATCCTCGTGCCGTCCACGCGGATCACCGCGGTCGCGGGATCGACCTTGATGCCCATCTCGCGGACGACCCGGCCGTTGACCTCGACCCTTCCCCTCGCGATCAGGTCCTCGGAGGCGCGCCTGGAGGCCACACCTGCCTGGGCGAGGATCTTCTGGAGCCGGACCGGTGCGCCTTCTCGGCCAGCGGATTCAGTCATGGGGATGTCACATCTCTTCGTGGTCGGGTTCGGTTTCGGGTGCGGTCGCCGACGTCCGGCGCCGCCCCACGGGGATCCGCGGATCCTCCGCGGGATCGTCACTCATCTCATCGACCAGGTCGACGTCCGGTAGCAACGGGGCGATGTCCGGAAGCTCATCGAGCGACACGAGGCCCAATCTTTCCAGAAATAGCTCCGTGGTCCTATACAGGATGCCCCCGGTATCGGCGTCAGTGCCGCATTCCACGGCCAATCCGCGCGCGACGAGGGTCCGCATCACGCCGTCGACGTTGACGCCGCGCACCGCCGCGATGCGTGAACGCGTGACCGGCTGGCGGTAGGCGATCACCGCGAGGGTCTCGAGCGCCGCGCGGGTGAGCGTGGACCGCGTGCCGTCCGTCAGGAGCCGCTCTACATACGGGGCGAGCTCGCGACGGGTGTAGAGGCGCCACCCCTCGCCCGTGCGTCGCAGATCCATCCCGCTGCCCGTCGCCGTCAGTTCATCGCGCCAGGCCCGCAGGGCGGCGTCCACCTCACCGACCGATGCACCGGCGGCCGAGGCCAGTGCCGACTCCGGCGTGGGTTGGTCCACCACCAGCAGCAGCGCCTCCAGTCGAGCGCGCAGGGGCGGAGCATCGGGATCCGGGTCCGCCGCCAGGCCCGTGTCCGTGCCGGGGGCTCCGGCGTTGTCGTCGTCGTCACTCACGTCCACTCGTCCCTTCCCCGGGTCACCTCGTCGGCCTCCTCGCCCGTCCAACTCACCAGGAGGTCGCCCAGCGCCTCGTCCTGGGCGAGCGCGACCGCGCGCGCCCTGTACAACTCCAACAGCGCCAGAAAGCGTGCGACGACGACGAGGGATTCCTCACACCCGGAGACGAGTTCACGGAAGTCCACCCACTCCCCGTGCCCCCGGAACCGCAACAGTTCCAGGACCCGGCCCGCCTGTTCCGGCACCGACACTGCGGGCGCATGGACGTGCGCCACACCCACCTCGTCGACCGGGCGCGGCCGAAACGCCACCGCGGCGATGGTGGCGAGCTGGGTTGCATCCACCCCCAGCTCGACCTCGGGCAGC
This sequence comes from Dietzia sp. NPDC055877, assembly GCF_053615975.1. Lineage (NCBI taxonomy): Bacteria > Bacillati > Actinomycetota > Actinomycetes > Mycobacteriales > Dietziaceae > Dietzia > Dietzia sp. NPDC055877. Next base: position 13,006 of record NZ_JBSHCV010000003.1, on the reverse strand, counting down.
AGGCCCAGGAACTCCTCGTCCGGGCCCGCGGTCCGCGGGTACGCGCGGCGCGCGGTGCGATCGAGTTCGGCGAACAGTTCGGCGACCCGCCGGAACGCCCGGAACTGCAGTAGCCGGGCGAACAACAGATCGCGGGCCTGCAGTAGTGCCAGGTCCTCCGGGTCCTGGACCTCACCCGAGGGCACCAGGCGCGCGGTCTTGAGATCGAGCAGCGTCGCGGCCACCACGAGGAACTCGGTGACCTCCTCGAGTCCGGCCTCCGCCCCCAGCTGCCGCGTGTGGGCGATGAACTCGTCGGTGACGGCGTGGAGCGCCACCTCGGTCACGTCGAGGCGGCGGGAATCGATCAGCTTGAGGAGCAGGTCGAACGGGCCCGTGAAGTTGGTCAGGTGAACGGTGAAAGCGCGGGCGACCGCCTCCTCCGGAGCGACCGCCTCGTCGACCGTCGGTGTCCCCTCCCCCTGAGGGGCCTGTACGTCGGACACCGGGCCGCTCATCTACCGCGCTGGATGACCTCGCGGGCCAGCGCCCGGTACGCTTGGGCGCCGCCCGAACGCGGCGCCCACGTCGTGATGGGCTCGCCGGCCACGGTCGTCTCCGGGAACCGGACGGTCCGGGTGACCAGGGTGTCGAAGACCTTGTCGCCGAACACCTCGACCACCCGACCCAGCACATCGCGCGCGTGGACGGTGCGGCGGTCGAACATGGTGATGAGGATGCCCGTCAGGTGCAGGCGCGGGTTGATCCGATCGCGCACCTTGTCGATCGTGTCGGTGAGCAGTGCCAGACCACGCAGCGAGAAGTACTCGCACTCCATGGGGATGAGCACGCCGTCGGAGCAGGCCAGCGCGTTGACCGTGAGCAGTCCGAGCGAGGGCTGGCAGTCGACCAGCACATAGTCGTAGCGGTCCAGCACCGGGTACAGCGCCCGACCCAAGGCCTGCTCGCGCCCGACCTCGTTGACCAGCTGGATCTCGGCCGCCGACAGGTCGATGTTGGCCGGGATGAGGTCCACGCCCTCGACCCGAGTGCGCACCAGCACCTCCTCCGTGGAGACGCTGTGGTCGACCAGCAGGTTGTAGACGGTCAACTCGAGTTCGTGGTGCCGGATCCCCAGCCCCGCGGAGAGCGCGCCCTGCGGGTCGAGGTCCACCACGAGCACCCGACGCCCGTACTCGGCGAGCGCGGCCGCGAGGTTGATGGTGCTGGTGGTCTTGCCGACGCCGCCCTTCTGGTTGCACATCGACAGGACGATCGCCGGGCCGTGCGTGGTGAGCGGCTCGGGGTCGGGGATCGCGGAGAAACCCTCACCTGCTGCCGGGTCGTCGGCTCCCAACAGTTCCGCGCGGGAGAACAGTGCGGGGTCCATCGCCCCAGTGTTCTGCGCCACCCGCGTCTCCTCTCGTCGCCCTCACCCGCACCCGGGCCGTATCCCCGGCCACGTTACCGTGCCCGCGGGTGACACTCGGCCCAGACCTCGCGCAGCGTGTCGACGGTGACGAGCGTGTACACCTGGGTCGTGGTGACCGACGAGTGTCCCAGGAGCTCCTGGACCACCCGGATGTCCGCGCCGCCGTCGAGAAGATGGGTGGCGAACGAGTGCCGGAAAGAGTGCGGCGAGACATCGGTTGCCAAGCCCGCGCGTCGCGCCGCAGCGGACACGACGTTCCACAGTGTCTGTCGGGAGAGACGGCCGCCGCGGGTGTTGAGGAACAGGGCGGCTCCGCCCTTCACCGCCAGTGCGGGCCTGGCCCGCACGAGGTAGGCGTTCACCGCCTCGCACGCCGGCCGCCCCAGGGGCACGATGCGTTCCTTACCGCCTTTTCCGCGCAGGATCACCGCACCCCCCTCGGGCCGGTCGAGTCCGTCGAGGTCATCGACGTCCAGTCCGATCAGCTCGGCGGCGCGTGCCCCGGAGGCGTAGAGCAACTCGAGCATGGCGCGGTCACGAAGGCGGGCGGGCTCGGTATCGGTCTCCGTCCCGCCGGCGGCCTCGATCATCGCGATCATCCGGTCCACCGGTACGGCCTTGGGGAGCCTGCGGGGCGGGCTGGGGGGTGTGACCGCCGCAGCCGCGTCGACGGGGGTCGCCCCGTCCCGTGTCGAGAAACGGTGCAGGCCCCTCACCGCCGCGAGTGCCCGCGCGACCGAGCTGGGCGCGAGTGCTCGACGGCCGGCCTCGGGGTCCGCGGTGGACAGGGCGGTGCGGAAGTCCTCGACGTGGGACTCGCTCACCGCCCCGAGGTCCGTCACCCCCGCCGCGTCGAGGTGCCGCCGGTACCGGTCGAGGTCGCGCCTATAGGCGGCGAGGGTGTGGGTCGAGGCCCCCCGTTCGACGACGAGGTGATCGAGATACCCGCGGATCTGCGACTCCACGGTCACCGTCTCGACCATGCTCTGACGAGCCGTCAGGCCCGGTCGAGCAGCGTCCGGGCCGCGAGGATGCCCGCCACGGCGATGCCGTTGACGATCCGACCGTCCAGGACCGCGTCGACGGCGTCTGCCAGCGGCATGCGCGTGACCTCCATGTCCGCCTCCTCGTGCCGGGCCTCCGGCCGGCCGACGTCACGTAGGCCGGTGGCCAGGTAGACGTGGACACGTTCGGTGCTGAAGCCCGGGGACGGGACGATTTCCACGACCGACCGCCAGTCGTCGGCCTCGACCCCGGCCTCCTCGACGAGTTCGCGCCGCGCGGTCTCCACCGGCGGCTCGCCCTCGACATCGCACAGGCCTGCGGGCAGCTCCCACAGGCGTTCTCCCACGGCGTGGCGGTACTGGCGGACCAGGACGATCCGCCCCTCGGAGTCCAGCGCGACCACGGCCGCCGCGTCGTCATGGCCACAGATCTCCCGGTCCGCGGTGCCCCCGCCCGGCATGGTCAGGGTGTCGACGCGCAGGCGGACGACGCGGCCGTCGAAGATCTCGCGACTCGCCACCGTCCGGTAGTCATGCGAACCGGGAGTACCTGGATCCGACATGGCTCAGCCCTCGTCGTCCACCACGGCGGTCTCGCTCTGCTGACCCTCGCGCCACGGCTCGACGGGCAGACGCATCTCGTTCTCGTAGTCCAACGCAGCCTTGATGAACGCCGCGAACAGCGGGTGCGGACGGGTGGGCCGGGACTTGTACTCCGGGTGGGCCTGCGTGGCCACGAAGAACGGGTGCTGGTCACGCGGGTACTCGACGAACTCGACCAGGTGGCCGTCCGGGGACGTGCCGGAGAACTGCAGACCCGACTCGGAGACCTTGTCGCGGTAGGCGTTGTTGACCTCGAAGCGGTGACGGTGGCGCTCGGAGATCTCCGTGGCACCGTAGGCCTCCGCCACGAGGGAGCCCTTGCCGAGAACGGCCGGGTAGGCGCCCAGTCGCATCGTGCCGCCCAGGTCCGCGTTGCCGGACACCGCGTCGACCTGATCGGCCATCGTCGAGATCACCGGGTGCTGGGTGTCCGGCTCGAACTCGGTGGACGAGGCACCTTCGAGCCCGACCGAGCGGGCGGCCTCGATGACCGAGCACTGCAGGCCCAGGCACAGCCCGAGCAACGGGATGCGGTTCTTGCGTGACCACGAGATGGCGCCGAGCTTGCCCTCGATGCCACGGATACCGAACCCGCCGGGGATCAGCATGCCGTCGACGCCCCGCAGTGCCTCCCGCGCGCCCGCCTCGTTCGCGCAGACGTCGGACTCGACCCACCGGATGTTGACCCGGGCGTGGTGGGCGAAGCCACCCGCACGCAGGGCCTCGGTGACCGAGAGGTAGGCATCCGGCAGGTCGATGTACTTGCCGACAAGAGCGATCTCGACCTCTTCGCGCGGCTCGTGCACGCGCGCGAGCAGGTCGCCCCAGACGGTCCAGTCCACGTCGCGGAACGGCAGGTTGAGCTTGCGGATCACGTGGGTGTCCAGGTGCTCGGAGAACAGCACCTTGGGGATGTCGTAGATGCTCGGTGCGTCAGGGGTGGAGACCACACCCTCCAGGTCGACGTCGCACATGAGCGCGATCTTGGCCTTGAGCGCGTCGGGGACGTCACGATCGCATCGCAGCACCAGCCCGTCCGGCACGATGCCGATCGAGCGCAAGGCTGCCACCGAGTGCTGGGTGGGCTTGGTCTTGAGCTCACCGGACGGCGCGAGGTACGGCACCAGGGAGACGTGGAGGAAGAAGATGTTCTCGCGGCCGACCGAGTGGCGCACCTGCCGGCATGCCTCGAGGAACGGCTGCGACTCGATGTCGCCGACGGTCCCACCGACCTCGGTGATCACCACGTCCGGGGTCCGGCCCTCGGCGTCGGGGGCGCCCATCGCGATGATGCGCTCCTTGATGGCATCCGTGATGTGCGGGATCACCTGCACGGTGTCGCCGAGATACTCGCCGCGACGCTCCTTGGCGATGACCGCCGAGTACACCTGACCGGTGGTCACGTTGGCATTGGCGCTCAGATCCCGATCGAGGAACCGCTCGTAGTGTCCGAGGTCGAGGTCCGCCTCCGCGCCGTCCTCGGTGACGAACACCTCACCATGCTGGAACGGGTTCATCGTACCGGGATCGACATTGATGTACGGGTCGAGCTTCTGCATGGTCACCCGGAGCCCGCGGGCGGTGAGCAACTGCCCCAGACTCGAGGCGGTGAGCCCCTTGCCCAGCGACGACGCCACGCCACCGGTGACGAAAATATGCTTGGTCGCGGACCGCGATCCGGCTCGGTTCAGTGCCAAGGGGACTCCCGTGTCAAGACTCCGGAATGGATGAAAGCTGGTGCGGCTCCGGTGCACCCCACGGGGCTTCAGGCTATCACCGAGTCTGCGTCGGGGGGAGCGACGGCGCCGCAGCGGTCGCATCGTGTCGCAGGCCATAGTCACCCTGCCCGCGCTCGAGCTGTTCCGCCAGCGCCAGGACCGTGGCCAGGCGCCCGGCCGCGGTGCCCGCGTTGTCCACGGTCGACGCGTCCTCCTGCCCCGAGGACCGGAGTACCAGGACGGCGTCCTGACCCGCCCCGGCACCGATCGCGCTCGCCACGACCACGCCTGCGCCCTCGCTGTCGAGCGTCCGGGCCAGGGAGGCGGTCCGCACAGCAGCCGCCTCGTCGCCCCCGGGCCCTGTCACGAGCACGGCCAGCTGGCCGGGACGGATGGTCCCCGGCTCGTAGGCGATCATCTCCGCGTCGGCCAACGTGGTGAGCACTGTCGCCCGGTCCTCGTCGTCGAGGTGCGGCTCGGCGTCCTCGCCGCGCAGAAGGCCGGCCCGCCCGAGAGCCGTACCCAGTTGGGCTCCCATGTCGGCGTCCCCGGCGGGTGCGTCCCCGATGGGGAGATTGGCCACGAGGGCCGCCAACTCGGAGTCGGCCTCCGGGTCGACAGCCCGGTCCGTCAGTCGGATCCGGCCGGCATCTATCCCACCCGCCAGGGAGATCGCCTCGGTGACCGCGTCGACGTCCTCGGCCGAAGCACCGGGGGCCACCACGACGAGCACAGGCCGGTCCGCGAGTCGACCGTCGACCACAGCGGGGGTGAGATCGCCGGCCAGGGCGCCGAGTCGATCGTTCGCCAGTCGGCTCTGGTCCAGTTCCCGCTGGGCGGCCTCGAGCTGCCCGGCGGTCGTCTCCTCCTTGTCGACCACCGCGTCCCGGATGGACGTCGCCACGGACGTCGATCCGAGTACCACCCCCACCGCGAGCGCGAGAAAGACCGCGACCAGGGTGAGGACGTGGCGACGCAGGGAGATCACCGGATGAGCCCCTGGACCCACAGCGCGAAGGAGTTCCAGCTCTCGACAGCCCAGACGAGCAGGTCCTGCGCGGAATCGCGCATGAGCACCACCACCGCGACGGCGACGAGAGCGGCCAGCACGACCAGCGCCAGGCCGATCCCGGCACCACGCGAGCGGTAGAGGGTCGCGCAGGCCTCGGCATGGACAAGGCGGGACGCCACGGTGGTGTCCACCATGGTCGACGACGGGGACGACGACGCGCCGAAGGCGTTCTCGAGCCCCCGGGCCTCGCCGGTGGCGACGATCATCTCGGCGCCGCCGTGGTAGGCGAGCAGCAGCGCCATGTCGCGGGCGGTCGCCGCGGCGGGAAAGGTCGTCGCACCGATCCCCAGCTCGGAGATGCGCTCCAGGCCCTCCGCGCGACCGTCGCGATCCGCGGGCACCACGAGGACGGCGCCGTCGGTGAGAACCTCGTCGGAGACCGCGGTGGGGGTGGCGACGACGAGATCGGCGGTCAGCTTCGCTGCGCGCAGCAACTCGGCGCCGCCGTCGACACCCACCAGGACGGGCCGGTACTCGCGGATGAACGGTTTGAGGTCCGCCAATTGATCCTTCGAGGCCTCCGAGCCGGTCACCACCACCACGTGACGGTCGACGAAGTCCACGTCGATCTCCGGTAGCCCCTCCCCGTCCAGGAGGAGCTGGTGCTCGATGCTCAGGAACTCGGTGGAATTGGCCAGGTGAGCCAGCGCGGATTCGACGTAGGAGCTCTCTGCCGCGTCGACCTCGGCGAGCAGATCGGTCGAGCCGGCCTCGCGTCCGGTGGCCAGTTCCTCGTCGGTCTTGACCGCGTAGACCACGCCCTCGTCGATGCGGACACGGGTGCCGTCCGCCACCTCGGACAGGTCCGCGTCCTCGATCACCGGCACCGTGGATCCGGCGAGGATGCGGAATGCCGCGCGCGGCAACATCTCCTCTCCCGGACGAGCGACGTGGACGACCGCGGCCACCTCGGCGTCGACCAGCGCCCGGGCGGTCGCAGCGGACGTGCGGTTGAGGTCCAGCACGACGACGTCCTTGCCGCCGAGCCTCTTCGGAGCCGGTGCCCCCGCGGGGACCTGGCGGACAGCACCGACGACACCGGCGAGATCATTGGAACGACGGTTGAGCAGACCCGACATCTTCATGTGCACGAGTATCACGCGTGTGATTCCTGTGAACAGGGAGGTCGACCCGGCGTGTCGGCTTAACGGTCGACCAGAGCTTGAGACTTCTGGTTCTGGGCGGTCTCCAGCAGCTCGCGGGCGTGGGCGAGCCCGGTGTCCGTGTCCTCCATGCCGGCCAGCATCCGTGCCAGCTCGGTGACCCGGTCGGTATCGGCGACCGCACGGACGCCCGAGACCACGGTGTCGCCCGCGTCCGCGTCGGAGTCTTTGTGCACGACCAGGTGGGTGTCCGCGTAGGCGGCCACCTGTGCGAGGTGCGTGACAGCGATGACCTGATGGGTTCGGGCGAGCCTGGCCAGACGCTTACCGATACTCAGCGCCGCTCGTCCGCCGACCCCCGCGTCGACCTCGTCGAACACCAGGGTCCCTCCCCCGGAGCGCTCGGCGAGCACCACCTCGAGGGCGAGCATGACGCGAGAGAGTTCGCCTCCGGACGCCCCCTTGCCCAGCGGCACCGCGCCCGAGGGGCCGTCCAGCTCGAGGACGACATCGTCGAGACCGGACTCGGTCGCCCCTTCCAGGCCGTCCCCTGAAGGGGTGACCCGGACCGTGAGCCGCGCTCCGCCCATCGACAGGTCCGCCAGTTCGGCGGAGACGCGGTCCGCGAGGTCCGCGCCCGCTGCACGCCGCACGTCCGTCAGCGCTGCGCCCCGGTCGGCCAGCTCGGCGGCCAGCCGCGCGACGGTGGCCTCGAGCTCGGCGACCGCGGAGTCCGAGGTGTCGACCTCGGTCAACCGAACCCTGGCCTTCTCGGCCCAGTCCATCACGTCGTCGACATCGGTGCCGTACTTGCGGGTCAATGCCCGCAGATCGTGCCGGCGCTCGAGCGCCGAGTCGAGATCCGCCGCATCGACCGGGAGTTCAGCGAGGTAGAGGCCGAGTTCGGTGGCTGCGTCGCCGAGGGCCGCCACGGCCTGGCCGATGCTGGTGGCGATGGGATCAAGCGCCGGGTCGTCAGCGCCCGACAGCCGCTGACGGAGCTGATCGAGGACCCCGACCATCGGCTCCGCGGTCTCGCCGTCGCCGGCGAGGGCCTCGTGTGCCCGGCCGGCGATCTCCCGCAATTCCTCCGAATCGGTGAGCCGACGGATGAGCGCGTCGAGTTCGGCGCCCTCGCCCGACTGCGGGGCCAACGCGTCGATCTCCTCGAGCCCCATCCGCAACAGATCCGCCTCGCGCGCGAGCTCGCGGGCTCTGCCCGTGCGTTCGGCCAGCGACGCCTCGGCCCGGCGCCAGCGGCGGAAGGTCTCGCGATAGGCCTCGAGGGCAGCCCTGGCCGCGTCCCCGCCATGGGTGTCGACGGCATCACGCTGATGATCCGCCCGCAGCAGGCGAAGCTGGTCATTCTGTCCGTGAACCGCGAGCAGCGGGGCACAGAAGCGTCCCAGGGTCCCGGCGGGAACCGATCGGCCCCCGAGCCGGGCGCGCGAGCGACCGTCAGCACCTACGCGCCGCACGGCGATGACGCTGCCGTCCTCATCGAACTCGGCATCCGAGTCCTCGAGCAGTCCGTCGAGTTCCCGCCGATCGGATTCGTCCATCGTGGAAGCCGCCGTGAGGTCGAACCGGCCTTCAACGAGCGCCTTGTCCGCACCACGGCGTACGCGGCCGGGGTCGGCGCGGCCGCCAGCCAGCAGCCTCAGGCCCGTGACCACCATCGTCTTTCCCGCCCCGGTCTCCCCGGTGAGAACCGACAGGCCGGGCGAGAAGTCGGCGACGGCCTCGTCGATGACGCCGAGGCCGCTAATCCGGAGTTCCGTGAGCACGCACCCACCCTAGGCGAGGGGACGGACACCTGACCGCCCGCGCCACCCTGTGACGGGAAGCTCGAACTTCGTCACCAGCCGGTCGGTGAACGGTGAGTCGTCCAGTCGGACCCACTTGACCGGCCGCCGACCTCGGATTACCTCGACCCGGCTACCCGCCGGCGCGTCGATCGTCCGGCGCCCGTCGAGCACCACCGCCGAAGAACCGGACCGCACGCCGGTCTCGACCGCGACCCGCGAGGTGGGAGCGACCACCATCGGGCGGGCGAACAGCGCGTGGGCATTGTTCGGGACGACGAGGATCGCGTCGAGTTCGGGCCACACGATGGGACCGCCGGCGGAGAACGCGTACGCCGTGGAGCCGGTCGGCGTGGAGACGAGCATGCCGTCGCATCCGTAGTCGCTCACCGGCCGGCCGTCGATCTCCACCGATGCCTCGAGCACCCCCTGACGGGAGGTCTTCTCGATGCTGACCTCGTTGAGCGCCCAGTCCCGACCGAGTACCTCGTCGCCGTGGATAACGGTCGCCTCCACGGTCATCCGCTCGACCACCCGGTAGTCGCGGGCGGCGATCTGCTCGACCACACCGCTGAGGGATTCGACCTCTGACTCGGCGAGGAAGCCGATGTGCCCGAGGTTCACCCCGAGCACCGGCACGTCTGCCGCGTTGGCGTACTGGCAGGCCCGGAGGAAGGTCCCGTCACCCCCGAGCACCAGGACGAGTTCACACCCGTCCGCAGCGTCCGGCGTGTCCGGAACCGTCTCCACGCCGATACCGGTGGCCACATGAGCACTGGTGTCCTCCAGCATCCGCACGGCGATCCCGTGTCCCGCACACGCCTCGACGACCTGCGCCACGGTCGCCACGATGTCCGGGCGGCCGAAGTTTGGCTCGAGCAGGATCCGACGACCCTGGCCTGACGGCTCCGATGTGCTCATCTGGGCCCCTCCTCTACAGCCTTACGGATCGCGGCCACCGCGGAGTCACCACATTCCACGGTCTGTCCGGCGTCGACCTTACGCAAGTGCAGGAAGTACTCGACGTTGCCCGACGGGCCGGGCAGTGGGCTCGCAACGCAGTCCATCGCCTCGAGCCCGTTCTCCGCAGCGACTCTGGCGACCTCGGTCACCGCCTCGATCCGCAGCGCCGGATCGCGGACGACTCCTCCCTGCCCGACCCTGTCGCGCCCTACCTCGAACTGGGGCTTGACCATGGGCAGCAGGACTCCTTCCGGGCGCACGCAGCGGGCCAACGCCGGCAGGACCAGCGCCAGAGAGATGAACGAGAGATCCGAGACCACGAGGTCGACCTGTCCCCCGATGTCCTCGGGGGTGAGCGATCGAACGTTTGTCTTGTCGTGGACACCGACGCGCTCGTCGCTCCTCAGTCTCCATACCAACTGGCCGTACCCGACGTCCACGGCCTCGACACGGCCGGCCCCACGACTGAGCAACACGTCGGTGAACCCACCGGTCGACGCTCCCGCATCCAGGCAGCGGGCCCCGTCGACGACGACGTCGAAGGCGTCTAGGGCGCCGAGCAGTTTGTGGGCGCCGCGCGAGGCCCAGTCGGGTTCGTCGGAGGCGGTCAGCGCGATGGAGGTGGTGGGCTCCACCTGGGTCGCCGGCTTGCTCGCCGCCACACCATTGACGATCACCCGGCCGGCGGCGATCAGATCCCTTGCCCGTTCCCGGCTGTCGCACATCTTTCGGCGGACCAACTCGGCGTCGAGTCGCATACGGCGTGCGGCCATCAGCGTTGGGAGTCCAGTGCCGAGAGCGCGTCGGACAGCAACTCGTGCGCCGCATCGAGTGCCGCCACCTGGTCGTCTCGAACGGCGCCGATCTCCTCACCGCCGCTCTGGCCGGCCAGCCCTGCGGACTCAACGAGGAGGTCGTCGAATGCCACGCGGAGCGCGTCGATGTCGGGCCCCGAGGGCCCGGGTCGAGGGTGCGGTGCGGGAGAGCTCACGACTCCACGCTAGCCGACGACGAAACCCGCATCCGTCAACCGGGACGTGATGCCCGGGGTATCGCCGTCCACACGGTCGACATCCTGCGCCCAGGCCATCCGGATCACGGAACGGGCGAGCGGCACATCCCCGAGGTGATCGGGCACCGAGTCCACATGGAGGACCCCATCCCGGGCGGACACGCCGATCTCGGCTGCGGAGGCGATCAGGAAGTCCTCGCCCTCCACGTTCACCGCGGTCAGATCCCGGGCGAGATGGGTAGCCCGACGAGCCGGCGGCGCCGACAGCAGGTCCGTGGCACCGTGGACTCCGGTCAGGACCATCAGCGACGGCATACCCGCTGCGACGGCACCTTCGATATCGGTGTCGAGACGGTCACCGATGACAAGCGGACGCGTCGAGCCGGCTAGGTCGGCGGCGGCGCGGAGCACCCCGGCCGCGGGCTTACCCGCCACCAGAGGCTTGCGGTCGGTCGCCGTCTCCATCGCGGCGACGAGCGAACCGTTACCCGGCAACAGTCCCCGTTCGGTCGGCAGGGTCGCATCGGTATTGGAGGCCACCCACGGGACCCCCGTGCGGATCGCGAGGCAGCCTTCGGCGAGCTCACCCCAGGTCAGTTCCCTGGAAAGTCCCTGAAGCACGGCGTCGGGATTGTCATCCGCAGACAGGACCACCTCGAAACCCGCCTGTCGCGCGAGGTCCCGGAAGCTGTCGTGGCCCACGACGAGCACCTTGGAACCGGCAGGCACCTGAGCCGCGACCATGACGACCGCGGCCTGCGCGCTGGTCATGACCTCGTCCGCCCCGGCCGCGAAGCCGAGGTCCCGCAGGTGAGCGGCAGTATCCGCCGGGGCGCGGCTCGCGTTGTTCGTCACGTAGACGACGGGAAGGCCGGACTGCTCGAGACCTTCCGCCACACCCGGAATGGGCTCACTCCCCCGGAACAGGGTGCCGTCGAGGTCGACGAGAAGAGCATCGTGAAGTCTGGACAGGCTGGACGTACCCACCGCCGAATCAGTCCCCCAGCTCTGCGAGTCGCGCCTCGGCGTCGGTGTTCTGCTCCGGGTCCGCCGCCACCGCGTACCCGAACCACTCCGCGGCCTCGGACTTGCGACCCGCGGCGAGCAGCACCTCGGCGTAGGCGTAGTCGAGACGCGCGGCGGACTCACCCTGCGCCTCCGCCGACACTCCGGCGTCCTGCAGCGTCACCATGGCCGCATCGAGCTGCTCCATGTCCACGCGGGCCCCGGCCTCCACGATGCGGAGCTCCACGAGATCCTCGCCCTCGAGCATGCGCGACTCCTCACCGCGGGCGATCTCGATAGCCCGCTGAGGTCGCTCGAGACCACGTTCGCAGTCCGCCATCATGGCCAGCAGTCCGGGGCCGCCCGAGATTCGTCGAGCGGCACGCAGCTCCCCGAGAGCCTCAGCCCACTCCGCAGCGCGATACGCCAGTACGCCCAGCGTCTCCCGCACGACGCCGATGCGGCCGGCACGGTTCTTGGCAGCTCGACCGTGGGCCAGAGCCAGCGTGGGGTCCTCGTCGACGAAGAACATCGCCGCGACGAGATGCTTCGCCACGATCTCGGCATTGGCCTTGTCCAGGCTTCGGAGATCCCGTCGGATCTCCATGTCCAGATCCGCGGCCTCGATGTCCTCGGGAAGCGCAGGCTCGTCAGCTCGGGCCGCGGCCCGTGCATCTTGGCCGGGACGCCCCGCCCCGGAGCGATCCGAACCATATCGGCGATCAGAACCCTCGCGCCGGTCTCCGGCGTGCCGACGGTCGCCCTCGGAGCGGACGCCGCCACTCCGCGTCCGCGACCCGCCCCGGTGGTCGTTCGGCCGGGAAGCACGACGGGGGCCGCCCCCGTCACGACGAGGACCGTCCTCCCGGCGGGCGCCCGCGGCACGACGGTCGCCGCCGCCACGGTGATCATCGCTGGCGCGTGAGCCGGAATGTTCACCGTCCGACGGCCGGCCGCGACGCGCTCCGCCATCGCCGGCGCCGGTGCCGCGGTCGGTGCCGTCGTACCGATTGCCGCGACGTTCACCGTAGGAGCTGTTGTCCCGTCGACCGGAGGTCTCGGCCCGGTCACCACGACGGGGTACGTCGCGGTCACCGCGGCTGGGCGACTGGTCTGCGCTGTCTGACCGGGGTTCGTTCACGTCGTTCACCTTACGTCCGCCGGGGTGCCGGCTCGGGTTCGGGTTTACAGATAGACATTCATGACAAATAGAAACAGCGGGAGGGACGTGGTGTCCCTCCCGCTGTCTATCAAATTGTGTTCGGCGGTGACCTACTCTCCCACACCCTCGCGAGTGCAGTACCATCGGC